>JAJZRQ010000023.1:0-6903 GCA_021802585.1 Chloroflexota bacterium
GTCGGCTCGGACCACCTGCCAGTACGTCGCCCCGGCGGCGAGCCCGCCGAACGCGAGGACGAGGACGACGGCAAGCGACACCACCCGCTCCGCGAGCGGCCGCTCGCGGGCCGCCGCGCGGCCGTCGTCGGCCCTCACGGCACGGTCTCGGGGCGCCGCCCGGGGCGGGGGATCGACGCCCGGTGGGGACGCGGCGGCGGCGGCGGCTCCGGCCCGGCGTCGGAGAGGGCGAGGAGGATCCCCACGACGAGCGCGTTCGCGAGGAGCGAGGAGCCGCCGTAGCTGACGAACGGGAGGGTGATCCCGGTGAGCGGGATGAGCTCGAGGGTACCGCCCGCGATGACCGCCGCCTGGACCCCCACGACGAGGGCGAGGCCGGCCGCGAGGAGCGCCCGGAAGTCGTCGCGGGACGACGCCGCAATCCGGAGGCCGCGCCCGACGACGAGGAGGTACGCCGCGAGGACGGCGACGACGCCGGTCATCCCGAGCTCCTCGCCGATCGCGGCGAGGGGGAAGTCGGTGTGGACGGCCGGGACTGGCGGACGCCCGGCGATCTCCGGCAGGCCCGCCCCGAGACCGGTCCCGAGGAGCCCGCCGCGGGCGAACGCGTGGAGCGCCTGGACGAGCTGGTACCCGTCGCCGAGCGGGTCGTTCCACGGGTCGAGCCACGTCGCGATCCGCTGCTGGACGTGCGGGAAGAGCGCGGCGAGGAGGGCGAAACCGGCGACGAAGAGGAGGAGCCCGAGGACGACGTCTGTCCTGCGGCCGGTGGCGAGGTAGAGGAGCCCGAGGAAGACGGCGTAGAAGAGGAGCGCCGCCCCGAGGTCGCGCTGGACGACGACGATCCCGAGGGCGATGGCGAGCATCGCCCCGATCGGCGCGAGGTACGGCAGGGGCGGCACCGAGATCGGCCCGAGGACCCGGACGCGGGCGTCGGCGAGGAGGACGCGGTTCTCGGCGAGGTAGGCGGCGAAGAAGACGACGAGGATGACCTTGAGGAGCTCCGACGGCTGGCCGGCGATCGGGCCGAGCTGGAGGGTGAGGCGCGAGCCGTTGACGTCGGACCCGAAGACGAACGTGAGGGCGAGGAGGCCGAGGCCGGCCGCGGCCCACGTGTACTTGTAGAGGCGGAGCCAGCGGTCGGAGCGGAGGAGCACCGCAGTCGTCGTCGCGACGACGGCGGCGAGGCCGAGCCAGAGGAGCTGGAGCTCACCGAGGCCGAGCGTCCACGGGCCGATCCGCTGGACGACGAGGTCCTGCGGAAGGCGCTCCATGAGGAGGAGCCCGATCCCGGCGAGGAGGGCCACGGCCGGCAGGAGGACCTCGTCGACGCGCCGCCCGGAGGCGACGAGCGCGAGGTGGACGACGAGGAGCCCCCCGACGAAGAGGGCGAGCGCGGCCGGGTCGGCGGGCTCTGGCCGCCCGGTCCGCTGGAGCCCCAGCGAGAGGCTGCCGACGGCGATCGCGGCCGCGACGGCGAGGAGGAGTCCGAGCTCGCGGCGCCGCGCCCGCGGCCGCGGGAAGCCGGGGAGGGCAGGCGTCCCGGCGGCCGGCGACGGCACGGCGGCGCCCGCGAGCGACCCGCTCACGGGCGCCCGCGCTCGAGGCGGAGCCGGACCTCGCCGATCTGCACCTCGTCCCCGAACCCGAGGGCAGCGACGGCGGCGACGCGGGCGCCGTTCACCCACGTCCCGTTCGTGCTCTCGAGGTCCTCGACGTACCAGGCCCGCCCCCGGAACGTGAGGACGGCGTGGTGCTGCGAGGCGTACGGGTCGTCGAGGACGACGCTGCTGCCGAGGTCGCGGCCGAGGGTCGTGATCGCGTCGAGCGCGTAGACCGTCCCCGGCGCCGGCTGCCCGCCCGAGGCCACGACGATGAGCCGCCCGAGGGCGGCGGCGGGGGCCCGCGCCGCGGTCCGCACGTCGCGGAGGAGCGCCCGCGCCATGAGCCCGAGGGCGAGCCACAGGAGGCCGAGGAACGCCAGCCGGATCCCCCAGAGGACGAGGTTGAGGCCGGCGTCCATCAGGACCTCGCCCCCGCTCCGGGCGGCACGATCTCGAGGCGGGTCGCGCCGACCTCGATCCGGTCGCCGGGTCCCACGACCGCCTCCCGGATCGCGGCGCCGTTCACCCGCGTCCCGTTCGTGCTCCCGAGGTCGACGAGCACGAGGCGCCCGCCGCGCGGCGCAAGGCGGGCGTGGCGGCGGGAGACGAGGGGGTCGGGCACCGCGACGTCGGCGTCGGCCGCCCGGCCGATCGTGAGCGGGCGTCCGTCGAGCGGGATGTCGCGCGCTGCGCCGCCCGGGGCGGCGACGCGGAGGACCGTGCCCGGCGCGACGACCGGTGGCAGGGCGTGGACGAGAGTCCGGTCGTGGAGGGCGCCCGGCCGCTCGACCGCCGCCCGGCTGTCGGCGAAGCCGGCGAGGATCCGCAGGTCGCCGGGCTCCAGCCCGGCGACGCCCAGGACGGCGACCACCGGCTGCTCGCGGATCCGGTAGCCCCTGCGCCGGGCGTGGTCGAGGGCGACGCCGGCAAGCTCCTCCTCGAGCGTGGGCAGGGCGGCGAGGGCGGCCGCGTCGCCGAGGCTCACCTGGAGGGTGAACCGCGTGGGGGCGACCGGCCCGTCGGGGCCGGCGCGCCGAGCCTCGTCGATCGCCCGCTCCAGGCGCCGGGCGAGCGTCACGGGCTCGAGCCGGGCGCCGAGCAGCCGGGCGGTCGGGCGCTCGAAAAGCCGCTCGAGGAATCGTTCGAGCGTGGCGAGTGGGCGCATCGGCGAGGGTCTGCCTCCATGCGGGCGCGTCCGGCGACGCGCGAGGGACGATCGGGCGCGCCGAGAGGTACCTCGGTCCCCGGGGCGACGGCAACCCTACGGTATACTCTCGGCCCCGCGGATGAGTCCGTGACCTGCCGTGGGCGCTACGCCGGGGGCTCCATGACCGACACGATCACTGAATCGTTCTGCGAACGCTGCGGCGCGCGGTACTCGTTCGAGAAGGCGGCACGACCCCGGCGGGCCGGCCTCGGCCGTGTCCGCGTCCTCACCCGCGGACTCCGGAACTACGTCACGAACGACGGTCTGCCGATGGCCGAGGCGATGGCCGCGGCGCGGGACGACGAGGCGCGATCCGCCCTCGCGAACCAGCTCGACGCCTTCCACCGGACGTTCAACTTCTGCCTCTCCTGCCGCCAGTACACGTGCCCGAACTGCTGGAACGAGAAGGCCGGCGAGTGCCTGACCTGCGCCCCGGACCTCACCCGGGAGGTCCTGCCGGCTGCGTTCCCCGACCTCCGGGTCGAGGGGACCGCGGAGCCGGGCGCCGAGCCGGCCCCGGCGGAGGCGATGGCCTGGCCCCGCGTCGACCTCGAGCGCGGCGAGGCCCCAGCCAGGACGCCGCTCCCGCGGACCGGCGAGGTCGAGATCGGGGTCGTGGCTGGCGACGCAGCCACCCGCGAGGCCATCGCCAGCACCCCGACCCCGCAGGGCGCGGGCTCTCCCCCTCCTGCGGGCGTGGGCGCGGCGGAAGCCCTCGCCGCGCTCGAGGGCGCAGCGGCGACGGTCCCCGAGGAGCTCACCCCGGCGGAGCTTGCCGAGATCGAGACAGCGCTCGCCGGGTCGCGCCCCGAGCTCGGATCCGCGGAGGGAGCGCCCGCCGAGCCCGTGATCGAAGCGACGCCCGCCGCTCCCGACGAGCCCGCGGCGATCGTCGTGGAGGCACCCGTCCTCGAGGTCCCGGCCGTGGAGCCCGTCCCCGTCGCCGAGGCCGTCGCCGCCGAGCCGCGGAAGGCCGCCGCGACGCCGGGTGAGCCCGCGGCACTCCGCGCGGCCGCCGGCGTTGCGGGGGAGGCCGCCCTCCCGGCCGAGATCGCCGCCCTCGCCGAGATCGGCGAGCCCGCGGCGCCGTCGTCCCCGGTCGACCGCGCCGTCGCCGCCCGCGGGCAGACGCGGAGCCTCCTCGGCCGCTTCCGCCCCGCGCGGGCGGGGTCGAGCCGGCCGGGCGCCGTCCCGAGCGGCGCCGCGGCCCCGCCGCCCGGGAGCGGCGGCGAGGTGGCTGCCGCGTCCGCTGCCGAGCCCATGCCCGCCGCGCTCGCCGCCGAGCCGTCGGCCGCCCCCGCCCCCGCGTCCGCCGCCGAGCCGGTGCCCGCCGCGCCTGCGCCGTTCGACACGGCCGAGCAGCCCACGTGGCGGGTCGTCGCCCCCGACTCCCCCGCCGAGGGGGAGCCCGCATGGCCGGACGCGCCGGGGTGGGCGGCTGCCCCGCCAGCCCCGGGCAGGGGTGGCGCCGGGCCGGCGCCGGGACCGTCGGCCGCGCCATGGGCCGCCCGGCTCGCGCTCTCGCGGCCGGAGCCGACCTCCGTGTGGGCCGCCTCCTCGCGGGAGGTCCTCGCCGGGCCGCCGGCACGCGCGGGCGCCCCGGCGAGCGGCCCAGCCGTCCAGTCGTGCGTGAGCTGCGGCCTCTCCCTCTCGGCGAACGCCCGGTTCTGCCGCCGCTGCGGGACGCGCCAGGGCTGAGCACGAAGGCCGCCGCGCGTCGGCAGCCTCAGATCCCCGGTGCCTCGCCCGGCGGTTCGGCGAGCGTCCGCCCGCGCTCGCGCTCGGCGCGCTCCGCGACCCATGCCGCGCCCACGAGGAGGATCTCGGTGGCCGTCCCGAGCCAGATGAGGCCGAGGAACAGCGCTCCGAACGCGCCGTAGAGCTGCGCCGACCCGAAGAGGAGCGGCCCGATGACCCCGAACAGCGCGGTGAGCGCGGAGACGGCGATCCCGACGAGGAACGCCGGCAGGGCGAGCGTCCGCCAGGCGGGCCGCGGCCGCGGGACGAAGCGGTAGGCGAGGGCCACGAGCCCCGTGGCGACCGTGAAGGAGACGATCGAGCCGGCCGGCCCGTCGGGGATCCCGATCGCATCCCCCGCGCCCCGCGGGAGCGTCACGAGGACCAGCGCGATCGCGGCCGCGAAGGCGCCGCCGGCGACAGCGGCCACGGCCGCCACGTCGCGGAGCGGGGTGCGCCCCTTCCCGGAATCCTCGAACACGACGCGGAACGCGCCGTCGAGCGCCCGAACGACGGAGCTCGCCGACCAGACGAGGAGGACGATGCTCACGATCCCGCCGGTCGCGGCGAGCCCGGCGACGTTCCGGAGCGCTTCGTCGATGACCGGGGCGAGGGGCGGGACCTGGTCCGCGACGATCTGCACGAGCTGGCCGCGGATCGCCGGGTCGCCGACGAGGAACGCCGCCACGGAGAGGACCGCGAGGAGGCCCGGGACGAGGGCGAAGAGGGCCACGAACGCGAGGCCGCGGGCGAGGACGGGCCCCCCTGCGGCCGCGTAGCGCGCGTACACCGCGCGGGCCATCGCGATCCGGGGGACGCCGAGAATCCGCGCCACGAGCGGCTCGACGGCAGCGGCGACGCGGGCCGTGACCCGCTCGACGATTCCCGGCCGGTCCTCGAACGCCGGACGCCGCGCCGCGTCGCCCGCCGGGCCCGGCGCGGCCACGATCAGATCTCCTCGAAGAGGCCCGGCTGGAGCGCCTCGGCCGCGACGCGGCGGCGGGGGCGCAGGAGCGCGCGCACCTCGGCCCGGCGGACGTAGCGCCGGCCGCCGAGCTTCAGCGTCTGGAGCCGTCCCGTGCGTGCCCAGCGGCCGACCGTCTCGGGCCGCAGGTGGATGTTCGCCTCCTCGAGAATCGCCGCAGCCTCCGCGAGGGTGATCCAGTCCGCCGGGGCGCGGCTCATCGCGACGGGCTCAGTCGTCCGACCCGGAGGAGGTCGTCGTCGGCGCCGGCCCCGGGTCGCCTCGCGCCGACGCGGAGTCGCCGGACGCGGAGTCGCTGGAGCCGCCGCCGGAGCCGCTCCCGCCGGAGGACCGCCGGCGCGGGCTCGACGCCGCGGAGCGACGGTCGACGCGCGCCCAGCCGCTCCCCTTGAACACGATCGTCGGCGGGGCGAAGGCCCGTGCGACCGGGCCCTCGCAGACAGGGCACTGGTGGGGGCCGGTCTCGTTGAGCCCGTGGAGAACCTCGAAGCGGTGCCCGCAGGCGCTGCAGACGTAGTCGTAGATCGGCACGTCGTCGCTCGCCGTCCGTCAGCCGCGGAGGAGCCGCATGCCGCACTTCGGGCAGTAGAAGGCCCGCTCGTGCGCCGACGCGAACCCGCAGTGGGCGCAGACGAGGCCCCCGCGGCCGGCCGCCGGGACCGGCCGATCGGGCGGGGCGAGGCCGAGGGCGTACTGGTTCGCCAGGATGTTCTGGAAGAGCCCCCCGAGGATCCGGCCGGCGATCCGGTCGGTGTCGCCGCGGACCCCGCGGCCGCCCCACCCGACGACCGCCCTCACGAGCATGTCCCCGGTCCCCTCGTCCCAGTGGGAGGCCACGCCCCCGACGATCGCGCTGTACTCCGGGTAGCCGGACGTATCCACCTCGCCGTCGAGGAGCGCGACGGCGAGCGTGTCGAAGGCGAGGTCGATGGCGTCGAGCGACTCGAGGACGTAGATCGCGTGGCGGGTCACCGTCCCGTGGCCGTGATGGGCGTTCACCCACTGCATCGCCTCGGACGAGCGGATGATCGACGGCGACGCCTCGCTGAACTCGATCGGCAGCGGATCGACGACCTCGATCTCGCTGCGGGCCATCCCCATGAGCATCGACGGTAGCTCGGCGAGGGCCCGAGGGCCCGCCTTCAGGCGCACGCCCTCGCTGCTCTTGCCGGCGTAGTAGAGCTTCAGGATGTAGTCGTGGGCCGAGGCGTCCTCCGGGACGATCGGCGCGACGACGGGCGCGGCCTCATCGCGGCTCTTGCGTTTCAGGAACTCGAGCGGCACGGCACCTCCATCGGATCGGACCGCGTAATCCTAGCAGCGCGGGGCGGGCCGTCGAAACGGGCCGTCAAACGGGCCGTCAAACGGGC
>JAJZRQ010000023.1:7003-30904 GCA_021802585.1 Chloroflexota bacterium
AAACGGGCCGTCAAACGGGCCGTCAAACGGGCGGCCCCGCGGCGATGCGGCGCCGCGGCGCCGCATCGCGGGCCCGCGGGCCCCTGCGGCGGCCCTACCCGGCGAGCCGCGCCCGAAGCTTCTCGACCCGCTCGGCGAGCTCGCCTGCGCGGGCGCGCGCCCCATCGACGACCGCCGCCGGCGCGTTCGCCGTGAACCGCTCGTCGGCGAGGCGGGCGCGGGCGGCGACGAGGAGGGCGTCCGCCACTGCGAGCTCCTTCTCGAGGCGGGCCCGGTCGCGCGCCGCAGCGTCCCCGTCGCCGCCCGCCGCGGGCCGGACGACGGCCTCGAGCTGGCCGGCCACGACGGCGAGGCCCGCCGGGCCGCCGTGGAGGGTGGCGGCGTCGGCGACCCGCGCGAGCGGGCGGGCGCGGGCGAGACGCTCGAGCGCAGGGCGGAGGACGTCAAACGCGGGGTCGAGGGCGGCGGGAAGGGCCGCCTCGACCGGCAGCCAGGCCGCCGGGTCGATCCGCGCCTCGCTCCGCGCATTGCGGATGCCCCGCACGAGGTCGAGGAGGGCGCCGACCTCCGCCTCGGCGGCCGGATCGGCGGTCCCCGGCGTCGGCCAGGCCGCCACGACGAGGAGGGCGGGGTCGCCGGGCGCCTTGGGGAGGTGACCCCAGATCGCCTCCGTCACGAACGGCATGACCGGGTGGAGGAGGCGGAGGTACGTGTCGAGTGCCTCGACGAGCGTCCACCACGTGGCCTCGCGGTCGGCGTCGGGGAGCCCCGCGTCGGCGAGGCGGACCTTCGCGAGCTCGAGCGCCCAGTCGCAGTACTCGCCCCAGATCGCGTCGTAGAGCGTCGCCGTGAGCTGGCCGAAGGTGCAGTCGGCGAGGGCCCGGTCGGCGGCGACGACGGTGGCCGCCACCCGGCTGCGGAGCCATCGCTCGGCCGGGCCGAGACGGGACGGGTCGGGCGGGCGGCGCGCTGCGTCCGCCGCGATGCCCGCGGGCCGTGCCCCGAGGACGAACCGCGCGGCGTTCCAGAGCTTGTTCGCGAAGTTTCGCGCGTGCTCGAGCCTCTCGGCGCTGAACTTCTGGTCGTTGCCGGGGGCCGCGCCGTGGATGAGCGCGAAGCGGAGGGCGTCTGCGCCCGACTCGTCGATCGCCTCGAGGGGGTCGACGACGTTGCCCTTCGTCTTCGACATCTTCTGGCCGTACGGGTCGCGCACGAGGCCGGAGAGGTAGACGACGTCGAAGGGGGCATCGCCCATGAGGTGGATGCCGAGCATCATCATCCGGGCGACCCAGAAGAAGATGATGTCGTACGCCGTCTCCATGACCGTCCCCGGGTAGAACCGGGCGAGGTCCGCGGTCTCTTCCGGCCAGCCGAGGGTCGAGAAGGGCCAGAGCCCCGAGCTGAACCACGTGTCGAAGATGTCGGGATCCTGGGTGAGCTCCGCGGCGGGCCGTCCGCACGCCTCGCAGGCGTCCGGGCCGTCGGCTGACGGGCTGACGGTGATGTGGCCGTCGGGGCAGTACCAGGCCGGGATCCGGTGGCCCCACCACAGCTGGCGGCTCACGTTCCAGTCGCGGATGTCCGTCAGCCAGTGCTCCCACACCTTCTCGAAGCGCTCGGGCAGGATGACCGTCCGCCGGGTCCTCGTCGCCTGGAGCGCGGCGTCCGCGAGGGGCCGCGTCCGCACGAACCACTGCGTCTTCAGGCGCGGCTCGACAACGTCGTGGCTGCGCTGGCAGCGTCCGATCACCATCTCGTGGGGCCGGTGGGCGACGAGGTCGCCGGCTGCCTGGAGGTCGGCGAGGATCCGCTGCCGGGCGGCGTACCGGTCGAGCCCGGCGTAGGGACCGCCGGCGGCCGAGACGTGGCCGTCGTCCCGCAGGACGTCGACGAACGGCAGGCCGTGGCGCTGGCCGGTCGCGTAGTCGTCGTGGTCGTGGGCCGGGGTGATCTTCACCGCGCCGGTCCCGAACGCCGGGTCGACGACCGCGTCGGCGATGACCGGGACGAGCCGGTCGACGAACGGGATCCGGGCCCGCCGGCCGACGAGATGGGAGTAGCGCGGGTCGTCGGGGTGGACGGCGACGCCCGTGTCGCCGAGGATCGTCTCCGGGCGCGTCGTCGCCACCGTGATGAACGCCCCCGGGTCGTCCGCCCCGGTCGCCTCGTCGACGAGGCGGTAGCGGACCGTCCAGAGCGTCCCCGTCTCGGGCGTCGCGATCACCTCGAGGTCGGAGAGGCTCGTCCGGCAGCCGGGGCACCAGTTGATGAGCGTCTCGTTGCGGTACGCGAGCCCCTCGCGGTAGAGGCGGTGGAATGCCTCGCGCACAGCGCGGCTCGAGACCTCGTCCATCGTGAAGCGCAGCCGTCCCCAATCGATCGAGGCGCCGAGGCGCCGCTGCTGGCCGAGGATCACGCCCTTCGTCTCGTCGATGAACTGCCACATTCGCGCGAGATAGCGGTCGCGGCCGAGGCTGGCGCGGGTCTCCCCCTCCGCGGCGATGATCCGGTCGAGGACGACCTGGGCGGCGATGCTCGCGTGGTCGAGCCCCGGGAGGAAGAGCGCCGGGCGGCCCTGCATCCGCGCGTGCCGGATCATGAGGTCCTCGACCCCACTCCGCTGGGCGTGGCCGAGGTGGAGGCTGCCCGTGATGTTCGGCGGGGGCTGGATGATGACGAACGGCGGCCTCGCCGGGTCGGCGCGGCACCCGGCCCCGTCCGGGGCGAAGACGTCGGCGGCGAGCCAGCGCTCGTAGATCGGGCCCTCGACGTCGGCCGGCCGATACGCCTTCGCAAGGCCTGCGGGGGTCCCCCCGTCCGCGCCCGCCGCCCGGTCCGCCATCGCTGCCACCGCCTCTCGAATCGAAAACGCCCCGCTCGTCCAGCGGACGAACGGGGTCGTGGTGCCACCTGCTGGTTCGGGCCCCGGCGCGTCCCGCTCATCACGGGCGCGGGCCCCGGGGCCCCTCGCGGCGCGCTAACGGGCGCCTCCCGCACGGCTCGCGAGCGACCTTCGCGCCGTGGTCACCGCGCGGCTCGCACCATCCCGCGCTCGCTTCGGCCCCTGCCGGCGCTACTCCTCCCGGTCGTCGCCGTGAGGGCCGGAGTGTAGCACGCGGTCGATGCTGCCCCGGAGGCGCGGCAAGGCGTCAGGCGACGACGTACGTGCCCGATGGAGCCGTGAGAGCCAGCTCCGCGGCGCGGCGCCCGGCCTCGACAACGTGGACCGCCGGCGGCTCCGGCGGCGCGGCATTCCACGTGCCCGGCCCCCACAGCCTCCCGAAGCGAATCACCACCGGATCCAGGCCCGACGTGAGCGTGCCAGCCTCCAGCGCGGCCACCGCCTCGCCGCCAGGCCCGGGGATTCCCCAGGCCACGCTCTCGACGACGAGCCGGCGGGCGCCGGCGGCGCGGGCCGCCGCGATCACCACGGGCCCACCCTCTCGCCGGATGCGCGAGTTCGCGGGCCCCACGCCGCCGGCGAGGTCCGTGAGCAGGTTGACGACGATCTCCGGCCCGGCATCGACAGCGACCCGGTCGAGGGCGCCCGGCGCGTAGATGTCGCACAGGACGCCTCGGGCCCCGAGCTCCTCGATGACGGAGATGCGCTCCGACGACCGGGTCGTGGCCACGACCTGGTGGCTGGCGAGATGCGGCACCATCGCGCGCCCGAGCACGCCGGAGCCGCCGACCACGAGGATCCTCACGGGCGCCGCGCGGTTCGCACCGGGGCGGCCCGCGTCACGCGGTCTCGCCCCTGGCCGCGACGACCGCGGCGTGGGTCGCCTCGTCGACCCCCTTCGCGACCTCCGCCTCGGTGAGGAGGAGCGGCGGCCGGCCCTCGCGGATCGTCTCCTCGGTGATGATGCACTTGCGGACCTCCGTCCGCTCCGGGATGTCGTACATGACCTCGAGGAGGGCCTCCTCGACGATCGTCCGCAGGGCCCGGGCGCCCGTCTTCCGGACGAGCGCCTGCTCGGCCGTCGCCCGGAGCGCCCCGTCGGTGAAGACGAGGTCGACCTTGTCGAGGCCGAGGAACCGCTGGAACTGCCGGGTGATCGCGTTCTTCGGCTCGGTCAGGACCCGGACGAGGTCGTCGGCGGTGAGGGCCGAGAGGGTCACGACGACGGGGAGGCGGCCAACGAACTCGGGGATGAGGCCGTACTTGAGGAGGTCCTCCGGCATGAGCCGGTCGAAGATCCGCTGGCGCTCCGCCCGGGTTCCCTTCTCGTCATGCCCGAAGCCGAGGGAGCGCTTCCCCACCCGCTCCTCGATGATCTTCTCGAGCCCGTCGAAGGCCCCGCCGCAGATGAAGAGGATGTTCGTCGTGTCGATCTGGATGAAGTCCTGGTGGGGATGCTTGCGGCCGCCCTGTGGGGGGACGTTCGCGACCGTCCCCTCGAGGATCTTGAGGAGCGCCTGCTGGACGCCCTCCCCCGAGACGTCGCGGGTGATCGAGGGGTTGTCCGCCTTGCGGGCGATCTTGTCGATCTCGTCGATGTAGATGATCCCCCGCTGGGCCCGGGCGACGTCGAAGTCGGCCGCCTGGATGAGCCGGAGGAGGATGTTCTCGACGTCCTCGCCGACATAGCCGGCCTCGGTGAGCGAGGTCGCGTCGGCGATGCAGAATGGGACGTCGAGGACCCGCGCGAGCGTCTGGGCGAGGAGCGTCTTCCCCGAGCCCGTCGGCCCGACGAGGAGGACGTTCGACTTCTGGAGCTCCACGTCGTCCGTGGCGGTGCCCGCGTTCACCCGCTTGTAGTGGTTGTAGACCGCCACGGAGAGGACCTTCTTCGGCTTCTCCTGGCTGATCACGTAGTCGTCCAGCGAGCCCTTGATCTGGCGCGGCGCGGGGAGCTTGGCCGCGGCCTGCTTCTGGCGCGGCTGCTCGAGCATCTCCTCCTCGATGATCTCCTGGCAGAGGTTGATGCACTCGTCGCAGATGTAGACGCCCTGCCCGGCGATGAGCTTGCGGACCTGCTCCTGGCTCTTGCCGCAGAACGAGCAGCGATACGGGACCTTGGGCGTCTTGCCGGTGGTCACCATCTCCTCACCCTCCTGCGGCTGCGGCCGGCGCCGGGCCCGAGCCTACGCCGCGGCGGGCGCCGGCCCATCCTCGGCCCGGCCGACCCGGGCGCCCCCCGTCGGGTTGCTCGCCGCCGGGAGGCCCGGCGCCGCGGCCCCGACTTTCTCCGGGGGCGTGTAGACGGCATCGATGATGCCATACGCCCTGGCGGCATCGGGGCTCATGAAGTAGTCCCGCTCGGTGTCCTTGACGATCTTATCGATCGGCTGGCCCGTGTGGCGGGCGAGGAGCTCGTGATTCGCGTTGACGAGCGTCTCCATCTCCTTGACCTGGATGAAGACGTCGGGGGTGTTGCCCCGGAACCCACCGGATCCCTGGTGGATCATGATCCGGCTGTGGGGGAGGGCGTAGCGCTTCCCCGGCTGGCCGGCCGCCAGGAGGACCGCCGCCATGCTCGCCGCCATCCCGACGCAGATCGTGCTCACGGGCGCGCGGACGAGCTGCATCGTGTCGTAGATCGCGAGCCCGGAGGTGATCACGCCGCCGGGCGAGTTGATGTACAGGTTGATGTCCTTCTCCGGGTCCTCCGAGTCGAGGAAGAGGAGCTGGGCGATGACGAGGTTGGCGAGGGTGTCCTCGATCGCGTCGCCGAGGAAGATGATCCGCTCGCGGAGCAGCCGCGAGTAGATGTCGTACGCGCGCTCGCCGCGGCTCGACGACTCGATGACCATCGGGACGAGCATCTGGGGACCTCCTGGTGCGAGGCCCTCCGCGCGGCGGCGGGCCGGGGACGGGCGGCTGGAAGCGGCGAGGCGGGCGATCACGCGGGTGCCGGCACGGCCGCGATGCCGGCGGCGTCCTCCGGCTCGGGCGCGATGCCGCCGAGCGCCGCCGGCTCGCCCTCCTCCACGTGCGGGATCGCCGGGTGCTCCGGGTGGGCGGCGAGCCAGCGGTCGATGAGCGTCTCGACGACCCGCGAGCGGCGGAGCGAGCTCCGGATCGCGGCCTGGGCACGCGGCGTGTCGAAGTACGCCACGAGCTTCGGCTGGTCGGCATAGCGTGCCTTCGCGCGGATGATCTCGTCGATGATGTCGCGGTCGGGGACGTCGATCCCCTCGCGGGACGCGATCTCCCCGAGGACCAGGAGGGTCTTCGCCCGCTCCTCGGCGCCGGGCCGGAAGTCGGCGTGAAGCTCGGCGTCCTTCTTGCCGGCGGCCGCGAGGTACGCCTCCTCACTGATCCCCTGGCGGGCGAGGGCGCTCCGCAGCTCGTCGTGCATGACCTCGACCTCCTCGTCGACGAGGATGTCGGGGAGGTCGATCGTCGCGTTCTTCACGGCATAGTCGATGATCCGGTCGGCGAAGCCGTGGCGGGCGCGGTCGAGGGCGTTCCGCTCCAGCCGCTGGCGGATCTCGGCGCGGAGCGCGGCGAGGTCGGCGAAGTCGCCCATCGAGCGGGCGAAGTCATCGTCGGCGGGCGGCATGACCTTCTCGCGGAGCTCCCTCAGCTCGACGCGGAAGTGGGCGGTCGCGCCGCGGAGCGATTCCTCGTGGTAGTCGTCCGGGAACGTCGCGTCGAACTCGGTCGTGGCGCCGGGGCGGAGGCCGACGAGGTGGTCCTCGAAGCCGGGGATCAGCCGCTCCTCGCCGATGACGAGCGGCATCCGGTCGGCCGTGCCCCCGTCGAACGGCTCGCCGTCGCGGGTGCCGGTGAAGCCGATCACCGCCCAGTCGCCCCTGGCGGCGGGGCGCTCCTCGACCGGGCCGAGCGTTGCCTGCTGGTCGCGGAGCTCATCGACCACCCGCTCGACCTTCGCGTCGTCGACCGGGTCGATCTCCGGCCGGAACGGGAACCCGCCGTAGTCGCCGAGGGCCACGGAGGGGCGCAGGGGGACGGTCGCGGCGTAGCGGAGGGGCTTGCCCTCCTCCGCATCGACGAGCTCGATCGTCGGCCGGCCGATGACGACGACCGCCGGGTCGTCCGACGTCGCCGTGAGCCATTCCCGGTAGCTCGCGTCGACGAGCGCCTCGACGGCCTCGTCCCAGACGGCCCCTGCGCCGAGGACGCGCTCGAGCATCCCCCGGGGGGCCTTTCCGGGCCGGAAGCCGGCCACGCGGGTGCGCTGGCCGAGGCGGCGGGTGGCGTCGGCGACGGCGCGCGCGACGCGATCGACGGGGAGCTCCACCTCGACGCGGAGGGTGCTCTTCTCGGAGGGCGTGGTGGTGACGTGCATGGCCGCAAGAGTATAGGGGCCGCCCCCGGGGCCCGCCCGAGGCCCGGCGCCGGCGACATCGGCTGGTAGGCGAGGTCGGGGTCGAACCGACACGCCGCTCGCGCGGCACCGGCTCCTAGGGCCGGCGCGTCTGCCATTCCGCCACTCGCCCAGGGGGAGTCTAGCGGCTGGAGGCCTCCCGCCCCGCGCCCTCGGCGCGAGCCCGGAGGTCGGCCTCGCGCCGGGCGACGTCCTCGCCGGACGCGGTGAAGACGCGCTTCGCGACCTCCCGGCCAAGCCGCGACGCGACCGGGACGCCGGCGCTGAGGAGGATCCGCCGGAGGAGGCGCGGCTCGGACTTCCGGTGCGTGTCGACGAACGCCGCGAACTCCCGCTCGAGGGCTCCGCGGACCTTCGCCCCGTCGTCGCCGAGCGCCCGGACCGCCTTCTCCACCTCGTCCGGGAGGAGGCTCGGCGGGAGCGGGTCCGGCGCCCCGAAGACCCGCCGCTTCGCCGAACGGAGGACCCTCCGCGGCCCGCCGAGGACGACGAAGGCGGTCCCCACCGCGGCGGCCGCGGCGCGGCCCGGGTGGCGGCGGACCCTGGCCCGGACGTCGACCGCGGCCCGGGCCGTCGCCTCGAGGCGCACGAGCTCGTCGCCGAGCGCCGCACGGGCGGCCGCCACCTCGTCGAGCGCGGCGACCGTGAGCGGGTCGGGGGGCGGCGCGCCGGCCGGGCGATCCGTCATGCCTCGTCCTCCTTCCCGCGTCGGAGGCGGGTCTCGACGAACGCCTTCGTCTGGAGCGCCGCGTCGATCGAGGCGCGGGGGATGAAGCGCTCCTTCAGCGCCTCCCAGTCGTAGCCGCGGAGGGCGAGCGCCGCGAGGATCGGCCAGGCGGCGAGGCCCACGGCGATCCCCACGGCCACCCCGACCCGCAGGTCGAAGCTGATCGCGCTGCCCGCGCCGACGAGGACCCCGAGGAGGGCGCCGCCGGCCAGGCCGCCGACCGCCCCGCCGCCGAGCCGGGCCCCGACGACGAGCCCGAGGAGGGCGAGGGCGAGCGCCCCGCCGGCGATCCCGACGAGGAGGGGTCGGACGCCGGGATCGACGCCGGGCAGGGCGGCGTCGCCGACCGCCGCCCAGGCCGCGTTCGGCCAGGCGAAGCCGAGGACGATCGCCACGACGACGCCGAGGGCGGCCGCGAGGAGGAACGTCCCGCCGAGGTACCGCCGGGAGACGCGGAGGGCGTCGAGGACGAGGGCGACCGCGAGCGCGATCGAGAGGAGGACCGCGTGGAGGATCCCCCAGCCGAGCGAGCCGAAGATCCACTCGCCGAGGAAGAGCGGTGTCGCGATCGAGAGGAGGATCGCGACGTAGAGGAGGGCGGCGACGGCGACCGCCGCCCGGGCCGCGACGCCGGTGGCGTCCGTGACGATCGCCCCGAGCTCCGCCTTCGCGAGGACGACGTGCGCCTCCGCCAGGCGGCGGCCGGCGGCGAGGACGCGCCCGGCCTGCTCGCGCAGCCCCACCGGCCGCGGGCGCTCGCCCGGCGGCGTCGTGCCCGCGGCGCCCGGAGGCGGCGCGGCACCGGGCGCGGACGGATCCGGCTCGACGGGACGGGACGCGTCGGACGGCGGGCGCTCGGTCAGGGTCGGGCTCCTTCGGCGCGGCGGTACCTCGCGATGATACCGCCCGACCCGTCTCGCGGGCGACGCTCCCCGTCGCGATGTGCGCGGCCGCCGCCCCCGGGAGCAGGCGGCTCAGCTGATCGTGAGGACCGGCTGCTGGCGCGCTGCGCGGACGCTCATCCGCGCGGCGACGGTCTTCGCGAGCGTCGTCATCGCCTCGGCCGCCGGACCCGGCTCGCGCTGCGCCACGGCCGGGATTCCGGCGTCGCCGCCCTGGCGGACCGTCACGTCGAGCGGGATCCCGCCGAGGAACTCGATGTCGTGGTCGCGGGCGAAACGCTCCGCGCCGCCGCGGCCGAAGATCTCGGTCGCCTCGCCGCAGTGGGGGCAGACGAAGGCGCTCATGTTCTCGACGACGCCGATGACCGGCACGCTCATCCGCCGGAACATCGCGAGCGCCTTCTCGACGTCGGAGATCGCGACCTGCTGGGGCGTCGTGACGAGGACCGATCCCGAGATCGGAACGGCCTGGGCGAGGGTGAGCTGCGCGTCGGACGTCCCGGGCGGAAGGTCCACGACGAGATAGTCGAGGTCGCCCCACGCGACATCCCGGAGGAACTGCTGGATCGCCCCGCCGACGAGCGGGCCGCGCCAGACGATCGGCTGGCCGTCGGGCACGAAGAAGGCGATCGAGATCACCTTGACCCCGTACCGCTCGAGGGGCAGGATCTTGTTCTCCGGGCCCGCGGCCGGTGACCCCTCGAGGCCCATCATGAGGGGGATGTTCGGGCCCGTGATATCGGCGTCGAGGAGCCCCACGGCCGCGCCGGACCGGGCGAGGGCGACGGCAAGGTTCGCGCTCACCGTGCTCTTCCCCACCCCGCCCTTGCCGGACGCGACGGCGATGATGTTCTTGACGCCGTCGAGGAGCGCCGGGCCCGCCGCCGGGGCCGCGCGGCGGACCATCGCGCCCCACGTGATCTCGACCTCCGACGCCCCGAGCCCCGCGAGCGCGGCGCGTGCGTTCTGCTCGATCTCGTCCTTCAGCGGGCAGGCCGGGGTCGTGAGCTCGATCGTGAAGGCAACCTTCGGGCCGTCGATCGCGACCGCCTTCACCATGTTGAGCGTCACGATGTCGCGGCCCAGCTCGGGCTCCTGGACGGTGCGGAGCGCGTCGAAGACGGCGCCCTCGGAGAGCGTGCTCATGCGCGGCTGGTCCTTCCGCTGCGGGATCGGGACGCGTGCTGGGGCGGCCGCGGGGCCGGCCCGCCCGACATCGTAGCGCGGCAGGGCCGGCATCGCCGTCGCCGGCCCCGGGTGGAACCGCCGGGGCGTCCGCGGCCCGCGCTCGGGCGCCCGGCCGAATCCGGGGCCGCCGTCCCGCAACGCGACCCAGTCGTGCGAATCTCGCACGGCTCCCGGTTCCGCAGCACGAAACGCGCCTGCACGAACCGGGTTGACAGGGGTTTCCGTGCGCCCGTACGATCCGGCACGCTACTGCAACGCGGTAGAGTCGGTGAACGCCGGGGAGGAGGCGCGTCACCGTGAGCGCACAGCACTCCCACGTCGTCGGCCGACGGCGGGCCCTACCCCTCCGGTCCAGAGGAGCAGCCTGAAGCTCGTGGGCAGCCACATCGGGGTCCGCCTCGTCGACGTCGTCAAGCGGTTCGGCGACGTCATCGCCGTCGACCGCATCAACCTCGACGTCCACGACGGGGAATTCTTCTCGCTCCTCGGCCCGTCCGGCTGCGGGAAGACGACGACGCTCCGGATGATCGGCGGCTTCGAGGAACCCACGTCCGGGCTCATCGAGCTCGACGGCAAGGACGTCACCTGGCTCCCGCCGTACCGCCGCAACGTGAACACCGTCTTCCAGAGCTACGCCCTCTTCCCGCACCTCTCGATCTTCGAGAACGTCGCCTTCGGCCTGCGGCGGAAGAAGGTCGGCGACGCCGAGATCCGGCGCCGGGTGACGGAGATGCTCGCCCTCGTCGAGCTGGCCGGCTTCGAGCGGCGCAAGCCGACCCAGCTCTCGGGCGGGCAGGCCCAGCGCGTCGCGCTCGCCCGGGCGCTCATCAACCGGCCCGCCGTCCTCCTCCTCGACGAGCCGCTCGGCGCGCTCGACCTGAAGCTCCGCAAGCAGATGCAGCTCGAGCTGAAGCGGATCCAGCAGGAGGTCGGGATCACGTTCATCTACGTGACCCACGACCAGGAAGAGGCGATGACGATGTCGGATCGGATCGCCGTCATGAACCGCGGGCACTACGAGCAGCTCGCGGACCCGGAGACGCTGTACGAGCGGCCCGCCACGCGGTTCGTCGCCGGCTTCCTCGGCATCTCGAACCTCCTCCGGGGGACGATCGTCGAGAAGGCGGAGCGCTACGCCGCCGTCCGCCTCTCCGGCGACGCCGTCGTCCGCCTCCCCGTCGCCGCGGTGAACGGCACCTCGGGCGTCGAGGTCGGCGTCCGGCCGGAGAAGATCCGCCTCTTCGGCACGGAGACGCCGGCCCCCGAGGGCTTCAACATCCTGAGCGGAACGATCCGCGACGCGTCGTACCTCGGCGTCAGCACCCAGTACGTCGTCGAGACGAGCACGGGCGGGCGGATGACCGTCTACGAGCAGAACGTGGAGCGGACGCTCCACGGGTCCCTGTACCGGCCGGGCGAGGACGTCCAGCTCGCCTGGTCGCCCGATCATTCGTTCGCCGTCGCCCCATCGGTTGCCGAGTCGGCCGACGAGGAGTAGGACCGGCCGCGCGCGGCGGTCGAAGGAGGAGCAGATGTCCCAGCGCGATTCGTTCCTCGACCGGCGGATCACCCGCCGCACGATGCTCCAGGGCACGGCCCTCGCCGGCGTCGGTGCCTTCCTTGCCGCCTGCGGGACCCCGCCGGCCGCCACGCCCGCCCCGACGACCGGGCCCACGACCGGGCCGTCGGAGACCCCGGCGCCGAGCGCCTCCGCCGCCCCCACCGAGAAGCCGACCCCGAGCGCGGTCCTGAACTTCGCGAACTGGCCGCTCTACATCGACCAGGACGAGGGCACCCCGCCGAAGAGCCCCACGCTCGAGCAGTTCACCGCCAAGTACGGCACGAAGGTGAACTACGTCGAGGCCGTGAACGACAACGACCAGTTCTTCGGCACGATCCAGCCGCCCCTCCAGGCGGGCCAGGACACCGGCTGGGACCTCATGGTCCTCACCGACTGGATGGCGATCCGGGTCATCCGGCTCGGCTGGGTCGAGACGATCGACACGGCGAACACGCCGAACTTCGTGGCCAACCTCCAGGACGTGTACAAGAACCAGCCCTGGGACCCCCAGACGAATCTGCGGGCTCCCTGGCAGTCGGGGATGACCGGCCTCGGCTTCGACGAGGCGGTGACCGGCGCGCTCACGACCCTCAAGGCCCTGTGGACCGACGACGCCCGCTGGAAGGGCCGCGTCTGGTTCCTCACCGAGATGCGCGACACGGTCGGGCTCGCCCTCCTCGAGATGGGGAAGAAGCCGGAGGAGGTGACGGAGGCCGACGCGACGGCGGCGTTCGCCGAGATCAAGAAGGCGGTCGACGCCGGGATCGTCCGGAGCTTCCTCGGCAACGACTACAAGGAGAGCCTCGTCAAGGGCGACCTCGTCCTCGGCACGGCGTGGTCGGGCGACATCATCCAGGCGCAGCTCGAGAAGGACACCCTCCGCTTCGCGATCCCCAGCGAGGGCGGGATGATCTGGACCGACAACATGCTCATCCCGAAGGGCGCCCAGCACAAGTACACGGCCGAGCTGATGATCGACTGGGTCTACGACCCCAAGATCGCGGCCCAGATCGCCGCGTACGTCCAGTACGTGTCGCCGGTGAAGGGCGCGAAGGAGGCGATTGCGGCGAACAGCGACCCGGCGGTCGCCGACCTCGCCAAGAACCCCCTCATGTTCCCCGACGACGCGACGCTCGCCGAGCTCCACATCTTCAAGGCGCTGACCGAGGCCGAGGAGACGTCGTTCAACGACCAGTTCTCGACGGTGATGGGGAACTGATCGCCGGGCGCCGGGCCGGCCGCCGCCGGCCGGCCCGCGCCGCGCGATCGACTTCGGACGAGCGAGGGACGACGTGGGAGGCCCGCTTCGCCGCTTCCGCTTCGCGGTCCCGTACCTGCTGCTGGCCCCGGGCCTCCTCTGGCTCACGGTCTACTACGTCTACCCCGCCGTCCAGATGTTCATCGCCTCGTTCTGGAGCGGGTCCCTCTCGCAGGGCTACACGTTCTCGCTCTCGAACTGGACGAACTACACCGACGCGATCGCCCGGTACGAGGAGCAGTTCGTCCGCTCGATCGTCTTCGCCGGCCTGGCGACGCTCCTGACGTTCCTCATCAGCTTCCCCCTCGCCTACACGATCGCCTTCCGGGGCGGCCGCTACAAGAACCTCCTCCTCTTCCTCGTCATCGCCCCGTTCTTCACGAGCTTCCTCCTGCGGGTCATCAGCTGGCGGACGATCCTCGGCGACGACGGCCTCTTCCTCGGGCCGCTCAAGGGGGCCGGCGTCGTCCCCGAGGACTTCCGCCTCCTCGCGACACCCCTCGCCGTCATCACGGGGATCGCCTACAACTTCCTGCCGTTCATGACCCTCCCGATCTACGTCAGCCTGGAGAAGATCGACCGGCGCCTCCTCGAGGCGGGCCAGGACCTCTACGCCGCGCCATTCATGACGTTCCGGAAGGTCACGTTCCCGCTCGCCCTGCCGGGGATCTTCGCGGGCACGCTCCTGACGTTCATCCCGGCGATGGGTGACTACGTGAACGCCGAGCTCCTCGGCCAGACCCCGTCGACCCGGATGATCGGCAATGTCATCCAGAGCCGGTTCCTCGTGAACAACGACTACCCGACGGCCGCCGCGCTCTCCTTCGTCCTCATGGCGGGGATCCTCGTCGCGGTCGCCGTCTACGCCCGGCTCCTCGGGACCGAAGAGCTCACGAGCGGGGTCTGAGCGATGACGGCACGACCGATCGACCCGCGCACCGCGCCCCTCCGGCCCACGGTCGCCCAGCGCCTCGGCCGCTGGCTGTCGCGCTACGGCCTCTTCGTCTATACCGGCCTCGCGATCGCGTACCTGATGATGCCGATCGCGATCATGATCCTGTTCAGCTTCAACAAGCCGGTCGGGAAGTCGAACTTCACCTGGGTGAAGTTCAGCCTCGACGCCTGGCTCAACCCGTTCGGGGCGCTCGGCCTCCAGGACGCCGTGGTCGCGAGCCTCGAGGTCGCCTTCGTCTCCACGCTCGTCGCGACGATCCTCGGGACGCTCGTCGGGCTCGCCCTCACCCGCTACGCGTTCCGCGGGCGGAGCGCGACGAACCTCTTCATCTTCCTGCCGATGGCGACGCCGGAGATCGTGCTCGGCGCCTCGCTCCTCACGATGTTCGTCTCGATCGGCCAGCCGCGGAACCTCCTGACGATCCTCATCGCCCACATCATGTTCAACATCAGCTACGTCGTCGTCACCGTCCGGGCCCGCCTCACGGGGTTTCCGCGCCACCTCGAGGAGGCGGCGATGGACCTCGGGGCGACCGAGTGGGTGACGTTCTGGAAAGTCACGTTCCCGCTCATCTTCCCGGGGATCATGGCGGCTGCGCTCCTCGCCTTCAGCCTCTCGATCGACGACTTCGTCATCACGAACTTCACCGCCGGCCAGACCGTGACGTTCCCGATGTACATCTACGGCTCGTACCGGATCGGCGTCCCCGTCCAGGTGAACGTCATCGGCACCGTCATCTTCCTCACCGCCGTCGGCGCGGTCGTCGTCAGCACGATCCTGCAGCGCCGCGACCGCGGCGCGTGACCCCGGTCGCCATGGAGACGTCGGCCGACCGCCCGGCCGCGGCCGGGCTCCTGCGGATCGCCGATGCCGCGCGCGACGTCGGCGTCTCGCCGAGCTCCCTCCGGCTCTGGGAGCGCCAGGGGCTCGTGAGCCCCCAGCGCCACGCGGGCCGCGAGCGACGCTACGGGCCGGCCGAGCTGGAGCAGCTCCACCGGATCCGGCGCCTCCGGACGGTGGAGGGCCTGAACGCCGCCGGCATCCGGCGCGTCCTCCGCGGCGGCGTCGAGCGCGGTGCGGCGCATGACGCGACGGCCGCTCCGGCCCGCGACCTCCGCCCCGACCCGGGCCTCGTCGGGAGCCGACTGCGGGCCCTCCGCCGGGCGGCGGGGTTCTCGCTCCGGGACGTGGCGGCGCGCTCGGGGCTCTCGCCGTCGTTCGTCTCGGGCCTCGAGCGGGGCACGACCGGGGCGAGCGTCGCGGCGCTCGTCCGTCTCGCGGCGACGTTCGACACGACAATCGCCGCCCTCGTCGCGGGCGACGCCGGCGGTGCCCCGCATCGGGGAAACGGCCGCCTCGTGCGCGGCCGGGACCGGGCGTCCGTGGAGGCCGGGCACGGCGTGCGGATCGAGGAGCTGGCGTTCCAGGCGACGCTCCTCCAGCCGCAGCTCTTCGTTCTCGCCCCGGGGGCGACCTCCGCCGGCCCGTACGCCCACGCCGGCGAGGAGTTCATGTTCGTCCTCGCCGGGCGGCTCGCCGTCTGGCTCGACGAGCGCGAGCACCACGAGCTGGGGCCCGGCGACGCCCTCACGTTCCCCTCGTCGCTTCCCCACCGCTTCGTCGCCCTCGGCGGGGACGACACGCGAGTCCTCTGGGTCAACACGCCGCCGACCTTCTGAAGGAGCCCGCGATGGTCGACACGGCCCCCGTCCCCTCCCCCGCCGCCCCGCTCCCCGACCGCTCGGTCGTGCCGGCCGTCTGGTCGCGGGTGACGAACGTCACCGTCGACCACGGCGCAGGGAGCTGGCTCGTCGCGACCGACGGGACGCGCTACCTCGACTACAGCTCCGGCATCGGCGTGACGAACACCGGCCACGCCCACCCGCGGGTCGTGGCCGCCGTCCAGGCCCAGGCCGCGAAGCTCCTCCACGGCCAGCAGAACGTCGTCTACCACGAGGCCGGCCTGCGGCTCTACGACCGCCTCCGGACGCTCCTCCCCGGCGGCCCGTGGCAGGCGTTCCTCTCGAACTCCGGCGCCGAGGCGGTCGAGGCCGCGGTGAAGCTCGCCCGTGCGGCGACGAAGCGCCCGGTCGTCCTCGTCTTCCGGGGCGGCTACCACGGCCGCACGGCCCAGACGATGGCCCTGACGACCGCGAAGAACGTCTACCGCGGCGACTTCGAGCCCCTCCCCGGCTCCGTCTACAGCACCGCCTTCCCGTACTGCTACCGGGCGCCGGGCGGGCCCCACCTCCCCGACGCCGGCTGCACGTGCGACTGGGAGGCCCAGCTCGATCTCACCCTCCACACGCTCACGTACCCGGAGCACGTCGCGGCGATCCTCGTCGAGCCGGTCCTCGGCGAAGGCGGCTACGTCGTCCCGCCCCCCGGCTTCCTGCCCCGCCTTCGCGAGATCACCCGGGCGCATGGGATCCTCCTCGTCGCCGACGAGGTCCAGACGGGGATGGGGAGGACCGGCGAGATGTTCGCCGTCCGCCACTGGGACGTGGAGCCCGACATCCTCGTCTTCGCGAAGGGGATCGCCTCCGGCCTGCCGCTGTCGGGGATCATCGCCCGCCGCGAGCTCGTCGAGGCGTGGCGGCCGGGCGCCCACGGCGGGACGTACGGCGGGAACGTCGTCGCCTGCGCCGCGGCGAACGCGACGCTCGACGTCATCGAGGAGGAGGGGCTCGTCGCGAACGCCCGTGCCCGCGGGGCCCAGCTCCTCGCCGGGCTCCGGGAGATCCAGGCCCGGCACCCGGGCGTCGGCGACGCGCGCGGCCTCGGCTGCATGGTCGCCCTGGAGCTCGTGCGCCCGGGCGAGGGCGACGGGCGGGCTCCCGACCCCGCGCGGGCGGGGCGGGTGATCGCCGGTGCGCTCGACAGGAGGCTCATCGTCCTGTCGGCCGGCGCCTACGCCAACGTCGTCCGGATCATCCCGCCGCTCGTGACGACGGCGGAGGAGGTCGACACCGCGATCGGCGTCCTCGAGGAGAGCGTCGCCGCGGCCGGCGCCTGACACCCTGGCGGCAGAGGCGCGGCGCGAACGAACCGTCCGCCGCCTCGCGGACGCGGTCGCGGGGGGGTGCCGCGGCGACCGCCCCGGTCAGCCGCGGAGGCGGACGAGGATCTCGTCGTGGAGGTGGCCGTTGGTGGCGACGAACGACGGGCCGTCGATCCGGCGCTCGCCGTTCACGTCGCTCACCCGGCCGCCGGCCTCCTCGACGATGAGGAGCGGCGCGGCGATGTCCCAGCTGTGCATCCCGGCCTCGAACATCGCCTCGGCGGCGCCCTCGGCGACGAGGGCGTAGCCCCAGAAGTCGCCGAAGCCGCGCTCCCGCCAGGCCGCGCCGAGGAGCGTCCCGACCCCCGGCATGAGGCCCGATGCGGCGCACTCGGCGCAGCCGCCGTGGACCAGCTGGGCATCGTCGATCGAGGCGACGCCGCTCACGTGGAGTCGACGCCGGACCCCGTCGAGGGAGACGGCCCACGCCCCGCGGCCCCGGGCCGCGTACCAGCGGGCACCCATCGCCGGCGCCGACATCGCCCCGACCTGGATCTCGCCCTCGGCTTCCACCGCGAGGAGGGTCCCGAAGATCGGCACCCCGCGGACGAAGTTGTGGGTGGCGTCGATCGGGTCGATGTACCAGCGGACGCCGGCGTCGCCCTCCTCCTCGCCGTACTCCTCGCCGACGAACCCATGGCCCGGATGGAGGGCCCGGACCCGCTCGCGGATGAGCCGCTCGATCGCCTCGTCGGCCTCCGTGACGAGCGTGCGGTCGGGCTTCCGCGCGGTCGGGACCTCGCGACGGTACCAGCGCAGGGCGATCCGGTCGGCCTCGTCGCACATCTCGAGGGCGAGGGACAGCCAGGCGGCGAGGTCGGACTCGCTGGCGCGCCGGCGGCCGGCGCTCCACTCCGATCCGAATGCGGGGGCGGTGGGCATCATCCGTCGATCGTAGCCGGTCGGCACGCCGCCCGCGCCGCGCCCGTCACCGGGTGCACCCGTCGCGGCCCGCGTCGAGGACCCGGGCGTCGGGGCCGCCGAGCAGCGTCCAGGCGTAGCCAGCGACGCCGAGCTCGAGGACGAGGACCGCCGGCACGCCGGTGACGCGCGCCTCGCTCCCCGCCAGCGGCTCCCCGAAGCGGTACGGCTCCGCCCCGCCGGTCCCGACGACGAACTCCCGCGTCCCGGCCGGGTCGGGGGTGCCGTCGGGGGCGAGGCGCGCGAACCGCTCGTAGTCGTGGTCGTGGCCGTTCACGACGAGGTCGACGCCGGCGGCCGCCACCGCCGCGAAGAGAGGGGCGACGGCGCCGCTGCTCCCGTGCGCGCCGGAGCTGAAGCGGGGGCGGTGCCAGATCGCGAGCGTGCAGGCCGCCGGGCGGTCGGCGAGCTCTGCCGCCAGCCAGCGCCCCTGCGGGGACGCCGGATCGCACCCGCCGACGGACCCGCAGTCCGAGTCGAGGACGAGGACCCGCCACGTCCCCGCGTCGTAGGCGTACCACGTCGCCCCGCCGGGGCCGGCCGCCGCACCGAAGTAGCCGCGGTACCCCGCGGCATCCGTCGTGAGCCAGTCGTGGTTGCCCGCAGCGGGCCGCGTCCGGTCGCGGAAGGCGCCCCACGTCGGCTCGTAGCAGCGTTCGAAGTCCGACGCGCTCCCGACCGGGTACGCGTTGTCGCCGGCGGTGAAGACCGTCGCCCCGGGATGGGCGGCGAGGACCCCGGCAACGAGGCGCGCGGTCGTCTCCGGCCCGGCCGTGCCGCAGCGCCCGATGTCGCCGGCACCGACGAGGACGGCGGAACCGCCCGTGGCGGCCGCGCCGTCCGACGCGACGGGCAGGGCCGAGGGGACGACGCCCGCGGCGGGCGACGGCGGCGGCGAGGGCACGGTCGTCGACGCGGTCGCGGAGGCCGTCGACGGCGAGGGCGTCGCGGCCGGACCACCCGACGCCGGCGCACAACCCGCGGCGATCGCGGCGACGAGCACGGCGAGGAGCGCGGCCGAGGGCGCCGGCCACCGGCGCGTCCGCCGCCGGTCGCGGCGACGCCCGGCCGGGACGCGGACCGGCGCCCCCCGGGGGATCAGCCGACGAGCGCGGCGGCGAGCGCCGCGGGGGCCGGGCGGTGCCACTCCGGGCCGGCCGGCACGTGGCGGGCGAGCAGGTCGGCGGTGCCCGTCACCTTCAGCTGGTCGAAGAGGTAGCCGAACTTCGCGGCCTGACTGGCGAGGATCTCGTCCTTCGTCGCAAGCTCCCAGAGCTGGCGCTTGAACGGCCCGATCGCCTTCTTCCGGCTCGAGTAGACGAACTGGCTGTCCGTCTGGCCGTCCTTGCGCTCGTCCGCGGCGTTCGCGTGGACCCAGGCGCCGATCTCCGCGGCGAGCGGAGCCGGGAACGCCGGGTGGTCGTAGAGCGCGTTCTGGAAGCCGGTCGCGAGGTGGATCTCGGCCGTCTCGACCGTCGGGAAGATGTGGAACAGGTCGTCGGGCAGGGTGCTCGCGCCGTGCTGGACGGCGCCGGCGATCCCGTAGCGCGCCCGGCCCACCTCGCCGAGCGTCCGGAGGACGTCGAAGTCGAGCTTCACCTCGGCGACGCCGCCGCCGGGGAGCGGCACGCCGCCGTGGCTCGTCCCGGTCTGGACGCTCACCTTGCTCACCCCGACGGCGCCCGGACGGCGGGCGTCGAGCTCGCGGCGGAAGCCGTCGAGGTATGCCCGCAGGTCGTCGACGGTCGAGTTCGCTTTGCCGACCTCGCCGATCTCGCCCCCGATCGAGATCGTCACGCCGGCGGGCTCCAGCTCCCGGATGAGCGCCGCGATCTCCGCGGCGACCGTGTAGTTGACCTTCTGCTCGAGGTCGACCGTCGGCTGGGAGAGGTCGACGAGCGTCGAGCTGTCGATGTCGATGTTGAGGTACCCCGCGGCCACCGCGTCGCGGCAGGCCTTCCGGATCTCCTCGGTCGTCGTCTCGGGGTCCGCCGCGTACTTCTTCGCGTTGAACTGGTAGTGGTCGCCCTGGATGAAGACCGGGCCGCGCCACCCGGCCGCGATCGCGCCGGCGAGGACGTTGGGGGCGTACTCGAAGACGCGTTGATACGTGTACGTCTGCTCCGAGCGGGCGAGCTCGAGGATCACCGGCCCGACGTTCCGCGCCCTCGCCGTCGCGAAGATCGTCCGGGCCATGTCGAACGTCTGGGCGCGGAGGTTGATCGCCGGCACGGTGAAGCCGCCGACCTCGCCGCGGGCCCGCGCGGTGTAGAGGTCCTGGATCGTCGCCGACCGCGAGCCGAGGGCCTGGCTCGCCTCCCAGATGACCCAGCGGGCGGCCTCGACCGTCGGGGCATCGTCGGAGAACGTCTGCGTCCAGGCGAGGTCCTCGATCGCGCGGGCGCGGAACCCGGCCTCGTCGGTCACGACGACGCGGTCGCCGGCGATGCGGGCGGTGCCGTCGAGGAGGGCGAGCAGCTCGGCGACGGAAGCGGCGACGGTGGCCATGGGCGCAGGTTCCTCCCAGTGCGCGACGCCGCACGAGCGGCGCGCTCGATGGCGCGGTCGGTGCCCCGGCGCGGGCGGGCGGCGCCGCCGGCCGCCACGGGGCGCCGACCATGGTACCGCTCCCCGTCCCTGTCGCTCCCGGTCCGACCGGCCCGAGTGCGGGGGCCGAACGGTGATCCGGCGGCCGACCCGCCCGCTCGCGCGCCGGTCAGCCGATCCCCGCCTCCCGGGAGAACGCCCCGACGATCCGGTCGAGCTCGGCGGCGAGGCCGGCCTCGAGAGGTGCCGGGACGTGCGTCGTGAGGAGCGAGCGGGCTCGCTCCCGGGCCCGCTCCCGCGGCGCGGGTCGCCCGGCCGCCTCCCACTCCTCCCAGGTGCCGCGGTCGAAGAGGCGCGGGAGCCACAGCCCGCGCATGTGGCCGACGGTGTGGTCCTCCGCGAGGAAGTTCCCGCCGGGGCCGACGGCGCCGATGACGTCGACGGCGAGCGCCTCGTCGTCGATCGCGATCCCGCCGGCGAGATGGCGGAGGAGGCCGAAGATCTCGGCGTCGAGGACCATCTCCTCGAGGGCGAAGACCCGGGCCGCGTAGAGGAGCCCCGCGCCCGACAGCAGGTCCGCTCCGGCGAGGAGGCTCACGAGGCCGGATAGGCCGTTCTCGAGGCCCGCCTGCCAGTCGGGGGCCTTCGCCCCCGGGGCGAACGTCCCGACGCTCGAGGGGAGCCGGTAGTGGCGGGCGAGCTGGGCGAACGCCGCCTGGTACAGGAGGTCCTCCGGGCCCCCGCACGTCGTCAGCCCGCTCCGGAGGTCCATCGTCGTCGAGCAGGCGCCGTAGAACGTCGGCGCCCCCGGCGCGAGCGTCTCGACGATCGTGATCCCGGCGAGGACCTCGGCGTTGCTCTGGGCGAGGACCCCGGCCGGGGTCGCCGGCGCCGTGGCGCAGCCGATCGCCATGACGACGAATCCGGCCGGCACGCCCGCGTCCGCGTACACGAGGGCGGCCTCGAGGGCCTCGCCGTCGAACGAGAGCGGGCTGAGGCTCACCTGGAACGAGGAGAGGACCGGCCTGGCCCGGAGCGCGTCGGCGCCGCCCGCGACGGCCCGCGCGAGCTCGACCGCGCCACGGGCCGCGAGGGGCGTCGTGGCGGTCATGAGCTGGACGTGCTTGCCGCTGTTCGCGAGCTGCGTCCGCAGCTCGTGGAGCGGCCGCACGGGGACCGGCCGGTCGCCGGCCTCCACGCCCTGCCAGAGGAACGCGATCTCCGGGAGCGCGTCCGCGAGCCGCGTCACCGCCGCGAGGTCCGCCTCCGTCGACGGGCGCCGGGCGCCGGTCTCGAGGTCGACGATCTCGGCCGCGCTGCCGTCGACGGAGAGGTATCCATGGGCGCCGTCGAGGGGCAGGTCCCAGGCCGTGTCGCGCGCGGCCAGCGTGTACGTGCGCGGGGCGGCGGCGAGGGCCGCCTCGACGAGCGGGGCGGGGAGGCGGACCCGCTCCCCATCGACGCGAGCTCCGGCGGCGGCGAGGCGGGCGCGGATCCGGGCCGATCCAACGGCGACGCCCGTCTCCTCGAGGATCCGCAGCGTCGCCGCGTGGAGCCGGGCGAGGCCGGCGGGGTCGAGCGGGCGGAGGACGGGCTCCCCGAGCGGGAGGGCCCGGACCGCCGACGAGATGGCCATGCGATGCCTCCGGGCTTCTACGCGGGTCCGCGGGTCACGGGCGGGTCGAGGGGGAGTCGCCGCGCGGCGGCCCCGAGCGCGCCCGGGTCGAGCCTGCCGCGGGCCACGAGCCCGTCGATCGCCTCGGCGCGGCGCATCCGCTCGGCCTCGAAGTCCCCGGCGCGCATCCGGCCCCGCTGGGCGAGGTCGGGGGCGATCCCCCACGAGAAGTCCTCCCAGCGATCGTCGCCGGGGATCCAGGCGGCGAGGACCGCCGGGCGCTGCCGCCGCTCATGGCCGCCGGCGTCGCGGAGGAGCGGCCGGAGGTAGTGGGCGACGACGATGCGCGCCGCCCCGGCCACCTCGGGGCGCGCCTCGGCGACGAGGACGACCCCGAGGAACGACGCCTCGTCGTCGCCCAGGCCCTCGCGCGCGAGGGCCGCGAGGACGCCCGCCAGGTCTCCCGCCTCGACCGTCGCCACGAGCCCGCTCCGGCCCGTCGTCGCCCCGAGGGCGGCCCGCAGGAGGCCCGGCGGCGACCCGGGGCCGAGCGTCGCCGCGACGCGCACGAGGGACTCCGTGCCGACGCCGGGCCCGCCGTTCGGGTGACCGGGCGCGGCCCCGCCCGGGCGGCGGTGCGGCGGGAGCGCCGCGACGAGGGCCTCGACGAGCGCGTCCCGCGGCCCGGGCTCCCGGCCCGCGACGAGGGCGGGGACGCCGCGGTCCACGAGGAGCCACGCGAGCGCGGCAAGCGGCGCGTCGAGGAGGCGCGCGGCGACGAGGCCGGGGAGCGTGACGGGGGCGGGCAGCGACACGGCGACTCCGGGAACGCGAGCGGCAGGCGGTGGAGCGTACGCGGGGTCCGGGAAGCCCGTCAAACGCCCCCGAGGCAGCCCGTCCGCCGGATGGCGGCACGCCCGGCCGGCGGCTGCCGGCCCTTCCCGCGGCGCGGTGCGCGATACTCCGGACGTCGAGGATGACAACGGGGAGGCAGGAGATGGAGGTCGTGCCGGCGTCCGTCGCGACGTGGGACGCGCTCGCGGACCTGTTCGCCCGCCGCGGCGGCGGGGACGCGCGGTCCTGCTGGTGCCTCTGGTGGCGCGTCCGGGCGAAGGACTTCGGCACGCCGTCCGCGAACCGGGAGCGCCTCCGCGGCCTCGTCGAGAGCGGGCCACCGCCCGGGCTCGTCGCCCTCGCCGGCGGCCGCGCGGTCGGCTGGGTCGGCCTCGGGCCGCGCCCGGACTTCGAGCGCCTCGAGCGCTCCCGGGTGATCCCGCGAGTCGACGGCGCGACGCCCTGGGCCATCGTCTGCTTCGTCGTCGATGCCGAGGCCCGCGGCCGGGGCGTCGCGTCCGCGCTCCTCGCGGCGGCCGTCGAGCACGCCCGGGCCGCCGGCGCTCCGACGGTCGAGGGCTACCCCGTCGACCCGGCCGCCACGCCCGGGGGCCGGACCTCGGACACGGGGGCGTTCACCGGGACCCGCTCGATGTTCGAGCGGGCCGGCTTCCATGTTGCCGCCACGACCTCGTCGCGGGGCGGCGGCGCGCCGCGCGTCGTCATGCGCCGCGACCTCGGGTGAGCCCGCCGGCGGCGGGCGGTCACTCCCGGCGCCGCCGCCGGCGGCAGGCGGCACTCCCCGCCGGCGATACCCTTGGGTGCCGGCCCTGCGCGCCCGCGGGCCGGGTCCGTCCTGCCGATTCTCCCGGACGCGTGGACAGATCTCGAAGGGAAGGGTTGACAGGGCCCGACGGCGAGGCGTAGTGTCCGCCCCGGCGCGGCAGTCCCGTGCCCACGACAGACGAGGCGTGAACACCGAATGAGCGAGCGGATCTTCCCCATGAGCGCCCGGGTGCGGTCGACCGCGCCCG
>JAJZRQ010000024.1:0-25259 GCA_021802585.1 Chloroflexota bacterium
TCGAGGAGGAACTCCATGAGCCCCACGAAGAGGGCGATGACGCCGGCCGCCGCGCCGTTGCGGAACTCGCGGAGGCTGAAGAACTTTCCCACGTAGCCGCCGAGCCCGAGGGAGCGGACGCCCGACACGTGGAACGTGATGAAGCTGACGATCGCCAGCCCGAAGGTGACGTTGACGTCGCTCGTCGGGGCCCGGAGGAGCGGGACCTTCCCGACGGGCGGGATGAGCCCGCTCCAGTTCGACAGGATGATGAGGACGAAGAGGCTCGCGAAGAGCGGGACGAACGCCTTCGCCTTGGGCCCGCCGAGCGACGTGCCGAAGTTCGAGAGGCTCTCGTAGACGTACTCGACGGCGTTCTGAAGGGCCCCCGGGACCTCCTTCCGCCCGCGCGTCGCGGCGAGGACCGCGATGATCGCCACGACCATGACGATCCACATCGTGAGGAGGGAGCTCGTGATCGTGAGATCGAAGAAGACGAGGTCCTTCGGGCCGGGAGCGCTGTTCGGGTCGAGGTCGAGGACGACGTGCGGGGGGATCGGCTCGAGGTTGCCGCGGATCGCGTCCGCGGGGAACGCGTACGGCTGGCCCGGGTTCGTCGTGTTCACCGGCGGGAAGAGGATCAGGGCGACGGCGTCGACCACGACGACCGCGACGATCGCGAGGAGCAGGAGGTTGCGGCGCCGCCTCGAGGCCGCCCGGGGGGCCTCGGCGGGGCTCGTCGCCGTCTCCGCTCCACTCGTCACGCTCGCTCCACCGCATGGGGCGCGACCGTGCCGGTCGAGCCCGGGCTCGTCATCCTTCCGCGCCGGCCAGGAACCTCCTGATCAGCCGGAAGACCGCGACCCATCCAGCGGCCAGCCCGACGAAGAAGCCGGCGAGGGTCAGGATGGGCACCATCCCCAGCTGCTCGTCGGCCCAGTAGCCGAGGAGGGCTCCGCCGAGATTGGTGACGAGCAGGATGATCCCGACCTGGGAGAACAGCGCGAAGAACGCCCCGACCCGTCCGAGCCCACTCATCGCCAGCCTGTCACGGCGGCGCGAGTATAGCAAAGGGTTGCGGGACGGTCGCAATCGTCTCCGGCGGCGCGGCGTCAGGGCGGCGGGGTCGGGACGGCGCTCCGTGGCGGTGACGGCGCCCCGGGACCGCCGTCCGGCGAGGGCGTCGGCGAGGGCGGCGCGGCGGTCGGGGCCGCGGTCGGGGCGGGCCTCGACGTCGCCTCGAGGACCCCGCCCCCCGGGGCCCCCGGGGCCAGCGCGCGAATGGCAGCAAGCGCCACGACCCCGACGAGGAGGACGGCCGACGTGTCGCGGCCGAGCCGTCGTCGCGGCGAAACCACCCAGGCCTCGCCGGAGGGCTCCGGCGGCGGCGCCAGCCGCGGCGGCTCGGGTGGCGCCTCGGAGCGGCCGGTGAGCCAGGCGAGGCGGTCGAGGGCGAGCCGCTCGCTCTGTCGGAGGTCCGCGTCCTCGCGCCGGCGGCGGCGCTCGCGGCGCACGCGGCCGGCAGCCATGACCGCGCCAACGAGGAGGATGCCCGCGCCGAGGAGCGCGCCGACCGGTCCGACGACGAGGAGCGGGTCCACGGCCCCCCGTCACTCTCCGCCCGGGGCCCGGCCCTCGACGACCCGGTCGAGGACGACGAGGACGACCCCGAAGAGGACGAACGCGCCGAGGAACGCGTAGAGCTGGCCCGTGCCGGAGAGGACGAGGGAGAGGAGGCCCAGGGCGATGCAGATCGCGTAGATGAGGAGGACCGTCTGGCGATGGGAGAGGCCGAGGTCGAGGAGGCGATGGTGGATGTGCGCCCGGTCGGCGGCGAACGGCGAGCGGCCCTGGAGGATCCGCCGGACGATGATGTAGAAGGTGTCGATGATCGGGACCCCGAGGACGAGGAGGGCCACCGCCACCTTCGCGCTCCCGAGGATCGAGAGGAGGGCGAGCGTGTAGCCGAGGAACATCACCCCGCTCGTCCCGATGAAGATCGAGGCCGGGTGGAAGTTCCAGCGGAGGAACCCGAGGAGCGCCCCGGCGAGCGTCACGCAGACGAGCGCCACGGCCGGCTCCGCTGAGGTCGCGGTCACGCTGATGATCCCCAGCGTCAGTGCCGCGATGAGCGCGACGCCCGACGAGAGGCCGTCGAGGCCGTCGATGAAGTTGATGCTGTTGATCATCCCGACCGTCCAGGCCACGACGAAGACGGCGCCCCAGATCCCCTCGAGACGGATCATCCCCGGCCCGAATGGGTTGGCGATCGCGCCGACGGTGATCCCGAGCCCGACCGGGATGAGGGCGAGGACGACCTGGCCCCCGAGCTGCCAGCGGGCGCGGAGGTCGAAGCGGTCGTCGAGGAGCCCGAGGACGACCGCCAGCCCCGCCCCGAGGAGGAGCGCCCCGATCTCGCGGCCCTCGAGGTCCTTCGGCGGGCTCCAGATCCCGACCGCGGCATTGACGACGAACAGGCTGGCGACGACGACGATGAACGCCGTGGCAACCGCGACGCCGCCGCCGCGGGGGATCGGCCGGGTGTGCACGCGCCGCTCGTCGGGGTGATCCACCACGTCGACGAGGTGGGCGAGGCGCCGGACCCGGGGGGTCAGGACGAGCGCGAGGAGCGCCGCCGCGAGGAACGCAGCGGCTGCGGGGACGAGGAGGCCGGCGTCGTTCACCGGGCCGCGCCCGGGCGGGTGCCCGTCACGCCTCCGGCAGGCCCGGGACCGGGAAGCGGGCGCAGATGGCGCGGACCTCGGCCCCGATGCGGGCCTGCTCGGCGGGCGCGTCGCGGGAGAGGAGCGCCTCCACGAGGAGGCGCCCGACCTGCCGCATCTCGCCGGGGCCGAACCCGCGCGTCGTCGTCGCCGGCGTCCCGACCCGGACCCCCGAGGCCACGTTCGGCGGCGCCGGGTCGTACGGGATCGTGTTCTTGTTCACCGTGATGCCGACGTCGTCGAGGAGCCGCTCCGCGTCCCGGCCGGTCGTGCCGAAGCCACGGACGTCGATCGAGAAGACGTGGTTGTCGGTCCCGCCGGAGACGATCCGGCCGCCGCGCGCCGCGATCTCCGCCGCGAGCACCCGGGCGTTCTCCACCGTCCGGCGCTGATCGTCGCGGAACTCGTCGGTCGCGGCGAGGCGGAGGGCGACGGCCTTCGCGGCGATGACGTGCATGAGCGGGCCGCCCTGGATCCCCGGGAAGACCGCCTTGTCGACCGCCGTGGCGAGCTCCGGCGACCCGAAGATCAACCCGCCGCGCGGGCCGCGGAGCGTCTTGTGGGTCGTCGTCGTGACGAGGTCGGCATGCGGGAACGGGGACGGGTGGACCCCGGCCGCCACGAGCCCGGCGATGTGGGCCATGTCGACGAGGAGCCGGGCGCCGACGCCGTGGGCGATCGCGGCGAGCCGCTCGAAGTCGAGGATCCGCGAGTACATGCTCGCCCCGGCGATGAGGAGCTTCGGGCGGATCTCGGCGGCCTGCCGCTCGAGGACGTCGTAGTCGATCTGCTCGGTCGTCGCGTCGACCGCGTAGTGATGGGCCTCGAACCACCTGCCGCTCAGGCTGACGGGATGCCCGTGCGTGAGATGCCCCCCGTGGTCGAGGCGGAGGCCGAGGATCCGGTCCCCGGGCGTCAGCACCGCGAAGAAGGCGGCCTGGTTCGCCTGGGCGCCGGAGTGCGGCTGGACGTTCACGTGGGCGGCACCGGGGAAGAGCGCGAGGGCGCGGTCCTGGGCGAGCCGCTCGGCGACGTCCACCCATTCACAGCCGCCGTAGTAGCGCCGTCCGGGGAGGCCCTCCGCGTACTTGTTCGTGAGCCAGGAGCCCTGGGCCTCCATGACGGCCGCGAACGCGTAGTTCTCGCTCGCGATGAGCTCGATCTTCCAGCGCTGGCGCTCGGCCTCGCCGCGCATCGCCGCCCAGAGCTCGGGGTCGACCTCGGCGATCGACGCCCAGGCGGTGCGCAGCGCGCCCGTGGTGCTCACACGCCACTCCTTCCACCGCGCCGTGGGGTCGCCGGCCGGCGCCGACCATTCTCGCCCATGCCGGCGCGCCGCGCCGACGGGCCGGCGCGGCCGGAGGCGGGTCGGCGCGGCCGGAGGCGGGTCAGGACGGCCGGCCGCCGAGCACGAGCTCCTCGATGACCTGCGCGGCCCCCTCCTCCTCGACCGGCGGGGCGACGAGCCGCGCCACCGACCGCACTTCCGGGCGCGCCCCGCCCATCGCGACCCCCGTGCCGACGGCCGTCAGCATCTCGAGGTCGTTCAGCTGGTCCCCGATCGCGAGCGCGTCGCGAAGGTCCACCGCGAGGCGGCGGGCGAGGAAGCGGACGGCCCCGCCCTTGTTCACCCCCGGGGCGAGGAACTCGAGGAACATCGGGTGGCTCACCGTCGCGCCGGCGCGGCCGGCGAAGGCGGCCTGGGCCCGGGCGAGCGCCGCGTCCGGGAGGGGCGGCGCGCCGACCGAGATGACCTTCGACACCGGGTGGGTGATCCACGCGTCGAGGTCGGGGACGGCGACGACCCGCCCGAAGCTCCAGCTCGAATAGTCCGCGGCCCGCGCATCGCCGACCGGGACGACCATCCGCTCGAGGTGGTTCACATGGGGCGTGAGGCCCGCCTCCCGGCACCAGGCGAGGACCTCCCGCGCGACCTCCGCGGCGAGGGGGCGGTGGAGGAGCAGGCGTCCGAGCCGCGCGCTCCCCGGCGTGGGCATCTCGCGGATGAGCGCGCCCTGGAGGCCGACGAGCGGCGCCCGCAGCCCGAGCGCGCGGGCGAACGGGAGCGCGGAGCTCGTCATCCGGCCGGTCACGAGCGCGACGTGGACGCCGCGCTCCACCGCGGCGCGGACCGCGGCGACCGTCCGCGGCCGGAGCGCCAGGTCGTCGCCGACGAGCGTCCCGTCGAGGTCGAGGGCGACGAACCGGATCGGTCCCCGCCTCACGCGGGGGCCGCCAGGACGGCGACGCGCGGCCGCCCCGCGAGGTCCGGCTCGAGGCGCGCGCGCCAGCCGGCGAGCCGCTCGGCGACCGCGGCCTCGAGGAGCGGCCCCTCGTCGCTGCCGATCTCGAGGAGCGCGACCCCGCCGAGCGCCGTGCGGGCCGAGAGCGCGTCGAGGAGGCGCCGGATGACGGCGAGGCCGTCGGGGCCGCCGTCGAGGGCGGCGCGGGGCTCGAACGAGGCCGCGACGGGCAGCCCCGGCACGACGGAGCCCGGGATGTACGGGAGGTTCGCGCACACGACGTCGAAGCGCTCCGGGACGACGAGGAGCCCTGCGCGCGAGCCGGCGGCCGGGAGGAGGTCGGCCTGAGCCACGCCGACGCGGTCCGCGACGCCGTGGGCGACGGCGTTCTCCCGCGCCAGCTCGGCGGCGTCCGCCGCCACGTCGGTGGCGACGATCGCGACCTCGGCGAGCATCCCCCGGCGGCGGAGGCCGATGGCGAGGGCGACGGCGATCGCGCCGCTCCCCGTCCCGACGTCGGCCACGGCGATGGGCGGGGTGGCCGGTCCCCGCGGCGCGCGCCCGAGGCGGTCCGCGACCTCGGCGAGGGCGAGGTCGACGAGGACCTCCGTCTCGGGGCGCGGGATGAGCGCCCGGGCGTCGACGGCGAAGGCGACGCCGTGGAACTCCTTAAGGCCGCGGATGTAGGCCACGGGCTCCCCGGCCTCGCGGCGGCGGACGCCGTCGGCGAAACGCGCGGCGGGCTCCGGGGCGACCGCCCGCTCGGGGTGCGCGAGGACCGCGGTCCGTTCGACCCCGAGCGCGTGCGCGAGGAGGAGCTCGGCGTCGAGGCGGGCGCTCTCCGATCCGCTGGCGCGAAGGCGCCCCACGGCCCCGGCCAGGAGCTCGCCGATCGTCGCCATCGCGGGGTCCCGCGGGCCCGGGCGCCGGCCCGTGCCTACGCGGGGCCGTCCTCCTCGGTCAGCCGCTGGAGCCGCTCGGCCTGGTCCGTCTCGGCGAGCGCGTCGATGAGTCGGTCGAGGTTGCCGTCGAGCACGCCCGGGAGGTTCGAGAGATCCATCCCGATCCGGTGGTCGGTCACGCGGTCCTGCGGGAAGTTGTACGTGCGGACCTTGTCCGCCCGGTCCCCGGATCCGATCATCGAGCGCCGCGCGGCGGAATCGGCCTCGCGCTGCCGCGAGCGCTCGATCTCGAGGAGCCGGGCCCGGAGGATGGCGAGCGCCTTGGCCTTGTTCTTGATCTGGCTCCGCTCGTCCTGGATCTCGACGACGAGCCCGGACGGGAGGTGGGTCACGCGGACCGCCGAGTCGGTCGTGTTCACGCCCTGACCCCCGGGCCCGGAGGCCCGCTTGACCTCGACCCGGAGGTCGCGGTCCTCGTCGATCTCGACGTCGGCCTCCTCGGCCTCGGGCATGACGACGACCGTCGCCGTCGACGTGTGGATCCGGCCGGAGGACTCGGTGGCCGGGATCCGCTGGACCCGGTGCGTGCCCCCCTCGTACTTGAGGCGGCTGTACGCACCCGCGCCGGCCACCTCGACGACCGCCTCCTTCACGCCGCCGATCCCGGTCTCGTTGAGGCTCACGACCTCGGCCCGGTAGCGGTGGCGCTCGGCCCACCGGAGGTACATCCGGAGGAGGTCGCCGGCGAAGAGCGCGGCCTCCTCGCCGCCGGCCCCGGCCCGGATCTCGAGGAGGACGTTCCGGTCGTCGTTCGGGTCACGCGGCACGAGGAGGACCTTCAGCTCGTCGAGGGCGGTCGCCTCGACCGCCTCGAGGCGCTCGATCTCGTCGCGGGCCATCGCCCGGATCTCCTCGTCGCTCTCGGCGTCGCGGAGCTCGCGGGCGCCGGCGAGCTCCGCCCGCGTGGCCTCGAGATGGGTGAACGCGGCGACGACGGGCTCCAGGCGCGCGAGCTCCCGGCCGAGGCGCCGGAGGGCGGCGGGGTCGGCGGCCGTCTCGGGCTGGGCGAGCTCCTCCGCGACGGCGCCGTGCTGGGCCACGAGGGCGTGGAGCTTCTCGTCGAGGCGGTCCACGGTCAGCCCTCGGCGGCCTCGGCCGGCGGCGCGCCGGCGAGGACGAGCGGCGAGCGCCCGATCGGGGCGCTCCCGGCCGGCAGCTCTTCGCCGTCGGCGAGGAGGGCCTGCTCGATGCTGACGATCGCGACCTCGAGCATCTCGTCGGTCGGCTGCTTCGTCGTGATCTTCTGGACCCAGATCCCGGGCTCGAAGAAGACCCGCACGAGGGGATTCGCGCGGTGGCGAGCGCCGAACCGGAGGAGCTCGTAGCTCACCGCGGCGATCACCGGGATGAGGACGACACGACTCAGGATCATCGCCGGGAGGGCCTGCCGCCCGACGATCGAGAACGTGACGATCGAGACGAGGATGACGACGACGAGGAATTCGGTGCCGCAGCGCGGGTGAGCCGTGGGGTACTTGCGGACCTCGTCGACGGTGAGCGGATCGCCCGCCTCGAGGGCATGGATCGTCATGTGCTCGGCGCCGTGGTACTGGAACGTCCGCCGCACGTCCGACGTCCGCCCGATGAGGGAGAGGTACCCCAGGAAGATCGCGACCTGGACGAGGCCCTCGACGGCGCGCTCGACGATCCCCGGCTGGCCGCCGGCGACGAACCGGGCGATGAGGAGCGGGGCGAAGAAGAAGAGGCCGAGCCCGACGACGAGGGTGAGGATGAGCATGAGGGCGAGGGAGAGCTTCCCGAGGTCGGCCGTGTCGGCCGGTCGGCCGTCGGCGGCCGCCGCCGGCGGCAGCTCCGCCGCAGCAGCGACGCCGGCCGAGCGGACGAGCCAGCGCGTCCCGATGACGAGCGTCTCGTAGAGGACGACGAGGCCCCGGACGAGGGGGAGCTTCGCCCACCGCGTTCCGCGGAACCCCGTCCCGAGGCGCTCGTCGGACCACACGATCCGGCCGTCGGGGTGGCGGAGGGCCACGGCAATCGCGTCCCGCCCGCGCATGAGCACGCCCTCGATGAGGGCCTGGCCGCCATAGGAGAAGCGAGCCATCGGGGCGCTCCTAGCGGGCGGGAATCACGCGGCGGGCCTCGCGGCCCGCCGTTCGATCGCGAAGGAGTCCGGCCGTCGGACGGTCCGCGCTCAGCGGCCCGTCTGGGCCCGGTCCAGGCGGCGCTGGAAGCGCTCCACCTGGCCGGCCGTGTCGACGATCATCTGCTTGCCCGTGAAGAACGGGTGGCAGTTGCTGCAGACGTCGACGCGCAGCGTCTCGCGCGTGGAGCCGACCTCGAACTCGATGCCGCAGGTCCCGCAGTGGACCTTGGCCTGGTGGTACCTGGGATGGATGCCCTGCTTCATCGGAACCTCTGGTCAGCGGGTCAGGCGCCGGCGGTCGCGGCCTCGGCGGCCGGGGGCGTGGCCTCGGCGGCCGCGACGGCCTCCGGGGCAGCCGGCTCGACGCGGACGCGCTTCTTCGTGCGGGTCTGGTGCTCGAAGCGGACCCGGCCGGTGACCGTGGCGAACACGGTGTAGTCGCGCCCGAGGCCCGTCCCGGAGCCGGAGAGGAAGGTCATCCCGCGCTGCCGCACGATGATCGAGCCGGCGGGGACGAGCTGGCCGTCGCCGACCTTCACGCCCAGGCGCTGGCCGACGGAGTCGCGGCCGTTCTTCGAGCTGGAGCCTGCCTTCTTGTGGGCCATCGATCAGTCTTCCTTCTTCGGGGCGCGGGCCCGCTTCGGCCGGGCTGGCGCGGCGGGGGCCTCCGCGGCGGGGGCCTCCACGGCGGAGGCCTCCGCGCGGGCGGCGCGGGTGCGGGGCTTCTTCGGAGCCTCGGCCTCGGGCGCCTCGGCGGCGGTCTTCGCGGCGAGCGTCGCGGCGAGCGCGGCGTCGGCGGCGGCCTGCGCGGCCGCGGCCTCCTCGAGGCGCTGGCGCTCGGTCCGCTTCGCCTCGGCGGCGCGGCGCGCCTCCTCGGCGGCGCTCCGGCCGTTGAGGGTGACGTCGGTGATCCGGAGGACCGTCTGCTCCTGGCGGTGGCCCTTCTTCACCCGGCGCCGGGCCTTCGGCTTGTACTTGAACGAGATGACCTTGGCGGCGCGGTCGTTCCGCAGGACGGTCGCGCTGACGACGGCCCCGTCGACGACCGGGCGGCCGATCGCGGCCTCGTCCCCGTCCGCGACGAGGAGGACGCGGTCGAGCGTGATCTCCTCGCCGGCCTCGACGTCGAGGAGCTCGACCGCGAGCTCGGTGCCGACCTCGACGCGGTACTGCTTCCCGCCGGTCTCGATGACTGCGTACATGGATCTCCGGGTTGGGCCGCGGCGCACGGGCGCGGGGCCGCTGGTGAGGCGGCCGGATGGGCCGCGGGTGGCACAGCGAGACGTCCGGCCTCGCCGGGCGCGAATGGGGAGTGTACGGCGAACACCCCGATCCCGCAAGCCGGCCGAGGCGGCCCGTGAACGGGCCGCAGCCCCAGCCCCGGCGCCGCGGGGTCAGCCCCGGGCCGCGAGCTCCGACCCGACTGCGAGGACCTCGTCCACGAGGGCGTCCGCGTCCGCGAACGTGCTGCGCGGGTTGATGAAGCACGGCCGGAGCGCGAAGCGCCCATCCACGCGCGTCGACGAGGTCACCGTCCGCCCGCGGGCCCGGATCCCGCGGAGGATCGCCTCGTTCAGGTCGTCCAGGCGGGCCTCGTCGTCCCAGCCCGGCGGCCGGAAGCGGAAGCAGCAGATCGAGAGGACCGGCTCCGCGAGGAGCTCGAGCGTCGCGGATGCTCGGGCGCGCTCCGCGACCCGCCTCGCGCAGTCGTCGTGGCGGACGACGCGCGCCCGCATCCCGTCGGCGCCGATCTCCCGGAGGATCGCCCAGACGGCGAGCCCGCGGGCGGGCGTGGAGAAGTCGACGCCCCAGTCCGGCGTGCCCAGGCCGAGCTCGTCGAACGGCGACCCGGGGTCCTCCTCGCCGGCCGAGACGTGGCGCTCGCGGTCGTAGTCGCCGGTCTCGATCGTGAAGGCCCGGCCGAGGATCCCCTCGTCACGGACGATGACCGCCCCGGTCCCGACGGGGGCGGCGAGCCACTTGTGCGGGTCGATCGCGAACGAGTCGTAGGCCGCCACGTCGCCGTAGCGCTCGCGGATGCGCTCGTCGAGGAGCCCGAAGCCCCCGTACGCCCCGTCGACGTGGAGCCAGATGCCCCGCTCGTGGGCGATCCGGGCGAGGTCCCCGAGCGGGTCGACACGGCCCGTGTTCACGTCGCCGGCGCACCCGACGATCGCGACCTGGGTCCTCCCCGCGCCCCGGTCCTCATCGAGGGCCGCCTGGAGGAGGTCGAGGTCGATCGTGCCGGCGCGGTCGAGCGGGATCGTGCGCAGGTGGCGCCGACCCATCCCGAGGACGCCGAGCGCGCGCCCCACGACATGGTGCGTCTCGGTGCTCGCGTAGACCCGGGGGTCCGGCATGTCCCCGATGCCGTCGAGCGCCGGACGGAGCCCCAGGCGCTCGCCGGCGTGCTGGCGGGCGGCCCCGATCCCGACGAGGTTCGCGGTCGAGCCGCCGGCGGTGAACGTCCCGACCGCGGACTCTGGCAGCCCGAGGAGCTCGATGAGCCAGCGGATCGCGAGGTGGTCGACGAAGTTCCCCGGGGTCACCCACCAGCGCTGGGGGACGGCCACCGCCTGCGCCAGGTCGGCCGCCGCCCCCACGTCGGTCGGGCCGGTCGTCACCCAGCCCGAGAACCCCGGGTGGGCGATCCGGAGGCCGTTCGCGACGACGAGCTCGGCAAGCTCGGCCAGCGTCGCGTCGCGCCCGACGCCCGCGTGCGGCAGCGGGCGGTCGAGGAGGGGGCGCCAGCGCGACCGCTCGCGCGCCGGGTCGGGTCCCTCGAACCGGACGAACCGCTCGAGGGCCGGCAGGATCGCTTCAACGGCCTTCGCGAGAGCGTCGGTGGCGGCGGCGTCGCGATGGTCGTCCATGTCGGCGGAGTCTACCCGGCCGGTCGAGGATCCCCGCCACTCCCGGCCGGCGCGGCGGCGACGTCGGCCCGCCGGGCGCGCCCTGGTCCCGCGGCGCGCCCTCGTCTCGCGGCGGGTCCCGCGGCCTACGCGAGGAGGTCGCGGCGCGCGAAGACGGCGAGCGACGCGGCCCAGCCGACGATCGCGGTGACGACGAAGACCGCGACGGAGGCCCACGGCACCATCCCGGCGTCGACGAGCTCCGTCGTCGCCAGGTACTTGAAGAACCCGACGTCGGCGAGCCAGGCGATGTCCGGCTGGAGCTGGGCGACGACGTTCGCGAGGTACATCGCGATGAGGATGGCCGCGGTGATCCCTGCCGCGATCCCCCGGCTGAGGGTGACCGCGCCGACGACGGACGCGATCCCCGCGACCGCGGAGGCGAAGAGCCACAGGATGACCGCGGCGGCCGCGAACCGCCCGACGTCGAAGGCGGCGCCGACGACGAGGCCGACGACGACCACTCCGGCGACGGTCACCGCGGCGAGTGCCGCGAGCACGAGCACCTGGGCGGCGATCGAGGCGACGAGCCAGCGGACTCGCCCGAGCGGCGTCCCGAGCGCGAGGTCGCTCCAGCCGCGCTCCACGTCCGCGGCCACCGGCCGCGTGGCGAGGAAGATCGCGGCGATCGCGGCGATGAGCGGCCAGAGGAAGGTCCCGATGTACGTGCTGAAGAACACGCCCGGGTCGGCGAGGCTGCCGGTCATCCCGAAGGCGGCCATGAGCGCCTCGGGGAAGATCTTCATGTAGTCCTCGATCGCCGCCGCGTTGTCCAGGATGATCGGATACATCGCGCCGATGATCGCGCTGTACGCGACGGCGATGACGCCGAGCCAGAGGGCGATCATCCGGCTGCGGCGCAGCTCCAGGCGCAGGGTCAGGGCGGTCATCGCGACACCTCCTCGCGCGGCTCCGCCGCGGCGGCCGCGGCGCGGGCGTCTGCCAGGGCCCGACCCTCGGAGCCCGCGACCGACCCGTCGTAGTAGCGGAAGAAGAGGTCCTCGACGTCGGGCGTGCTGATCGCCACGTCGCGGACGTCGAGCCTCGCGAGGCGGCCGAGGAGCGGGTTCACGTCGCCGCGGACCATGAGATGGACGTCCTGGCCCGTGCTCGAGAGGACGGTGACTCCCGGGAGGTCGAAGGCGCCGTTCTCGGCCGGCCGCCCGAGGACCAGGTTGACGGCCCGGGTGTGGTCGCCGACGAGGGCGGCGACGGTGGCGACCTTCACCAGACGCCCCTCGCGGATGATCCCGACGCGATCGCAGGAGCGCTCGACCTCGGTGAGGTTGTGGGACGACAGGAACACGGTCCGCCCCGCGGCCCGCGCCTCGGCGACGAGGGCGAGGAACTCCCGTTGCATGAGCGGGTCGAGCCCGGTCGACGGCTCGTCCATCACGAGGAGCGGCTCGCTCCCCATGAACGCCTGCACGACGCCCACCTTCTGCCGGTTGCCGCGCGACAGCTTGCGGACGGGGAGATCCGGGTCGAGCTCGAGGCGCTCGGCGAGCGGTCGCCACGCGCCGCGCGCGATCCCGCGCATCGCCCCGAGGTAGTCGAGCGTCTGGCGAGCCGTCATCTCGCCGAGGTACCCGGGGTCGCTCCCGAGGTGCGCGAGGCGCCGGTGGAGCGCCGGCGCATCGCGCCAGCAGTCGAGGCCCCAGATCGTCGCCGTGCCGGCGCTCGGGCGGATGAGGCCGAGGAGCATGCGGATCGTCGTCGTCTTCCCGGCTCCGTTCGGCCCGAGGAACCCGAAGACCTCCCCTTCCTGGACCGCGACGTCGAGGTCGAGGACCCCGCGCCGCGAGCCGTACCACCGCGTCAGGCCACGAAGCTCGATCGCATCGGCCACGGGCGCACCTCCAGCCAATCCCGCGGGACCGCGGTGCGCCGGGCGATCCCCGACCAGGGAGCCCGCACCGCCAACGGTCGAGCGTGAGTCTCCGCCCGGCCTCGCGCGAGGGCCGACCGGCAGGATCGGCCGAGGGCGGACGGCCCGACCGGACAGCGAGCGCCGCGCGGGCTCCGCCCGAGCGATGCCATGGGCCGTGCTCAGCCCGCGGGTGGCGCGTCCGCGTCGTCGGCCATGACGAGGCGTTCGCGGACGACCGTCCGGGCCGTGAGGGATCCGGCGATCGGCGACGGCGGCTCGGCGAGCGCGGCGATCACCTCCTCCGGCCGCCCGACAGCGTCGGGGGCATGGCGCAGCCGCATCGCGAGGGTCGCGCCCACGCCGCCCGCCGCCGGGCGCACCTCGAGTCCGAGGAGGAGCGGCCGCAGGTCGTACGACGTCGGGCGCTTCTCGCGGCGGCGCACGCGAGGGAGCGTCGCGGCGGCGAGGAGCGCCCGCGCCGCCTCCGCGAGGGGCGCGGCGGGCACGCCCGCGACCTCCACGCGGTAGTCGGCGGCGACGACCGCGGCCGGGGCCGCGGGAGCGCCGACCCAGACGTCGTGAAGCCCGACGAGCGTCCACCCGGGCGGCAGCGCGGCGACGACGGCGGCGCGGACCTCGGCGACGGAGCGTCGCTCGACGAGCAGGACGTCGACGACCTCCCGCTCCCCCGAGACCCCGAGAGGGAGCGGCGCCGCGGCCACGACGCGGCCGCGCCCTGCCTCGCCGAGGGGGAGCCCGGACGCGGCGAGGACGCCGGCAAGGCCCCGGGCGCCCGGCCCCGCCCGCCGCTCGGCCTCGGTCGCGGCCGGCTGCGCGACGTAGAGGCGCCAGCGCTGGCGCGGGACGCCCGGTGCAGAGCCGCCAGCCGGGCCCGCGCCGGGCGCGCGCGGGTCCTGCCCTCCCGCGTCGCGCGGGGTCGGCGCGTCGGTCACGTCTGCTAGTCTGCCCCAAGGATGGAGGCTCCCGCCGCACCGCCCGCGCGCCGGTCCACGCCGGCCGGCCTCCCGGCCCCGTCGGGCCGGCTCCTCGTGCTCGTCGCCGGCGTCATCGTTCTGGGCGTCCTCTTCTGGCTCGGACGGGAGGTCCTCGCCCCGTTCGTCGTCGGGTCGCTCGTCGTCTACCTCCTGGACCCGCTCGTCGAGCGCCTCGCGCGCGTGCGGGTCGCCGGCCGCCACGTGCCGCGGGCGCTCCTCATCCTCGTGGTCTACGTCCTCGTCGCGGTCCTCATCGTCGAGTTCGTCCTCCTTCTCGTCGGGCCGCTCGTCGAGCAGGTCCAGGCGTTCGTCCGCGCCGCTCCCGGGTACGTCGACGACCTGAACGCCCGCCTGGCGGACCTCTTCGCCTGGTGGAACCGCCTCAACCTCCCGGCGGACGTGCGGCAGCAGGTCGGCGCAGCGATCCAGGGCCTCCTGGCGAACGTCGGCTCGCTCGTCCCGACGATCCTCCGGCCGGTCGTCGGCTCGGTCGTCGGGCTCGTCGGGTCGGTCTTCGGCTACCTCATCATCCCGGTCTGGGCCTTCTGGATCCTCCGCGACCGGCCGCGGCTCGTGCGCGCGTTCGACCGGGCCGTCCCTGCGGCGTGGCGCGCCGACACCTGGGCGGCGCTCGGGATCATCCGCCGCGTCTTCGGGTCGTGGATCCGGGGCCAGGTGGTCCTCGGGCTCGTCGTCGGGCTCGCGACGTTCCTCGGCCTCCTCGTCCTCGGCGCCCTCGTCGACCCCGTCTTCCGGACGTACGCCGTCCTCCTCGCCGTCATCGCGGGGATCCTCGAGCTGCTGCCGGTCATCGGCCCGATCATCGCCGCCGTGCCGGCCGTCCTCCTCGGCGCGACCGCCGGCGTGCCCGGGATCGTCGCGGCGCTCATCCTCTACTTCGCCATCCAGCAGGTCGAGAACACGATCCTCGTTCCGAAGATCCAGGGCGACGCAACCGACCTCCACCCGGCGGCCGTCATCGTCGCCCTCCTCCTCGGCGGCGCGATCGCCGGGCTCCTCGGGGCGATCCTCGCGCTCCCGGTGACCGCCACGCTCCGCGACCTCTACGTCTATGCCTTCCGCCGGGCCGGCGGGATGACGCCGGCGGAGGCCGCCACCGGCGACGCCCGCGCGGCCCCGGACACGGGGCCGGCCGGCCTCGAGGCGGAGGCGCCCGCGGACGGAGCGGATGCGCATGCGGCGGACGTCGACGCCGGCGCCCCCGGCGCCTCCCCGCCCGAACGCGGCGATCCGCGGTCCGACGGCGACCGACCGCCGAGAGCGCCGGCGCCGGGGACCCCGGCCGGGACATGACGACGCGCCGGGCCGATCGGGCCCGGCGCGTCGTCGGAGTCGCGCGGGCGAGAGTGCTGCTCGCTCCGCGGGGGTCAGGCTGCCGCAGGAGCGGCGGCTCGGACCCGCTCGGCGGCCGTCGCCGTGGCGGGCCGGGCGGCCCACACGAGCCCGGCACCCGCGACGATGAGGACCAGGCCAAGGAGGAACGCGATCGCGGCGACGCCGAGGCCGATCTGGAGAGCCGAGGCCGTCACGCTGCCGACGCCGAGCTCCGCAATGAGCGCATGTGCCGTTCCGGTCCAGGCCTGCTCGCGCGCCTTCCCGTCGAGCGGGTCCAGGCGGTTGAACTGGCTCCAGTAGCGGCCGGCGACCGGGACGTCGTAGGTACCGGCGGCGTACGTCTTGCCGTTGTACTCAGCGGGCTGCGTGAGCGTGACCTTCTGCGTCCCGTTGAGGGTGTGGAAGGCGATCGTCGCCATCTGGTACATGTACTCGGAGGCCGTGTTCACGACCGGGTCATTCGGGTTGAGTTCGCCGGCGTTGACCGTGTAGCCCCAGTCCTTCGTGAGGAGGCTCATGATCGCCTGCGCGCCCTCGACGGTGCCGCGATCGGTGAGCTGGCCCTGCTCGTCGTAGCTGAGCTTGACGTCCTGGGCCGCGCTGAACGCCTGGAGCGACCTGGCGCCCTCCTGCGTCTTGAGATACGTGTAGCCGCTCACGCCGACGAACACGAGGCCGGCGACGATGAGGAACAGGCCGAGGCCCTTGAACCGCGAGTACATGGCGACACCCTTTCAGGTCGCGTCCCTCGGCGCGCACAACCGGGCACGACGGCGACGCCTCTTCTCCGCGTCGGCCGGCGCACGAGACCCGGGAACCCAGCTCCCCGTGCGCATCGGCCGATCCGATGCCGCGATCGTCGGGCTTGAAGCCAGGCGCGCGCATCCGTCCATCCCGCCGAGATTCCTGCGGAAAGCCGCAGGCGGACTGCGGGCTGCCCGGAGTCGACACGTCCCTCGCCGCTGCTACAGTGGGCGGACAGGAGGAAGCCATGCGTACGGTGCGCGTCCTGCTCGCCGAGGATCACGCCGTGGTCCGCGAGGGAACCCGCCAGATCCTCGAGGCCGACGCCGCGATCGAGGTGGTCGGCGAGGCCGCGGACGGCGCCGCTGCGATCGCGCTCGCGGCGCGACTCCGGCCCGACGTCGTGCTCCTCGACCTGCACATGCCCGGGATCAACGGAATCGAGGCAACCCGACGACTCGTCGCCGACTCCCCGGACGCCCGGGTCCTCATCCTCAGCGCCTACGACGAGGAGGACTACGTGGCGGCGGCGCTCGAGGCCGGCGCGCGAGGGTACCTGCTCAAGTCGTCGCATGGGCGCGAGGTCGTGGCGGCGATCCACGCCGTCGCCCAGGGCCAGGTGGTGATGGATGCGCGCGTGGCTCGCCGCGCCCTGCGCCATCGCGACGCCCCGGCGGCCGACGAGCCGACGCCCCGCGAGGTGGACGTGCTCCGCCTGGCGGCGCGGGGCCTCCGGACCAAGGAGATCGCGGCGGAGCTCGGGACGAGCACGCGCACGATCGAGGCTCACTTCACGAGCATCTTCAACCGCTTCGGCGTGACGACGCGGACCGAAGCCGTCATGTATGCGGCCAGCCGTCGCTGGATCCGACCCCAGGAAGACGCCGCAGCGCGATGAACGGCGTCCGGGGGTTGGCCCTGCGCGTCCTGGAACGCCTGCTTCCGGCGTCACCCGCCCACGACGTCATGCGTCTGCCGCCGGTGCGGCAGCGCGCCTTCTGGGCCGTCCAGGGTCTCACGCTGGCGATCGCGCTCGTCCACAGCCTGCTCGCGCGCAATGGCCTGCCCGAGGCGCTGCACCTCGTACCGGTGTCGCTGTTCTTCATCCCCGTGGTCTACGCCGCCCTCAAGTTCGGCGCGCGAGGGGCGATCCCGACGGCCATGTGGAGCACGATCCTGACCATCCCCGACCTCGTCCAGTTCCACGCTGGCGTCGAGCGCGCCGGCATCATCTGGCAGGGGGTCATCCTCATCGCCATCGGCACGTTCGTCGGGTTCGCCGTGGACCGCGAGCGTGACGCCCGGGCGGAGGCGGAGGCCCGCGAGGCCGCCCGCCTCGCGTCCGAGCGCCGCTACCGGGCGCTGTATGACCGCGCCGCGGACGGCGTCCTCGTCGTCGACGACCAGGGGCGGATCGAGGAGGCGAACGCGGCCGCCGTCCGGCTCCTCGGGCGGGATCTCGCGGCAGTCGCTGGCCAGTCACTGGCGGACGTCCTCGGGCCCGAGCTGACCGAGGACCTCTTCCACGGCTCCGCCGACCGAAGCCCGCGTCCGCTCCCGCGGGAAGACGGGGGATCGCCGGCATGGGTCCAGGCCGTCGGCGCATCTCCCCTGACGGGCGAGGGCGACGCGGGCGGTCTCCAGGTCATCGTCCGTGACGTGACCCTCGCCCACGAGCGCGAGCAGGGTCTCGAGGGGTACGCCCGCCACGCCGTCGCCGCCCGCGAGGAGGAGCGCCGACGCATGGCGCACGAACTCCATGACGGTCCCCTCCAGTCGCTCGTGCTCCTCCTGCGGAAGCTTGACGCGATCGGCGAGGGCGCAGACGAGGAAGGGGCGCTCGAGGATGCGCGAGAGATCATCGACGAGACGGCGGCCGAGCTGCGGCGCCTCAGTCGCGCGCTTCGCCCGCCGATCCTCGACGACCTGGGGCTCGTGGCGGCCCTGCGCTCCGAGGCGACGGCCTTCGGCCGTCGGTCCGGGATCGACGCCCGGTTCGAGGTCGGCGGCGACGTCCGGCCGCTCGGCGAGGACATCGAGCTCCTCCTCCTGCGAGCGGCCCAGGAGACACTGCACAACGCCGAGCGCCACAGTGCCGCGACGACGGTCCGCGTCGCCCTCTCCTATGAGCCGGATCATGCCGCTCTCGTCGTCGCGGACGATGGACGCGGGATGGTCGAGGTCCCGAAGCCGACGGTGCTCCTGACCCGCGGCAAGCTCGGCCTCCTCGGGCTGCAGGAGCGAGTCCGCCTCGCCCATGGCACCGTCAGCATCGACACTCGTCCCGGCCAGGGGACGACCGTGCGGGTCCGGGTGCCGACCGACCTCGCCGCATAGAGAGCGCTCGCGCCGCGCCCGGCCCCCGGTCACGAAGGCTCGTTCGCCATGAAGGTCGTGGGCTACGGACCACCCTGCGGGACGTCGTCCATCGGCGTCCCACCTGACCCAGACGCAGAGCACGGCGTTGCACGATCCATCCCGGGCCGCCCTGGGGCACCGGTGCCATCGTCACATCCGGCGCTTCGCAGGTGCCGGACCTGGCCGCCGGCACCCTCTGCCGCCGCCCGCGGGATCACCGCGTTCAGCAGGATCGGCGCCGCGACGGTCGTGAGGACGACGGCCACGAGGACCGCGCTGAAGAGGTCCGCGGTCAGGAGCCCCAGGCCGAGCCCGAGCGTGACGACGACGATCCCGACCTCGCCGCGCGGCGCCATCCCCACGCCGACGGCGAGAGCCCCCCAGCGGCCCGAGCCGCGGGCGCCGAGAACGCCGGCCAGGACCTTCGTCGCGACTCCGAGGACGGCCAGCACGAGTGCGGCGAGCGCGAGCGGTGGGTCGGCCAGGGCGCCGAGGTCGAGCTGGGCCCCGGTCACGGCGAAGAAGAACGGGGTGATGATCGCGGAGAGGGGCGCGATCTCGTGCTCGACCTCGTCGCGGGCCTCGGTCTCGGCGACGATGAGCCCGGCGACGAACGCCCCGATGATCGCGGCGAGCCCGATGAGCCCGGCGAGGATCGCGAGCCCGAGCATGAGGATGAAGACCGGGACGAGGGGCGTGTCAGCGAAGAGCGGGAACGTGAAGACCTCGCGCCGCAGGCCCCGCGCCCGGCGGGCCACGGCGAAGCCGAGGACGACGAACCCGGCGGCCCCGACGACGAGCCCGAGCGTCGCCACTCCCAGGTTCCCCTCGGCCGCTCCCGAGACGATCGCGATGAGGAGGAGGGCGAGGATGTCGTCGACGACCGCGGCGCCGACGATGATCCGGCTGAAGCGCCGGTCCATGACCCCGAGGTCGGCGAGGACCCGGCTCGTGATCCCGATGCTCGTCGCCGCGAGTGCCAGGCCGACGAACGCGGCCGTCGCCGGCTGCTCGCCCGCAAGCAGCGCGTAGCCCGCCCCGGCGGCGATCGGGAAGAGCACGCCGAGGATGGCCGTCACGACCGCGGGCCGGCCGACCTGCAGGAGCTCGTCGATCCTCGTCTCCAGGCCCACGGCGAAGAGGAGGATGACGACCCCGATCTCGGAGAGGACGGTCGCCGTCTCCCCGGGCGCGACGAGCCCGAGGGCGTAGGGCCCGACGACGAACCCTCCGAGCAGCTCTCCGACGACGCCCGGCTGGCCGACGCGACGGAGGAGCTCCTCGCCGAGCTTCGCGGCAAGGATGAGCACGAACAGGCCGGTGAGGATGTCGAGGGTCCCGGGCGCGGCGGCACCGGGAGGGGGCGCCGGCCATGCTCGCGCAGGACCGAGGGCGAGGGCGAGCGGCGTCATGGCCTACAGAAGATAGCGGAGCCAGACGTACCCGCTGGAGATGACGAGCGAGAGGACGGCCACGATCCCGCCGACCCGGAGGAATCGGCCGAAGGTGATCGGATGACCGGCCCGCGCGGCCGCGTTCGCCGCGACGATGTTCGCCGACGCGCCGACGATCGTGGCGTTGCCGCCGAGGCAGGCGCCGAGGGCGAGCGCCCACCAGAGCGGCTCGGCCGCCAGCCCGCTCGAGCCGAGCTGCTGGACGACCGGGATCATCGTCGCCGTGTACGGGATGTTGTCGACGAGCGCCGACGCCCCGCCGCTCACCCACAGGAGCCCGAGGGTCGCGACGGCCTGGTTGCCCCCGGTGATCTCGACGAGCCATCGGCCGACGGTCGCGATGACGCCGGTCGCGATGAGCCCGTGGACGACGACGAAGAGGCCGACGAAGAAGAGGAGGGTCGACCAGTCGATCTCCCGGAAGAGCTCGTCGGGCTCGAGACGGGCGACGAGGAGGAGCGCCGCCGCGCCGAGGAGTGCGATCGTCGCGGGCCGCTGGTCGATGGCCGCCGCGAAGAGGAACCCGGCGATCGTGAGGGCGAGCACCGCGAGGCTCAGGCGGAGGAGCCGGCGGTCGGAGATGAACTCGCTCTCGTCGAGGGCGAGGACCGCCGCCCGGACGTCCGGCGGGACGGCGAGCTGGCCCCGGAACAGGAGGCCGATCGTGACCGCGAAGACGGCGAAGATGATGACGACGACCGGCCCGAGGTTCACGAGGAAGTCGACGAACGTGAGGCCGGACGCCGAGCCGATGAGGATGTTCGGGGGGTCGCCGATGAGCGTCGCCGCGCCGCCGATGTTCGAGGCGAGGACCTCGGCCACGAGGAACGGGACCGGGGAGAGCCGGAGGGTCGTCGCGATGTAGAGCGTGACCGGGGCGAGGAGCACGATTGTCGTCACGTTGTCGAGGAACGCGCTGAGCACGGCGGTCACGCCCGCGAGGAGGAGGAGGATCGCGAGCGGCTCCCCCCGCGCGAGCCGCACGGTGCGCACGGCGAGCCAGCCGAAGACCCCCGTCCGCCGCAGGACGCCGGCGATGATCATCATCCCGGCGAGGAGGAAGATGACGTTCCAGTCGACGGCGGCGAACGCATCCTCCTGCGACGTGATGCCGACGAGGATGACGGCGACGGCCCCGAGGAGGGCCGCGAGCGTGCGGTCGACGCGGTCGGAGGCGATCGCGGCGTACGCGGCGACGAAGATCGCGAGGGCGATCCAGGGCTCCACCGGCGGCCGTCAGTCGGCCGCGACGACGGCCGCGGCCAGCTCGAGCCCGTCGAGATAGCCGGTCGGCCGCCCGGCAGCGTCGACGACGTAGGCGCCCGAGAGCTCGCGCTCGTGCATGAGCCGGAAGGCCTCCCCCATCGTCGCCGTCTCGCGGAGCATCGCCGGCGCGCGCATGAGGTCGGCGGCGCTCGCCGCCTCGACGTACCGGTCGTATGCCTGGACGCCGTCGACGTCGCGGATCTCGGCGAGGAGCGCGCCGGGAGCCAGGCGGCCGACGACCGCGGCGACGAGATCGTGCGAGGTGAGGACGCCGACGAGGACGCCGGCGGCGTCGACGACTCCGACCACCCGCGTGGAGGGCGAGGCGCCGGCCCGCCGGATCACGACGTCGAGGTGGGCGTCGGCCGGCACGAGGACCGGCTCGATCGCGAGCAGGCCCTCGGCGGCGGTGATCGGCGACCGCGCGGTCAGCCGGCGGCTCGCTGCGCGATGAGCCACGCTGTCGGGCGAATCACCAGGCGCACCGCCTCCCGCGGCGCTCACCATTCGGCCCGCCGTTGGCGGATCGCGATGCTCTGGAGCACGCCGAGGCCGATCGCCATGCTCGTGAGCGACGAGCCTCCGTGGGTGATGAAGGGGAGCGGGATCCCCGTGATCGGCATGATCCCGAGGACCATCCCCACGTTGACCATGAGCTGGAAGAGGATCATCGAGGCGATCCCGGCCCCGGCCGCCGTCCCGAACGGGTCGCGCGACCGCCACGCGATCGCGAGGACCCGCCAGATGAGGGCCGCGAACAGGAGGAAGACGACGAGGCCTCCGACGAAGCCGAGCTCCTCGGCGAGGATCGCGAAGACGAAGTCGGTCGTCTGGACCGGGAGCAGATCGGCCCGGTTCTGGGGCCCATTCGTGAGGCCGGCCCCGAGCCAGCCGCCCGAGGAGACGGCCTTCTGCGCCGTGAGGAGCTGGAACCCGGCGCCGAGGGGGTCGCGGGCCGGATCGAGGAAGCTCGTCAGGCGCTCGCGCTGGTAGTCGTGGAGGACGTACGTCCAGACGAGCGGGAGGGCGGCGAGCGTCGCGGCGGCGAGCGCGCCGAGCCAGCGGAGGCTCGCCCCGGTCATGAACAGCATCCCGACGAGGATCGCGATGAACACGAGCGAGGTCCCGAGGTCGGGCTGGAGCATGACGAGGACCCACGGCGGGCCGACGATGAGCCCGGCGCCGACGATCGAGGCGAGGGAGTCGAGGCGCGCCTCGCGGTCGGCGAGGAACCGGGCCAGGACGAGGATCATGAGGACCTTCGCCAGCTCGCTGAACTGGAACTGGAAGCCCAGGACGGAGATCCACCGGGCCGAGGCCGCGTCGCTGCTGCCGAGGACGAGGGTCGCGGCGAGGAGGGCGAGGTTCACGAGGTAGATCGGCCACGTGAGGGTGCGCAGCCAGCGGTAGTCGAAGAGGGTCGCCAGCGCGTACGCGACGAGCGCGAACACGGCCCAGACGACACCGCGCGCGAACGTCGTGTCCGTGCCGGGCGTGGCGCCGGCCTGGGCCGTCGTGTTGCTGTAGGCCATTGCGAGGCCCAGCGCGGCGAGGAGCACCGCGTAGACCGTGAGCTGGATGTCGTAGTCGCGCCACGCGACCCCGGAGGCGCGGGCGGCGAGACCCGAGGGGCCGGTCCGTTCGACCCGCAGCACGCCCATCAGGTGCGCCCCTGGTAGAAGTTCGTCCGCTTCAGGAGCTGCGGCAGCCGGTAGTCCTTCTGGATCCCGTAGTGGAGCTGGAGGTAGTACTTCGCCACCTCGGTCGCGACGTTGCCGAGTGTCCGCGAGTCATAGGTGAAGACGGCGAAGGCGAGCTCGCTGTCGGGCTTCGCGACGCTCCCGGTGGGGTTGTCCTTCTTCCACGCGTTCTTCGGGACGAAGCCGGCGAACCAGTGGCTGTACGGCAGGACGCCGTTCTTGTCCCGCAGGCCGAACTCCGCGGTGCCGGTCTTGCCGGCGACGACGATCGGGAGGTCGGCGAGGTTGTACGTGTGGCGGCTCGTCACGACGCGGCGCGCGGCCTCGCGCATCGCGGTGAAGATCGCGGCCGACGCCGAGATCTTGCGGATCAGCTTCGGTTCGAACGGCCGCACGACCGTCCCGTCGGAGGCGTCGATCTCGCGGACCACCTGCGGCTGGTAGAGGCGCCCGCCATTCGCGAGGGCGGAGTACGCGTTCGCGATCTGGAGCACGGTGGCGAGGTCGTAGCCCTGCCCGATTCCCGCCTGGAGGACCTCGCCCGGGAAGATGTCCTGCCCGAACGTGTCCATCTTCCACTGGTTCGTCGGGACCAGCCCGGCCGCCTCGTTCGGGAGGTCGATCCCGGTCGGGCTGCCGAACCCGAACTGGCGCGCCCAGTAGGCCAGGCGCTCGATCCCGAGCCGCTGGGCGAGCTGGTAGAAGAACGTGTCGCTCGAATGGGCGAAGCCCTCGTAGATGTCGAGCGGGCCCCAGCCCTGCCGGTTCCACTCCCAGAACTTCGTGGCGCCCAGCTGGACATAGGGCTTGCTCTCGACCGTCGAGGTCGTCGAGATGACCTTCTCGGCCAGCGACCCGGTGCCGGTCACGATCTTGTACGTCGAACCCGGCGGCTGGATGTCGCCGATCGCGTGGTTGATGAGCGGCTTGTCCGGGTTCGAGAGGAGCTTGTCGAACTCGGCGTTCGAGATCCCCTGCGAGAAGAGGTTGGCGTCGTACGTCGGGTAGCTGACCATCGCCAGGATCTCGCCGGTCTGCGGATTCATGACGACCATCGCGCCCCGGGTCAGCTTCGCCTTCTGGAGGCCCCAGAGGAGCGCCTTCTCGGCGAGCTTCTGCTCCTTCGTGTCCAGCGTGAGGACGAGCGAATCGCCCGCCTTCGGCGGGGTCTCGACGCCGACGACGCGGATCGTCCGCCCGGTCCCGTCCTTCTCGACCTGCTGCGCGCCGTATGTGCCGCGGAGCACGTCCTCGTACGTCAGCTCGACGCCGGCCTTCCCGATCCGGTCGTCCGGCAGGTAGCCCTTGTCCTTCAGCTCCGTGTAGCCCTCGGCCGAGAGGGCGCCCGTATACCCGACGACCTGGGTCAGGAGCGTCCCCGTGAGGTAGTCGCGCCGCGGCTCGACGGCCACCTCGACGCCGGGCAGCGTCAGGCCGTCCTCGGCGATGAGCCGGGCGGTCGCCTCGGGCACGTCGCGCGCGATCGGGATGGCGTCGAACCGCGACGCCGAGCCCGAATCGAGGGTCGAGTTGATGTCCGCCGGCGTCGTGTCGAGGAGGCCGGCGAGCCGCTCGACGACGTCCGGGCGTCGCGAGAGCGGGAGGTCGGCGGGACGCACGCGGATCGTGAACGTCGGCACGTTCTCGACGAGCTGGCGCCCGGCCCGGTCATAGATGAGCCCCCGGGTGGAGGGGATCGGCTCGAGGACCGCTGTCGTCGAGCCGCGGTCCGGGCCGGCCACGCCGGTGATCGAGGCAGGGCCGTCCCCGGTGCCGGGCGATCCCGCGAGCTGCATCGACGAGAGGCGAAGCGTGAGGCCGCCCAGGACGACGACGACCGCGACACCGAAGGCGACGAACCGCGCGGGCCGGCGCTGATGGGCGAGCGGCTGCTCGAGGACGCTCACCAGTCCACCCGCTCGGCGTCGTCGGCCCGCGTCCGTCGCGCGACCGCGAGGGCCACCGGCGCCACGAGCACGGCCAGGATGCCGGCGAGGAGCATCGAGGAGACGGCGCCGGCCATCGGGTCGGTGCCCGCCGGGAGCTCCCGGAGCACGCCGTACAGGACCACGGTCAGCGGCAGGGACACGCCCGCGAGCGCGACCGCCGTGACCACGATGACCGGGTACCGGGCGCGCACGACAAGTCGGCCGACCACCCAGGCGGCGCCGACAGCCAGGAGGTCGATGAACGCGGTCAGCCCGAGCGGCCGCATCAGCAGAACGTCGATGACCAGCCCTCCGAGGAAGGCCCACACGAGGCCACCCTCGAGACCCAGCGCCATCGTCCACACGACGGCGATGACGAGGACGAGATCGAGTCCGCCACCACCTTCAGCGGCGAACGGAAGGACGGTTGACTGGATGAGCGCAGCCACTGCGGCACCGACCGCGGCGAGGACGAGGCTCAAGACGGTCGTTCCTCAGTGCGTCCGCGATCGCCGGGATCCGTCCGGCGTGATCGCGGGTCCTGCGGCGCCGAGTATACCGACGGTCGTCTCCGGGGGGCAATGGACGGCCCTCCGCGAGGGCCCCGCGACTCCCCGACGGCGGCAGGCCGGGATGAGGGGACGCGTGTGCGCCCCCATCCGGCG
>JAJZRQ010000024.1:25359-30832 GCA_021802585.1 Chloroflexota bacterium
CCCGCGCGGCGTCCGGCGTCCTGGCGTCTCCGTTCCACGTGGAACAGCGACGAGTCGACCGCGCCGCAGAAGCGCCCTGCGCGTCGTGGTCGATCCGCGGCGGGCTGCTCCCCGCCCGGCCGGTGAGCCGCAGTGAACCGGCGGTAGAGCACGTCGTGGGAGACTGCGCGTCGCCACGACCGCAGCGCGACACACGCTCCGCGGCGGGGCTCCGGCGACGTGGCGGCAGGCCCGCGACGACCGTGGAACCGGCTCCCGCCCGAGGCTGAATCGAGGCTCCGATGGTAGACTTCACGATCGTGATCCCTGTTCGAATCGGCCCGTAGGTGGGCCAGACGCTGGCCTGCGCGAACCAGAAGGGGGGCGTCGGGAAGACGACCACGGTCGTCAACGTCGCTGCCTACCTCGCCCACGACGGCGCGCGGGTCCTCGTCATCGATCTCGATCCCCAGGGGAACGCGACGAGCGGGCTCGGGTCGCCCCGGCCTCCGGCGGGCCGCTCCGTCTATGACGCCCTGGTGAACGACGCCCCGCTCGAGTCCCTCGTGGGCCCGACGCCTGTCCCGGGGCTCGATCTCGTCGCATCGTCGATCGCGCTCGCCGGAGCCGAGGTGGAGCTGGCCGGCGTTCCCCAGCGCGAGCGGCGGCTGGCGCGCCTCCTGCCGCCCGTCGCGGCGTCCTACGACCACGTCTTCATCGACTGCCCACCGTCCCTCGGGCTCCTGACCGTGAATGCCCTCACCGCCGCCGACGGTGTGCTCGTGCCGATCCAGTGCGAGTACTACGCGCTCGAAGGCCTGAGCCAGCTCATCGCGACGATCCACCTGGTCCGCGACCACCTGAACCCGGCGCTCGTCGTCAACGGCGTCGTGCTCACGATGTACGACGCCCGCACGAACCTCTCCGCGGAGGTCGCATCGGAGGTCCGACGCCACCTCCAGGACGCCGTGTACGAGACGGTCGTGCCGCGGAGCGTCCGCCTCGCCGAGGCGCCGAGCCACGGGCTCCCGATCCCGCAGTACGCCCCCGAGAGTCGCGGGGCCGCCGCCTACCGCGCGCTCGCCGACGAGCTCCGGGGGCGCGGCAGCCGGATCGCCGTCGGAGGCGCGGCGTGACCTCCCGGTCGCCGCGTCCGTCGGCCCTCGGCCGGGGCCTCGCCGCCCTCATCCCCCAGGCCGTCGCCTCCACGCCCGGCCCCTCGGAGATCCCGATCGCGGCGATCGAGCGGAACCCCTACCAGCCCCGCACGGCCTTCGACGACGAATCTCTCGCCGAGCTGGCGGCCAGCATCACGGCTCACGGCGTCCTCCAGCCGATCCTCGTGACGGAGACGCTCGACGGCTACCGGCTCGTCGCGGGCGAGCGCCGGCTTCGCGCCGCCCATCTCGCCGGCCTCGAGCGGATCCCCGCCGTCGTGCGCCAGGCGGACGAGCAGGATCAGCTCGAGCTGGCCCTCGTCGAGAACCTCCAGCGCGCCGATCTCAACCCGATGGAGGCCGCGCGTGCGTACCGCCAGCTCCGCGATCTGTTCGGCCTGACGAACGAAGCGATCGCCGACCGCGTCGGTAAGGCACGACCGACTGTCGCGAACACGCTTCGCCTGCTCGACCTCGAGCCCGACGTTCGCGATGCGATCGAAGCGGGCCGGATCGGCGAGGGCCACGGACGGGCGCTCGTCGGGCTCTCCCCGACGGGCCAGCGCCAGGTCCTCGCGCTCGCGGTCGCGCGCGGCCTCTCGGTCCGCCAGGTCGAGGAGCTCGTCCGCCGGCTGCGGGACGCCGGCGACCGGGGTTCCGAGCGAACCGCCGCCGGACGCCGACCGGACGCCGAGATCGAGCGGGTCGAAGACGACCTTCGTCGGGCGCTCGGGACGAAGGTCCGGCTCGCGCGGTCGCGCCGCGGCGGCCGGATCATCATCGAGTGGTACAGCGACGAGGAGCTGGGCCGCCTCTATGAGCGGCTGACCGGAGGGAACGCGTGACGGATCGGGCTCCAGCGAGCTCCGGAGCCGGGCCGGCCCGCGGCGGGCGCTCCCGCCGGGCCGCCGGCGCGGGCGAGTACACCGCGGCGAGCATCCAGGTCCTCGAGGGGCTCGAGGCGGTCCGGCGACGGCCGGGGATGTACATCGGGTCGACGGACGCGCGCGGACTCCACCACCTCGTGTGGGAGGTCGTCGACAACTCGATCGACGAGGCGATGGCCGGCTTTGCGACGCGGATCGAGGTCCGCATCCTCGCCGACGCGACGGTCGTCGTCACCGACGACGGCCGGGGTGTGCCGGTGGGCCGCCACGCGACCGGCAAGGACGCCCTCGAGGTCGTCCACACCGTCCTCCACGCCGGGGGGAAGTTCGGGGGTGGCGGCTACAAGGTCTCCGGGGGTCTCCACGGCGTCGGCGTGAGCGTCGTGAACGCGCTCTCGGAATGGATGCGCGTCGAGTCCGCCCGCGACGGCCACGTCTGGGCCCAGGAGTACGTCCGGGGCAAGCCGAGCGGGCCCGTGACCCGGGTCAGCCCCCAGGGCGACCGGAAGGGGACCCGGACGGCGTTCCGCGCCGATCCGGACATGTTCGAGGCCGCGGAGTTCAGCTTCGACACGATCGCCCAGCGGCTGCGCGAGTCGGCGTACCTCAACAAGGGGCTCTGGATCGCGCTCTTCGACGAGCGGAACGACCGCGAGCGGTCGTTCTACTTCGAGGGCGGGCTCGTCTCGTTCGTGCGGCACCTGAACCGCCACAAGGAGGTCCTCCACCCGCGCCCGATCTCCGTGGAGCGGCGCGACGGGGCGACCGCCATCGAGGTCGCGCTCCAGTACAACGACTCGTTCACGGAGAACGTCCTCGCGTTCGCGAACAACATCAACACGGTGGACGGCGGGACGCACGTCACGGGCTTCCGCGCCGCGCTCACGACCTCCCTGAACGACTGGGCGCGGCGCGCGGGCGTCCTCAAAGAGAACGATGGCAACCTCTCGGGCGACGACGTCCGCGAGGGGCTCACCGCGGTCGTCTCGGTCAAGCTCGTGGAGCCCCAGTTCGAGGGCCAGACGAAGGCGAAGCTCGGCAACGCGGAGGTCAAGGGCCAGGTCCAGGCCGCAGTCGCCGAGGGGATCGGCCAGCACCTCGACGAGAACCCGGCCGACGGCCGGCGCATCGTCGAGAAGTGCCTCACGGCGGCGCGCGCCCGGGAGGCCGCCCGGAAGGCACGCGACCTCGTGATCCGGAAGGGCGCCCTCGAGGGGATGTCGCTCCCCGGCAAGCTCGCCGACTGCCAGGAGCGGGACCCGGCGAAGAGCGAGCTCTACATCGTCGAGGGCGATTCGGCCGGGGGCTCGGCAAAGATGGGCCGCGACCGGCGCTTCCAGGCCGTGCTCCCGCTCCGCGGCAAGGTCCTGAACGTCGAGAAGGCGCGGCTCGACAAGGTCCTCTCGAGCGAGAACGTGCGGCCGCTCATCATCGCCCTCGGGGCGGGCATCGGCGAGACATTCGACCTCGCGAAGCTCCGCTACCACCGGGTCATCATCATGACCGACGCCGACGTGGACGGGGCCCACATCAGGACGCTCCTCCTCACGTTCTTCTACCGGCACATGCCCCAGGTGATCGAGAACGGCCACCTCTTCATCGCGCAGCCGCCGCTCTACCGGGTGAGCACGGGGAAGCAGACGCTCTACGCCCAGTCCGAGAAGGAGCGCGAGGCGGCGATCAAGAAGCTCGCCGCGAAGAGCGTGAGCGTGCAGCGCTTCAAGGGCCTCGGCGAGATGAACGCCGACCAGCTCTGGGAGACGACGATGAACCCGGAGTCGCGGACCCTCCTCCGGGCCGAGGTCGACGACGCCGCCGAGGCGGACGAGATCTTCACGATGCTCATGGGCGAAAAGGTCGCCCCCCGGAAGGAGTTCATCAAATCCGAGGCCCGCAAGGTGCAGAACCTTGACGTCTGACGTCGTGATCGAGGCCGGCCGCGTCGAGGTCGCCCCGCACGCCTGCTTCGCGTGCGGCGAGCTGAACGCGCACGGGCTCCACCTCGAGCTCCACGTCTCCGGGGACGCGTGCTGGACGGAGCTCGCGCTCCGTCCCGACTTCCAGGGCTGGGAAGGGATTGCGCACGGCGGAATCATCGCCACGATCCTCGACGAGGTGATGGCCTGGGCGCTCGCCGGCTCCGACGCGTGGGGCTACACGGCGAAGATGTCGATCGAGTACCGGCGACCGGTCCGGGTCGGGGCGCGGATCCGCGGCGAAGGACAGGTCCTCGAGAAGCGGCGCCGGCTCCTCCGGACGAGCGGCCGCCTCGTCGATCCCGCGACCGGCGAGGTCTTCGCGACGGCCGAGGGGCTCTACGTCGCGGCGCCCGCGGAGCGACGAGACGAGCTCAAGGCGCGGTACGGGTTCCGCCTGACGCCCGCGGCGGGCGATCCCGCGGCGCCTCCCGCGCCCGGCGCCATGGCAGCGGCGGGCGATCCCGCCCGCGGGGCCCCCGAGCCCGCGGCCGGGGCCCTCGATCCGGCGCCCGGCGCCGCGGCCCCCGCACCCGGGTCCGGGACGCCTTCGTGACGGCGGCGACCGCGCCGACGCGCCGCCACGCGCCATCGTCCCGCGGGCGCGTGGCGTCTCCTTCCGGCCGCGGCTCCTCGACGGGGGCCGCGACGGTCGCCGCGCGCGCGCTCGTCGCCGCGCGCCTGCCCGCCGCCCGCCTCCTCGGGGAGCGGCTCGCGGAGCGCCTCGACGAGCCTGCCGCGCTCGCCGCAGCCGCGAGGACGGGCCTCGCCGACCTCGCCGACCCGGCATACCTCGCCGGCCAGCGCCTCGTGGCGCCGGGGATCGGCCCGACGCTCGGCGTCCGCGCGCCGCTCCTCGCCGCGGTCGGGGCGAGCCTCCGGCGCACCCTCCGCGGCGTCCGCGCCGGGCGGCTCCTTGCGGTCGCCGACACCCTCGCCCGGGACGAGATCCGCGAGCTCCGCTGGATGGCGATCGCGCTCCTCGGGGCGACGCTGCGGGACGATCCCGAGCAGACCTGGCAGGTGATCCGCCGGCTCGGGCGCGAGGCGGACGACTGGATCACGGTCGACGTGCTCGCCGGAACGGTCGCCGCCGGGATCCTCCTGGAGCCGTATCGCTGGGCCGAGCTGGAGCAGCTCGTCTTCAGCCCGAGCCGCTGGGAGCGGCGGCTCGTGGGCTCCACGGTCGCGGGCGTCCCGCACGTCGCCCGCCGCCCGGGCGACCCCCACCCCGGGCGTACCGGGGCCGCGATGGCACGCGGCCTCGACCTCGTCCGTCAGCTCATCGGCGACGCGGAGCCGGACGTGCAGAAGGCTCTCTCGTGGGCGCTCCGCGAGCTCGCCGGGGTCGATCCCACCGCGGTCGCGGCGTTCTGCCGCGCCGAGGCGACGCGGGCCGCGGCGACCGCCGACGGGCACCGGGCGTGGGTCCTCCGCGACGCCCTGCCGAAGCTGCCGTCGGCCGACGCGGCGG
>JAJZRQ010000115.1 GCA_021802585.1 Chloroflexota bacterium
CTTCCTCCAGGCGCAGTTCGGGCCGCTCCTCCAGGGCGAGGCCGACGGGCTCGTCGCGGCGATCGACGCCGAGCTCGGAATCCCGCGGACCGTCCCGCCCGGCGGCGGGACGAACGTGGCGCCGCCGACCGCGCCGGACCCCGCGGCCGCCGCCCGGACGCAGGCGATCGCGAACGGGATCCGCGATACCGCGGCGGCAGCCCGGACGGAGACCGCGGGCGCGGCGCCAGCGAACCTGGCCCCGGGGGCGACGCAGGCCTCCGGCTCGCACGTGCGGTATACGATCGACTCGCTCATGGGCGACAACAACGCCGCCGGCGCCGGGACGATCGGCCGGCCCGACTATCTTGGCCCGATGGTCGGGGCGTTCAACACGAACTCCCCGGCGCTCCGCCACGCCGACGAGGCCGACTTCACGGTGAGGATGCGGCGATGAACCTCCTCCGCGTCCGCTGGGGGCGCCGCGACCTCGGGCGCGTTGCCGAGGAGCTCCTCGTCGAGGACGACGGGACGGCCTGGCTCTGGTCGACGCGTCCCGGGGCGGCGTCGCGGATCGACCGCGCGGGGACCTACCGCGCGACGCTCGCCGACGCGCTCCTGGGGCGGGTCCGCGCGCTCGCCGCCGGCGGGCCGGACGGGCCGCCGGCGCGCGACGGGACGGCTGGGGCGGGCCACGGAGAGCCGTCGGGCGGCGCGGTCGCGTTCCTCGGCCCGGACGAGCGCCGTCTCGACCTTGCTCAGGCCGGCGTCGGGTCGGGGGGCCTCGCCGCGGTCGTCGACGAGGTCCGGGCGGCGGCGCTCGCCGCGCCGGCGGCCGTCGTCGCCGTCTCGTGGCGCCCGGCGGGCGAGCTCGCCGCCGGCGGCCGCGTCACGCTCCTGGCGACCTTCTCCAGCGTCGGCCACGAGCCGGTGACGATCGCCGTCGGCGCCCGCGACCTCCGCTGGGTGGAGACGGAGACCGGCGCCGACTGGCATGCCCCGTCGCCGGAGACGCCGATCGACCTCGTCGGCCCATCCGGCGAGCTCCTCGGCGGGGCGGTCGGGCCCGCGCGGATCCCGGCCGGCTCGCGGGCGACGGTCGCCCTCGTCGGGGTCCCGGTTCCCGGCCGTCCCGGCGCGGCTGCCGTCCACCTCGCCTTCAGCGGCCGGATTGCCCTGCGCGGCCCGGTGCCGCGCGAGATCGACCCGGCCGACCTCGCGCTCCTCGCCGCCCTCCCCGGCGACCCCGATCGCGAGGTCGCGATCGCCTCGGCCCCCGTGGAGGTCGTCGTCCGGCCGTAGGCCTGCCGGCGGCCCGCCGGGCGGGCCGGGGGCGGCCAGGGCGACACCCTCGCGGTCGCCCTGTCGCGGCCGCCGGAGCGCCGGCGACCGCCGGGCGACCCTCCGTGCTACCCTTCCGCCGTCCTTTGCGGCCGGTCCCGTGAGGCCGGCGAACCGGTCCCGTGAGGCCGGAAGGGAGGCTCCGATGCCCACGCCCGTCCTCGCCCACCGCGCCCCCGGGGCCGGTGGGCTTCCTGTGCCCGCCCCCGCCACGTGATGCCCCTGCCGCTGCCCCTCGCGGACCTCGTCGTCGACCCCCGCATCGGCGCGCGCGGCCCGGCGCTCCTCGCCCTCGAGGACGGGACGACCTTCGCCGGGGTCGCGTTCGGGGCCGCCGCCGCCGCCGGCGGCGACCTCGTCGTCAACACGAGTCAGACCGGCTACCAGGAGGTCTGCACGGATCCTTCGTATGCCGGCCAGGTCGTCGTCATGACGTACCCGCTCATCGGCAACTACGGACGGATCCGGGAGGACGACCAGTCGGAGCGGCCGTGGCTCCGCGCCCTCGTCGTCGCGACCGCGACCGCAGCGGTCGCCGAGCAGGCCGGCCAGCTCGCGGCGCTCCTCCGCGCCGAGGGGATCCCGGCGCTCGCGGGGGTCGACACCCGGGCGCTCGCCCGCCACCTTCGGACGCATGGCTCGCTCCGCGGGATCGTGACCGCGCCCGGTGAGACGGATCCGGACGACGCGGTCGCGCGCGCCCGCGCCGTGCCGCGCTGGGAGGACCAGGACTTCGTGGACGCGGTCTCGCCGGCGGCGCCGTTCGAGGTCGGGGACGCGGCGGTGGAGCCCGACGCTCCGCTCGTCGCGATCGTCGACTTCGGGCTCAAGGCGAACATCGTCCGCAGCCTCCGCCGGCGCGGGGTCCGGGTCCGCGTCCTCCCGCACACCGCCGCCGCTGGCGACGTCCTCGGCCCGGACGTCGCGGGGGTCGTCCTCTCGCCGGGCCCGGGTGACCCGGCGCGTCTCGACGGGCCGGTGGCGCTCGCCCGCGCCGTCATCGACGACGGGCGGCCGCTGCTCGGGATCTGCCTCGGGCACCAGGTCGTCGCGCGCGCCGCGGGCGCGGAGACGCGACGGCTCCGGTTCGGGCACCACGGGGCGAACCACCCCGTCCGGGACGCGACGAGCGGGTACGTCCAGGTCACCGCCCAGAACCACGAGGTGACGGTCGACGCGGCCACGCTCCCGCCGGAGAGTGGCTTCACCGTGAGCCAGGTCAACCTCAACGACGGGTCGGTGGAGGGCCTCCGCCACCGGACGCTGCCGATCGAGACCGTCCAGTACCACCCGGAGGGCGCCCCGGGGCCCCTCGATGCGCTCGCCGTCTTCGACCGGTTCGTCGCCGCGGCGCGGGCCCGTGCCGGGACCCCCGGGTGAGCCGGACGGAGGACGCCTCCGCGCCCGCGGCGACCGCGGCCGATCCCCGGGGGACCGGCGGCCCGGCGAAGCCGGCGTCGGTCCTCATCATCGGCTCGGGGCCGGTCGTCATCGGCCAGGCGGCGGAGTTCGACTACGCCGGAACGCAGGCGTGCCGCGCGCTCCGCGCCGAGGGCGTGCGAACGATCCTCGTGAACTCGAACCCGGCGACGATCATGACCGACCCCACGGTCGCCGACGCGGTCTACCTCGAGCCCCTCACGGTCCCGGCGATCGAGGCGGTCATCGCCCGCGAGCGGCCCGAGGGGCTCCTCGCCGGGCTCGGCGGCCAGACCGCGCTCAACCTCGCGATGGCGCTCGCGCAGGCCGGCGTGCTCGCGCGCCACGGCGTGCGGATGCTCGGCACGCCGCTCGCGGCGATCGAGATGGCCGAGGACCGCGAGGCCTTCCGCGACCTCCTCGACCGCCTCGGCCAGCCGTACGCGCCGTCCGCGATCGTCGCCGGCGCGACGGACGTCGAGGTCGCCGCGAGCGCCGACGCAGCCCTTGCGGCGATCGGCCTCCCGGCGATCGTTCGTCCGGCGTTCACCCTCGGGGGGACGGGCGGCGGGATCGTCGAGACGGAGGCCGCGTACCGGGAACGGGTGCGGTCGGGCCTGCGGGCGAGCCCGATCGGCCAGGTGATGGTCGAGAAGGTGCTCGTGGGGTGGCAGGAGATCGAGTACGAGGTCATGCGCGACGCCGACGACACGTGCATCGCCGTCTGCTCGATGGAGAACGTCGACCCGCTCGGCGTCCACACCGGCGACTCGATCGTCGTCGCCCCGGTCCAGACGCTCCCCGACGCAGTCCACCAGCGGCTCCGGAGCGCCGCCCTCGCGATCATCCGGGGGCTCGGGGTCGAGGGCGGCTGCAACGTCCAGTTCGCCCTCTCGCCGGACTCGAGCGAGCACGCCGTCATCGAGGTGAACCCGCGGGTGAGCCGCAGCTCCGCGCTGGCGAGCAAGGCGACGGGCTACCCGATCGCCCGCGTCGCCGCCCAGATCGCCGTCGGGCGGCGGCTCGCCGAGATCCCGAACGTCGTCACGGGGACGACGGTCGCGGCGTTCGAGCCTGCCCTCGACTATGTCGTCGTGAAGCTGCCGCGCTTCCCGTTCGACAAGTTCCCCCGCGCCGACCGGACCCTCGGCAGCCAGATGAAGGCGACCGGCGAGGTCATGGCGATCGACCGGACGTTCGGCGCCGCCCTCGACAAGGCGCTCCGGGGGCTCGAGCAGGCTGGCGCAGGCCCGCTCGCCGAGGACCTGGCCTGGGCGCCGACGCTCGACTACCTCGCCGCGGCGCTCGGGCGCCGCCCCGGCCGAGACGGGCACACCGGCGCCGGGACGGACGGCACCGCGCCGGGCGAGGCGGACGAGGAGGACGCGGTGATCCGCTGGATCGACGCCGACGGAAATGCCTGCGAGAGCACCCGGCTCGCCCAGCGGAGCGCGGCCCCCGTCGTCCTCCGCCGGTTCCTCGCCCCGTCGGACAACCGGCTGTGGCGCATCCTCGCCCTCCTCCGCCGCGGCGTCGGAGAGGCGGCGATCGTCGCCGCGACGGGCATCAACCCGTGGTTCGTGGCGGAGCTCGGGCGGTCCGTCGCCCTCGAAGGGCGGATCCGGGCGGCCGGCCCGGCGATCGCCGACCACGCCGACCCTGCGGCGGCCGCGATCCTCGCGACCGCGAAGCGGGCAGCGCTCGGCGACCGGGAGATCGCCACGCTGGCGGGGGTGGGGGAGGATGCTATCGCGGAGGCGCGCCGGGCGCTCGGCCTTGCCCCCGGGTACGCAATGGTCGACACATGCGCCGCCGAGTTCGCCGCCGAGACCCCGTACTTCTACAGCACGTACGCCGCCGCGGGCTCGCCACCGGAGGTGCCGCCGGTGGCTCGCCCGGCGGCCCTCGTCATCGGCTCCGGGCCCGTCCGGATCGGGCAGGGGATCGAGTTCGACTACTGCGCCGTCCGGGCCGCGGAGAGCCTCCGCGCGCTCGGGTGGGAGGCCGTCCTCGTGAACTCGAACCCGGAGACCGTCTCGACCGACTTCGACGCGAGCAGCCGCCTCTACTTCGAGCCGCTCGACCCGGAGAGCGTCCTCGAGGTCGTCGCGGCGGAGACGCCGGAAGGCGCCCCGCCGCTCCCGGCGTTCGTCCAGTTCGGCGGCCAGACGCCCCTCAACCTGGCGGCCCGCCTCGACGCCGCCGGCGTGCCGCTCCTCGGTGCCGCCCTGGAGACGATCGACCAGGCGGAGGATCGTGTCCGGTTCAGCGCCCTCGTCGACCGGCTCGGCATCCCCCAGCCGGAGGGCGGGATGGCGCGCTCGATCGAGGAGGCGGAGGCGCTCGCCGACCGGATCGGCTACCCGGTCATCGTCCGGCCGTCATTCGTCATCGGCGGCCTCGCGATCGACTTCGCCTACTCGCGCGACGACCTCGTGGCCCAGCTCGCCGCGGCGACCGTCGTCGATCCCGACCGGCCGGTCCGGATCGACCGCTACCTCGAGGGCGTGGAGGTCGACGTGGACGCCGTGGCCGACGGCGAGACGGTCCTCGTCCCGGGGCTCCTCGAGCACGTCGAGCGGGCCGGGGTCCACTCCGGCGACTCGGTCGGCGTCTTCCCGCCGCAGACCGTGTCGGCGGCGGACCAGGACCTCATCGTCGGGGCGATGGAGCGGATCGTCCGCGCTCTCGACGTGCGAGGCCTCGTGAACGCCCAGTTCATCGTCCGGGACGACGGCGTCTACCTCATCGAGGTGAACCCGCGGGCGTCG
>JAJZRQ010000025.1:0-23886 GCA_021802585.1 Chloroflexota bacterium
CGCGGGGGCGGCGCGGGGCGGCGCGGGGGCGGCGCGGGGGCCGACCGCGCGTCGACGCCGCCGCCCGGGTGGGGTGCCGTCGCCCGCCGCGACGCGGCGGGCGACGATCCCGCCGGCGCCGCCGGCGTTCAGGCGAGGGACAGGTTGTCGATGAGGCGCGTCGCGCCGAACCGGACGGCGAGCGAGAGGAGGGCCGGCCCCTCGACTCGCTGGAGCTCGGCGAGGGTCGCGTCATCGGCGAGCGACACGTACTCGACCCGGGCGAGCGGCTCGGTCGCGAGGACCTCGCGCACGGCGGCCCGGATCGCCTCGGCGTCGCGCTCGCCGGCGGCGTGGCGGGCCCGGCCGGCGAGGAGGGCCCGGTGGAGGACCGGCGCGGCAGCCCGCTCGGCGGGGGAGAGATGGACGTTCCGCGAGCTCAGCGCCAGGCCGTCCAGCTCGCGGACGGTCGGGCAGGGGACGACCGACGTGAGGGCGAGGTCGGTCGCCATCCGGGTGATGACCCGGAGCTGCTGCGCGTCCTTCGCCCCGAAGTACGCGCGGTCGGGCCGCACGAGCCCGAAGAGGACCGCCACGACCGTCGTCACGCCCTCGAAGTGCCCGGGCCGCGCCGCGCCCTCGAGGGGGCGGGCCAGCGCCCCGACCCGGACGCTCGTGTCGAAGCCCGGCGGGTAGACGTCGGCGACGTCCGGCGCCCAGACGAGGTCGGCGCCCTCGTCGGCGCAGATCGCGAGGTCGCGTGACTCGCTCCGGGGGTACTTCGCGAGGTCGGCCGGGTCCCCGAACTGGCGGGGGTTGACGAAGATCGAGACGGCGACGGTGGCGCACTCGGCGCGGGCCCGGGCGATGAGCGAGCGGTGACCGGCGTGGAGCCAGCCCATCGTCGGCACGAGCCCGAGCGGACGCGGCGAGGCGGCGAGCGCCTCCGCGAGCTCGCCGCGCGAGCGGACGACGCACGGCGGGGCGGCGAGAGCGGCGGCGGGGGCGCCGCCGGCGGGCGGCGCGGCGGTGTCGACCGGCGTGCTCTCCGGGGCCGGCTCGTCTCCCCGGCTCACAGGTCGCGGTCGAGCGGGATCCCCCCCGCCACGTCGGCGGCGCCCGTGACCGCGTCCCGGTCGGCCGCTCCTCGGCCCAGGACCTCGTCGAGGATCGCGTCGTCCATCCGCGTCGCCTGCGCGTCGCCCGGGAAGGCGCCGGCCTCGACGTCGGCGCGGTACGCCTGCGCCGCCGCGAGGATCGTCCCCCGGAGGTCGGCGTACGGCCTCGCGTGGCGCGGGACGAACGAGCCGAGCCCGAGCACGTCGGTCACGACCTGGACCTGGCCCGAGCACCCGGCGCCGGCGCCGATCCCGATCGTCGGGATCCGGAGCCGGGCCGTGATCGCCGCCGCGAGCTGGGCGGGCACGAGCTCGAGGACGACCGCGAACGCCCCGGCCTCCTGCACCGCGAGGGCGTCGTGGAGGAGCGCCCGGGCCTCCTCCCGGCTCCTGCCCTGGACGCGCACCTTGCCGAGCGCGTTGATCGCCTGGGGCGTGAGCCCGATGTGGCCCATGACCGGGATCCCGGCCTTCACGAGGGCTTCGATGATCCGCGCGGACCGGACGCCGCCCTCGATCTTCACCGCCTGGGCGCCTGCCTCGCGGAGGAAGCGGCCGGCGTTCGCAAGGGCCTCCTCGGGCGTGGCGTACGAGAGGAACGGCATGTCGCCGACGACGAGCGCGCGCCGCGTGCCGCGGACGACGGCCTTCGTGTGGTGGAGCATCTCCTCCATCGTCACCCGGACCGTCGTGTCGTACCCGAGGAGGACCTGCCCGAGCGAGTCGCCGACGAGGATCGCGGGGATTCCGGCCTCGTCGAGGAGCTCGGCCGTCGGGTGGTCGTACGCCGTCAGCATCGCGATCCGCTCGCCGTCGGCGTGCATCCGGGCGAAGTCGAGGACGGTGATCCGGGCGGGGCCGGCGGGGGTGGCGCTCACGGGACGCTCGTCTCCTGCGGGGGCTCGTCCGGTCCAGTCTGCGCCGCGGCGTCGCGGGCGTCCAGCGCGGCCACGACGCGGTCGAGGATCCGCTCCGCGACCTCGCGCTTCGCGAGGAGGGGGAGGGCCTCCTCGGCGCCGCCCGCGGCGAGGATCGTCACCCGGTTCGTCGGCGTCCCGAACCCCGAACCCTCCTCGGCGACGTCGTTTGCCACGAGGAGGTCGACGCGCTTCCGGGCGAGCTTGTCGGCGGCGCGGGCGAGGCTCCCGGTCTCGGCGGCGAAGCCGACGAGGACGGGCCGCGGCCGGAACGGCCGGCCGGCCGCGGCGCCGGCCTCGTCGAGGCCGCGGACGACCCGGCCGATCTCCGCAAGGATGTCGGGGTTCGCGACGAGCTCGAGGCGGAGGCCCGCCTCCGTGCGCGGAAGCTTCCGGTCGGCCGGCGCCGCCGGACGAAAGTCGGCAACCGCCGCCGCCATGACCAGGACGTCGAACCCGGGGCCGCCGCCCGGCGTGCCGAGGAGCCCGTGGAGCGCCTCGCGCATCGCCGTCGCCGTCTCGGCCCGCACGACCTCGACCTCGTCGGGGAGCGGCACGGTCACCATGCCGGCGACGAGCGTCACCCGCGCGCCGCGGTCACGGGCGGCCTCGGCGACGGCGACGCCCATCGTCCCGGTGCTCCGGTTGCCGATGAAGCGGACCGGGTCGATCGGCTCCGCGGTCCCTCCCGCGGTGACGACGACGTGGCGCCCGGCGAGGTCGTCGCCATCGCGCGCGAGGCGCGCGGCCGCGGCCCCGGCGAGGCGCGGCGGGCGGTCCGCGGGGTCGGGGCGGCGCACCGGCCGGTCGCCGATCGCCGCGACGACCGCGTCGACGATCGTCCCGAGGTCGGCGAGGCGGCCGGGACCGAGCTGCCCCGAGGCGAGGGCCCCGCTCTCGGGCTCGACGATCGCGTAGCCGAACCGGTCGCGGAGGATGGCGACGTTCGCCTGCGTCGCCGGGTGGGCGTACATGTCGCCGTCCATCGCCGGCGCGACGACGACGGGCGCCGCGGTCGCGAGGCACGTCGCCGTGACGACGTCGGCGGCGAGGCCGTGGGCCATCGCCCCGAGCCAGTGGGCGGTGGCGGGGGCGACGACGACGGCGTCCGCGGCGTCGGCCGTGAGGACGTGGCCGATCCGGCCGTCGGGGAGGAGGTCGAGGACCTCCGCGTCGACGTGGCGCCGCGACAGGGCGGCGAGGGTGAGGGGCGCGACGAAGCGGGTCGCCGAGGGCGTCATGAGGACCTGGACGTCCGCGCCTTCCGCGCGGAGGAGCCGGAGGAGGTCGACGGCCTTGAACGCGGCGATCGAGCCCGTGATCCCGAGGCCGACGAAGCGGCCGGCGAGGCGCCCGACCATCGTCAGCCCGCCCCCGGGCCCGCGCCGGGGCCCGCGACCGCGCGGTGGAAGAGGACGAGGCCGCGGAGCGTGAGGTCCGGGTCCACCGCGTCGATCCCCTCGACGGTCCGCGCCCACGGGAGGGCCGCGAGCCCCCCGGTGAGGACAACCCGGACGTCGTGAGGGGCGATGCCGGCGCCGGCGGCGAGCTCGCGCCGCATCCGCGTCAGGAGTCCCTCGATCATCGCCCGGTGGCCGAGGACCGTCCCGGCCCGGATCGCGGCGGTCGTGTCGCGCCCGATCGGGCCGTCGGGGAGGCGTGGCTCGACGCGCGGGAGGCGCGCCGTGCGGGCCGCGAGCGCCTCGAGGCCGAGGACCATGCCCGGGGCGATCGCGCCGCCGATGAACGCGCCGGCGGCGTCGACCGCGTCGAGCGTCGTCGCCGTCCCGCAGTCGACGACGACCGCCGGCGTCCCGTGGAGGTGGGCGGCGGCGTAGGCGTTCACGAGGCGGTCCGGGCCGACGTCGCCTGGCCGCTCCACCCGAACCGGGAGGGGAAGGGTCCCCGCCGAGGCGACGCAGCAGGGGAGCATCCGCCGGGCAGCGACCGCCTCGACGGCGGCGACCGCCGCGGGGACCGTCGAGGCGAGCGCGATCGCGGTCGCGTCGGCGAGGCGGAGGCCGTCGAGCCCGAGGAGCCCCTCGAGGAGGAGCTCGAGCTCGTCGGGCGTCGTCGCCGCCGCCGTCGCGGCCCGCCGCACCGGCCCGAGCGCGCCGTCGCGGGCGCTCGCGAGGCGGAGGTGCGTGTTGCCGACGTCGATCGCGAGGAGCATGGCCCGATGATAGGCCCCGCCGGGCGCGCCGCGGCGGCCGGCGAGCCGCCACCCCGCGACGTGCGCTACGATCGGCCCGTCGCGCCCCGGGCCGTCGGGCGGTGCCGCCGCGACCCGACCCCGTCCCCCGCAGGCCGCGCAGGAGGTCGTCCGCGATGCCGCGCCCCACCCCGGCGAAGTTCTTCGTGAACAGCGGGATCGTCTCCTCCCGCACGGACCTCCTCAACCTCCTGCGGCCGCTCCTCAAGCAGACCATCTCCTACCGCTACTTCCGGGGACGCGACCTCGTCGCGAACGGGACGGGCTGGGTCGAGCGCGTCGTCGTCGACGAGCCGGAAACTTCGACGTACTTCACGCCGGTGTCGGTCTGCCTCAACGTCGACTCGTTCGAGCACCTCGAGTTCGAGACGCGGCCCGACCAGCTCATCGTGTACACCCTCGTCGAGGGCGACGAGCGGGTCCTCATCGAGTTTGCGCCGCTCGTTGCCGGCGCCGGCCCCGGCCCGGAGCAGCTCGCGTTCGACACGAGCGGCTTCGTCCAGATGGAGCTCCTCGGACCGGAGCCCGACGAGGGAGCGTGAGCGGCGCCTGACGGGCGCCCGACCCGGGGCGGTCGCCGGGGCCGCGCCACCGCGCCGCCCGGCGGCTCCCGCCCGCGGCCCTACTGCCCCCGCTCGCCCCGGACGTACGGCACGCCGAGCGCCGCCGGTGCCCCGATCCGCTTCCGCATCGCCTCGCCGGAGACGGCGACGAGGACGGCGATGATGAGGAGGTACGGGAGCATCTCGAGGAAGAACGTCAGGGTGTGGTCGTAGTAGAAGGGGTTCCGCACCCCGAAGAGCTGTTCCGGCCCCTGGATGTCGAGGAGCATCCGCCGGATCGCCGCGAAGGCGTAGGCCCCGAGCGCGGCGCGGATGGGGCTCCACTGGGCGAAGATCACGAGGGCCACGGCGATCCAGCCCTGGCCGCTCGTCGTGAGGTCGCCGAACCAGCCCGGCGAGATCGCCAGCGTGATCGTCGCCCCGGCGAGCCCCGCGAACAGGCCGCCGACGACGACGTACGCGTAGCGCAGGCGGTAGACGGCGACGCCGAGCGTGTCGGCGGCTGTCGGGCTCTCTCCGATGGCGCGGAGGTGGAGCCCCGGGCGGGTCCGGGCGATCCACCACCAGGTGACCGGGACGACGGCAAACCCGACGTACACGAGGATGCTCTGGCCGGTGAAGAGGATCGGGCCGAGGACGGGGATCGCGGAGAGCCCCGGGATCGTGGCGGTCGGGAGGAGCGCGATCGCCCCCGCCTTCGAGAGGTCCTCGCCCGCGACCCGGGCGAGGCCGGTGCCGAGGAATGTGAGGGCAAGCCCGGAGACCACCTGCTCGGCCTGGAAGCTGATCGTGATGACCGCGTGAAGGAGGGCGAGGAGGCCGCCGGCCAGCGTCCCGACGACGAGCCCGAGCCACGGGTTGCCGGTCGCGACGGCGGTCCCGAACGCGGCGACGGCGCCGATGAGCATCATCCCCTCGACCCCGAGGTTGAGGACCCCGGCCCGCTCGGCGAGGATCTCGCCGACCGCGGCGAAGAGGAGGACCGTTCCCGAGGAGACACCCGCCGCGAGGATGATCGTGGGGTCCATCAGGCGACCCGCCGGACCACGCGGATCCGGTAGCGGAGGAGGGCCTCGCTCGCGATGAGGGAGAAGAGGATGATCCCCTGGATCATCGCCGGGATCCCCGACGGCTGGATCTCCCGCCCGGCGAGGATGAGCGCGCCGAACGCGATCGCGGCGACGACGACGCCGTACGGATGGAGCTTCGCGATGTAGGCGACGATGATCGCCGTGAAGCCGTAGCCGGGCGAGATCGCCTGCTGGAGGCGGTGGACGACGCCGGCCACCTCGCTCATCCCGGCGAGCCCGGCGAGGGCCCCCGACATCGCGAAGACGATGACCGTCGTGCGGGCGACGTTCACCCCGGCATAGCGGGCGGCCCGGGGGCTGTCGCCGATGAGCCGGATCTCGTAGCCGCGCCGGCTCCGGAAGAGGAGGAAGTGGACGAGGACGGCCGCGACGAGGCCGAACGCGAGCCCCAGGTGGACGGTGAGGCCGGAGAGGGCGGGCACGACGTCGGCGGCGTCGGAGAGCCGCGGCAGCCACGCCTCCGGGGGAAACGCCCGGCTGAGCTGGAAGCCACCCTCGCTCCACGGCCCGAAGACCCAGAACGCGATCCACAGGGCGGCGACGTAATTGAGCATGAGGGTGACGATGATCTCGTTCACGCCGCGGACGGCCCGCAGCACCCCCGGAATCGCGCCGTACAGGGCGCCCGCGGCCATTCCCGCGGCCATCATGAGGGGGATCGTGACGATCGCCGGCGTCCCGTCCGGCACGACCGGGAAGAGGACGATCGCCGAGGCGCCCCAGGCGCCCATGAGGAACTGGCCTTCGGCGCCGATGTTCCAGAGGCGCATCCGGAAGGCGAGCGCGCAGGCGAGGCCGGTGAGGATGAGCGGCGTCGCCTTGACGAGGGTGTCGGAGAGGACGCCGAGGCTCCCGAACGACGAGCGGAGAATGTGGCCGAAGATCGCGATCGGATCGCCGCCCGCGACCCAGAGGACGAGGCCGCTGAGGAGGAGGGCGACGGCGACGGCGCCGAGGGTCGTCGCGAACGGCAGCCAGCGGGGGACCTCGAGCCGGCGCTCGAGGCGGACCGTCCACGGGAGGGAGCGCCCGGCGCGTGCCGGGGAGCCGGCCGGGACGCCGGCGGTCACGGGACGGACCTCCCGGCGTCGCCCGGGGCGGCCGCCGGCGTCGCCGACCCGCCGGTCATGAGGAGGCCGATCGTGGCGACGTCCGCCGCGGCGGCGTCGAAGAGCCCGACGATCCGCCCCTCGTAGATCACCGCGACCCGGTCGGCGAGGGCGAGGATCTCGTCGAGGTCCTCGCTGATGAGGAGCGTCGCCGCGCCGGCCGCCCGCTGGTCGAGGAGGAGCCGATGGACCGTCGCGATCGCCCCGACGTCGAGGCCGCGGGTAGGCTGGACGGCGACCATGAGGCGCGGCTCGGACGCGATCTCCCGGGCGAGGATGAGCCGCTGAAGGTTCCCGCCGGACAGGAGGCGGGCCTCCGTCTCGACCGAGGGCGCGGCGATCGCGTACGCCTCGCGGAGGCGGTTCGCGAACCGCCGCACGGCGCCCCGGTCGATCGACCACCGGCGGGCGACGGGCGGCTCGCGGTACGACTTCATGATGAGGTTGTCGGCGACAGAGAGGTCCGGCGCCGTGCCCACCCCGGTGCGGTCCTCCGGGACGTGGGCAACCCGGCGCCCGATCGCCTCCCGCGGCGCCCGGTTGCCGACCTCGCCGCCGTCGACCACGATCGAGCCGGCCGTGCAGCGACGGAGCCCGGTCATGACCTGGGCGAGCTCCGACTGGCCGTTCCCGGCCACCCCCGCCACGCCGAGGATCTCCCCGGCGCGGACCTCGAGCGACACGCCCCGGAGCGCGGGCAGGCCGCGGTCGCTCTCGGCGGCGACGTCGCGGAGGCGCAGGACGACGGGGCCCGGGGCGAACGGCGACCGCTCGATCGCCTCGACGACCTCCCGGCCGACCATGAGGCGGGCGAGGCCGGCCGGCGTCGTCGTCCGTGTCGCGACCCCGGCCGCGGTGACCCGGCCCCGCCGCATGACCGTCACGCGGTCCGCGATCTGGCCGACCTCGCCGAGCTTGTGGCTGATGAAGACGACCGAGGAGCCTCCGGCGACCATCGCCCGGAGGGTGCGGAAGAGGTCGGCCGCCTCCTGCGGCGCGAGGACCGCGGTCGGCTCATCGAGGATGAGGATCCGGGCCCCCCGGTAGAGCATCTTGAGGATCTCGACCCGCTGCTGCTCGCCGACGGAGAGCTGCCACACGCGGGCCCGTGGGTCGACGGCCAGCCCGTGCCGCCGGGCGAGGTCGGCGACCTCCTCGTCGAAGTGCCGGAGGTCGAGGCGGAGGCGCGGCCGGGCGAGGCCGAGGAGGACGTTCTCGGTGACCGTCTGGGTGGGGACGAGGGCGAAGTGCTGGTGGACCATCCCGAGTCCGGCGGCGATCGCGTCGCGTGGCGACCGGAACTCGACGGCCCGCCCGAGCACGCGGATCTCGCCCGCGTCCGGCCGGTAGAGGCCGTCGAGGACGTTCATGAGGGTGCTCTTCCCGGCGCCGTTCTCGCCGAGGAGGGCGTGGATCTCGCCGACCCGCAGGTCGAAGTCGACGCCGTCGTTGGCAACGACGCCGGGGAACCGCTTGACGATCCCGCGGAGCTCGACCGCGGGGACGGCCGCCGCGTCCGGCGTCGGGAGGGGGGCGTCCGGGGCGGCGATCATGCGGCTGCACGGCTCCGTGAGACGGCGGGACCCGCGACGGGCGCGTCGTCGCGGGTCCCGCGGGGGGGTTCTACTGGGGCAGCTCGCCGTTGATCCCCTCGGCGAACCACTTCATGCACGTGGTACAGGCGTTGCCTTCGGCGCCCGGCGGGAACTGGTCGAGGTCCGACTGCTGGAGCTTCGCCCCGGCCGCGAGGATGACCGCGCCGGTGTTGTCGGTGATCGGCCCGGCGAAGACGTCGAAGCGGTTGAACGTGCCGGCGAGCATCTTCGCGAGGGTGTCCTTCACGAGCTGGACGTCGGCCGCCGGCAGGTCCTTGATGCCCGGCTGCGGGGTCTGGCCCTCCATGAAGCCGAAAAGGCCCATCGCCCCGGAGTCGGCGTCGAAGTACTCGTAGCCGGCCTTGTACGTCCCGGCCTTCACCTGCTCCGCGATCCGGACGTACTCGGGGCCCCAGATCCAGTACGGCGCGGTCAGGCAGGCGTCCACCTTGCAGGAGCCGGGGTGGTCGTACGTGACGCCCCACTTGCCCTTCTCCTGGGCGACGTCGGCGACGGCCGGGGTGTCGGCCCCGGTGAAGACGACCTGCGCGCCGGCGTCGAAGAGCGATGCGGCGGCCTCCTTCTCCTTCACCGGGTCGTGCCACGTGTTGATCCAGCGGACGTCCATCGTGCACTCGGGGCACGTCTTCTTCGCGCCCAGCATGATCGCGTTGCCGAGGCGGATCTCCTCGGGGATCGGGAACGTCGCCATGTAGCCGAGCCGCGGGTTGCCGTCGAGCTTCGCGCGCGAGCCGGCGAGCATCCCCGCGAGGTACTTCATGTCCTCGATCGCGCCGAAGAGGTTGCCGAAGTTCCGGCCGTTCGACTTGTACCCCGTGAGGTGGAGGTACGTGATGTCGGGGAACTCCTCGGCGACGGTCGCCATGGGGTCCATGTAGCCGAACGAGGTGCCGATGATGAAGTCGAAGCCTTTCCGCGAGAGGCTCCGGAAGACCTGCTCCGAGTCCGTGCCCTCGGGGACGTTCTCGATGTAGGCGACGTGCGCGCCCTTCATGTTCTCGCAGAGGTAGATGAGGCCCTCGTAGTGGGCCTGGCTCCAGCCCCCGTCGTTGTGGGGCCCGATGAGGACCATCGCGACGTTGAACGTGCCCTGCACGATGTCCGGGATTTCGGTGCCGGACGCCGCGCCCGCCTCGCAGGCGGCGCCGGCGGAGGGCGCGGGACTCCCGCCGCCCGAGCTGCAGGCGCTGACGAGGAGGGCTCCCGCCGCCAGCAGGGCGAGCGGCCTCGTGAGTCGGGTGGCCATCGTGTCCTCTCCTCCAGGTGATCACGTGGCGGTTCGGCGCGGCGCGCCCGGGGCGCGAGGTCGCGGCACGCCGACCGGCGTCGGGCGCTGCCCCGCGCCGGATCACGCCAGCAAGGATAGCCCGCCGGCACCCCAGCCCGAGGGCCGGCGGGCCGGAATCCGGGGTCGGAACGGCCCGCCGCCGACGCTCGCCGCGGCCGGCCGGGGCTGCGACCCCCTGCGCCGGCCCCGGCGGCGGCGGCGCGGGACGACGCTCCGCCAGGCGCGGTTTCCGATACCCTTCGCCGCGATGTTCGAGCGCACGGCGCTGCCCGACGGGCCGCGCGTCATCTCCGCACGTCTCTCCGGCGCCCGGTCGGTCACGGTCGAGGCGCACGTCCTCGCGGGCTCGCGCCACGAGGGCGCCGACCAGGCGGGGTGCGCCCACTTCATGGAGCACCTCACGTTCAAGGGGACCCGCGCCTACCCGACGACCCGCGCCCTCTCAGAGGCCGTCGAGGGCATCGGCGGCACGTTCAACGCCTCGACCGACCGCGAATCGACCGTCTACGACGTGCGGGTCCCGACCCGCCACGCCGGGCTCGCCGTCGGGGTCCTCGGCGAGCTCGTCGCGCGGCCGCTCCTCGACGAGCGGGAGATCGAGCGGGAGCGCGGCGTCATCATCGAGGAGATCCGCTCGTACCTCGACGACCCCGCCGAGCACGTGAACGTCCTCCTCGACCTCGCCGTCTTCGACGACACGCCGCTCGGGCGCGAGATCGCGGGCTCCGAGGAGAGCGTCCGCGAGCTGCCCGCCGACGCGATCCACCGCTTCTGGGGCACGTACTACCGGCCGTCGAACGTCGTCGTCGCGATCTCCGGCGACCTCTCCCACGCGGACGCGGTGGCGCTCGCCGCGGAGGCGTTCGGGACCGGCGACGGCGTCGTGCCGGGCTACGCGCCGGCGCCGGCGATCCCCGCCGGGGAGCGGTTCGTCCGGGCGACCCGCGCGACGACGCAGGCACAGCTCATGCTCGGGATGCCGGGCCTCCACCGGGACCACCCCGACCAGTGGGCCCTCTCGGTCCTCAACGGCGTCCTCGGCGACGGGATGTCGAGCCGCCTCTTCCTCGAGGTCCGCGAGGAGCGCGGCCTCGCGTACGACGTCGGCAGCTCGATCGTCAGCTACTCCGACGCGGGGCTCGTGAGCGTCTACGCGGGGGTCGATCCGGGGCGGATCCGCCCGACGATCGCGGCGATCCTCGCGGAGATGGCCCGCCTGCGGGACGAGACGGTCCCCGACGCAGAGCTCGCGAAGGTGCAGGCGTACCTCGCCGGACGGCTCGAGCTCCGCCTCGACGAGACCCGCTACCTCGCGTCGTGGATCGGGACCCAGGAAGCGCTCCACGATCGCGTGATGACGCCGGACGAGGCGCTCGCCGCGATCGCGGCCGTGACCGCCGCCGACGTCCGCGACCTCGCCGGCCGGCTCTTCCGCGACGAGGCGCTCCGCCTCGCGGTCGTCGCGCCGGCCGGGCGCGGGAAGGCCCTCGAGCGGACGCTCCGCCTCCCGCGGCCGCCCCGGGCACGGGTGCCCCGCCGCGGGGGCCCGGTCGCGGCCGCGGCGGGGGGAACGGCCCGGTGATCGCGGCCGCGGAGCGGGACGCCGACCTCCGCCTCGCGCGGATCCACCTCCGCACCGGCGCCTGCGCGCTCGCCCGGGCCGAGCTCGAGGCGCTCGCCGGCGCCGACCGCCTCGACCCCGACGGGATCCTCGACCTCGCCGAGGTCCGCTGGCGGACCGGCGACCCGGCCGGCGCCGCCGCCGCCGCCGCGGCGTGGCTCGAGGAGGGCGCCGACGTCGGCCCCGCGCTCGCCCTCGCCCACGTCATCGGCGCCGAGGCCGCCGCCGCCCGCGGTCGGGCAGACGAGGCCGCGCAGCACGTGGAGGCGGCCCTCGCCGGGCTCCGCGACCGGTCGGCGCTCGACACCCTCCTCGCCGGGATCGCGGCCCGCGCGCCATGGCCCTGGGACGCCGAGGCGGCCCCCGGGTCGGCACCGCCGCCCGGGCAGGGGCCGGCGGTGGCCGTCGTCACGCCGTCGCCCGGCACCGCGGCCGCACCGCTCGGTACACCCGCGACCGCGCCGCAGCCGGTCGCCGCTCCGCCCCCGTCCGAGGCGACGGCGGAGACGGGGCTCCCGGGCGCGCCGGTCGGGCGCGCCGCCGCGGAGCTTGCCCGGGCCGGGGCCGCCCTCGTCGAGGCCGCGCCCGACCGCGCCGCGGTCCTCCTCGCCCTCGCCCTCCGTGCCGACCGCGCCGTCGCCGAGGCGGTCCTCGCGGCCCTCGACGCCCCCGGTCCCGGCGGCGGCCGCGGGGCCCCGGAGACCGACGCCGCCCTCGCCTTCGTCCGCGCGGAGGCGCTCCGGGCGGCGGGACGCCACGCCGAGGCCCGGATCGCCTACGCTTCGGCCGAACGACTCGCCCTCGCGCCCTCCACGGCCGACCCCCCAGGGAGCCCTTCGTGACCGAACGCAGCCTCGTCCTCATCAAGCCCGACGGCGTCCAGCGCCTCCTCGTCGGGCGGGTCATCGCCCGCTTCGAGGACCGCGGCCTCAAGCTCGTCGGCCTCAAGCTCGTCCGGGTGACGCGCGAGCTCGCCGAGGAGCACTACGCGGTCCACCGCGAGCGGTCGTTCTTCGCCGGCCTCGTCGCGTTCATCACGTCGAGCCCGCTCGTCGCCCTCGCGGTCGAGGGCCCGGACGCGATCGCCGTCGTCCGCTCGATGGTCGGGGCGACCCGCCCGTCGGAATCAGCGCCGGGGACGATCCGCGGCGACCTCGCCCTCGAGGTCGCACAGAACCTCATCCACGCCTCGGACGGGCCTGAGACGGCCGCCGCCGAGCTCGCCCTCTGGTTCCCCGAGGGCCTCCTCGCGTACCCGCGCGAGGTCGATCGGTGGGTCCTCGCCCCCGGCGGCTGAGCGCCGGCTCGCGGCCGCGCGAGGCCCGGGAGGCCCTGCCCGGCGCGCGAATCGCCTAGCCGCCGCCAGGGGTCGTGCCCGGCGCCCCCGAGGGCGCGCCCGGCACGGGGGTCGGCTCGGCCGGCACCACGGTCGGCTCGAGGCCCGGAGCGGTCGCGGCCGGCAGGCCCACGTCCGGCCCGGCGGCCGCCCCGGCGACGCCGAACGCGCCCGCCGCGGCGAGGAGCGCGAGGCCGGCGAGGACGACGACGACGAGCGCCCGGAGGGGTGTCCGGTTCAGCTCGAGGAGCGGACGCGCCTCGCGCGACGCAACCCGCAGGACGGCGCCCCGGCGCGCCCCGGGCGCCCGGAACGCGCGGGCTGCCGCCCGCAGCCCCGCGGGCACGCGGGCGAGCTCGCCGGGGGCGGCCGCGACGCGCGGCTCAGGCCTCCCGAGCCCCGCCCCGACGATCCGGGCGAGGGCGACCGCCGTCCCGAGCGAGGCGAGCGAGCCGACGACGAGCGCGGGCCCCGCCGTCGCGGCCCCGAGGACGGCGAGGCGCGCATCCCAGGCGAGGAGCCCGGGCCAGCCGATCGCGGCTGCGCCGATCGCCACGAGCGCCGCGCCGAGAGTGGGCGCCCGCCGCAGCCAGCCGCGGGCCTCCGAGATGCGGAGCGTCCCGAACGCCGCCCGGAAGGCGATCGCCCAGCCGATGAGTGCCGTCCGGCTCGCGACGAACGGGACGAGCCACGCGCGGAGGGCGTCCCGGCCGGCCGGGTCGAGGGACGCGAAGCCGAGGACCACGACCCCGGCGTCGAGAACGACCGTGTACGCGGCGATGCGGAGGACGTCGTCCTGGGCGAGCGCGGCGATCGTCCCGAGGGCGAGGGTCGCGAGGCCGACGGCGACGAGGAGCGTCCCGTCCCAGCCGAGCACCGGCCGGACCGGCCCGAGGGTGTCGGGGCCCCATCCGAGGAGGACGACGGCCCACGCCGCGGGCAGGAGCGCGAGGAGGGCCGGCAGGGCAGACGCCGGCGCGGCGTCGACGAGCCGGGCGACGCGCGCGTGGAGCGGGATCGCGCCGAACCGGTGGCCGAGCGCGAGGCCAGCCGCGACGGCCGCGAGGCCCGCGACCTGGGGCTGGACGGCGAGCCCGCCGATCTCCTCCGGCGCGAGGGCCACGGCAGTGATCCCGACGAGTGCGGCGAGGGTCACGCCCCGCAGCTCGCGGGCGAGCGCTCGCACGCCGAGCGGCGTCGCGGGCGCGCCGAGGGCAACCGCCGCCGAGACCGCTGCCGTGCCGCCGACGGCGAGGATCCCGGTGAGCGCCCCGGCCACGCCGAGGGCGAGGAGCGCCCCGGTCGCCGCGACGAGGAGGGTGGCCGGAGCCGCCGGCTCCCACGTGGCGAGGCGGTCGATGACGAGGACGAGGAGGCCCCCGGCGAGCGCGATTCCCACGAGGACGCGGGCATACGGCGTGAGGGCGAGCGCCCCGCCCCCGAGGGCGAGCGGCTCGCCCGGCGACGCGACGGCGAGGGCGACGAGGAGGGCGACGCCCGCGGCGAGCCCGGCGATCGTCCCCGCGCGCCGCCGCCCGCGGAGCGCGAGCGTCGCGAGCGCGCCTGCCGCGGCGACCGCGAGGACGGGCAGGAGGCTCATGGCGGGCCGGTCAGGCGGAGGGTCGGGGACGCCCGGCGCCGTCCGCGTCGGATGCCGCGGGGTCCGGCCGGCCCGCGCGGACCGGCACCCGCGTCGCGCGCCGCAGTACCCGCTCGGGGGCGCTGGCCGCCGGACGGCCCTGGACCTCCGGCGCCGCTCCGGCGCGCGCACCCGCACCGGCGAGGGCGAGGACGGCGGCAGCGAGCGCGACGAGGCTACCGCCTGCGACGAGCGCCTCGAGCCCGGGGGGTGTCCCGACGAGCGAGGCACGGATGAGGAGGCCCGCGTCGAGGAGGAGGACGAGGGCGATGCCGAGGCGGAACGGATCGCCGGTCCGCCCGACGGACGAGAGCGCGACGACGAGCGTCGCCAGGCCGGCGGCGAGGGCCGCGGTCGTCCCGAAGGCGGGGATCCCGACGGCCGTCGCCCCGAGCCCGGCGGCGAAGGCCGCGGCCGCCCCGGCGAGCGTGGCCGGCAGGCCGAGCGGCGATGCCCCGCCCTCGTCCGCGCCCCGCCCGGCGACGAGGAGGAGGAACGCGGCGAGGACGCCGGCCGCGACTCGGAACCCGAGCTCCGCCGACGGCGGCACCGGGTCTGCTGCGAACGGCGAGAAGACGAGGGCCGCGAGCAGGCCGAGCGTCGCCGGGCGCGTCCCGCGTGCTCCGACCGCGACGGCCGCCGCGAGGGCGACGACCGCGCCGGCGGCGACGGGCAGCCAGGTCACGGCGCGGCCGGGCTCGGTTCCGCGGCGCCGCTCCCGACCGGGGCCGGGTACACGGGCGTGGGGAGGATGCCGAGCGTGCCGAGCGGCCAGTAGCGGAGCCACGCCCGCCCGATGACCGCGCTCTGCGCGATCGGGCCGAAGGCGCGCGAGTCGGCCGACGCCTGGCGGTGGTCGCCCATGACGAAGAGGTCCCCGGCCGGTACCACCCACCGCGCGGGCTCCTCGCTCGCCGTCGTCGGCTGGCCGTCGTACACGTACGGCTCGACGAGCCGGACCCCGTTCACCCACACGGAACCGTCCCGGACTTCGATCGTGTCGCCGGGGAGCCCGATGACGCGCTTGATGAACGGCGTCCGCGAGCCGCCCTGGACCCACGCCTCCGGCGGCTCGAAGACGACGATGTCGCCGCGCGAGTAGGCGTCGAAGCGGGGCGTGAGCTTGTCGACCAGGACGTACTGGTCGGGCTCGAGCGTGCGCTCCATCGACTGCTGCTCGACGCGGTACGGCTGGGCTACGAACGTCTGGATGACGAAGAAGATGATGAGGGTGAGGACGAGCGTCTCGACGATCTCGAAGAGGCACCCGAGGGAGCGTCGTGTCACAAGATCGGCAGTATAGGGGCAGCGGGGTGCCCTCGCCCCCGGCCCGGCTCACGCGTGCGGGCATGCGTACGGCTGCATAAACCGGCCGCTATTCGCGGTTTGACCCGCCGATCGGGCAGTTGATACACTCGGCCGCGGCCTGAGCCGCCCCGGCGCCCCGACCGCAAGGTGGGTCCGCGGTCCCCAGGCGCAGCAGCGTTCCCTCGTCCCCGGCGCGGCGGTCGCGCCCGCGCGGACGGCCGTGCCTGACTGGGAGGTCGCAGAAGCCACTCCATGAGCGCCGAACTCCTCCAGCTCATCATCCTGCCGGCGGGGCTCCTGGCCGTCGCCTTCGCCCTCTACCTCGCGCGGGACGTCCTCCGGCGCGACAAGGGACCCCAGGCGATGCAGGACGTCGCCGACACGATTCGCGAGGGCGCCGACGCGTTCGTCCGCCGGCAGTACACGACGATCGGCCTCCTCGCCCTCGGCGGCGCGGTCGTCATCGGGCTCGTCATCGGCCTCGTGGAGACGAAGGACGTCGCCGACGTCCCCTCGCTCGCCGGGCCCCCGATCGGGCTCATGACCGCGATCGCGTTCCTCGTCGGCGCCGGCTGCTCGATGCTCTCGGGGATCATCGGGATGTCGATCAGCGTCCGTTCGAACGTCCGCACGGCGGCGGCCGCCCGCCGGAGCCTCGTCGAGGCCGTCCAGGTCGCGATGCGCGGTGGCGCCGTCTCCGGATTCCTCGTCGTCGCCCTCTCGCTCCTCGGCGTGTGGGGGATCTTCAGCGCGTACGGGGCGCTCGTCGGCGGGGTGACCGTCGCCGAGGCGCCGTTCCTCATCGTCGGCTTCGGCTTCGGGGCCTCGTTCGTCGCCCTCTTCGCCCAGCTTGGCGGCGGGATCTACACGAAGGCCGCCGACGTCGGCTCCGACCTCGTCGGGAAGGTCGAGGCGGGGATCCCCGAGGACGACCCCCGGAACGCCGGCGTCATCGCCGACCTCGTCGGCGACAACGTCGGCGACTGCGCCGGCCGCGGCGCCGACCTCTTCGAGTCGACCGCCGCCGAGAACATCGGGGCGATGATCCTGGGGGTCGCGGCGTACGCGATCGCCTCGGCGAGCGGCTGGCCGAACCCCCAGGGCTGGATCTTCTTCCCGCTCGTCGTCCGCGCCTTCGGGCTCCTCGCCACGATCATCGCCGTCGCGTTCTTCATCCGCGGCCGCGAGGACGAGAACCCCATGAACATCCTGAACCGCGGCTACTGGGTGACGACCCTCCTCTCGGTCGTCGGCCTCGCGATCACGACGAACGTCATGATGAGCACGGGCGGCGCGACGGGCGCGAACGGCATCCCGGCGTGGATCTGGTTCTTCGGCGCCGGCCTCGTCGGGCTCGCCACCTCGGTCGTGTTCGTGTACATCACCCAGTACTACACGGCGGGCACGTTCCGCCCCGTCCGCGAGATCGCCGAGGCGAGCCGGACCGGGCCCGCGACGAACATCATCTCCGGCACCGCCGTGGGCTACGAGACGACGTTCGTGACCGCGATCTCGATCGGCATCGCCCTCCTCGCCTCCCACTGGCTCGGCGAGCGGGCGGGCCTCGTGAGCGCCGATGGCCGGAACGTCGGCGGGATCTTCGGGACGGCCGTCGCGACGATGGGGATGCTCATGACGACGGCGTACATCCTGGCCATGGACACCTTCGGCCCGATCACCGACAACGCCGGCGGCATCGCCGAGTTCAGCCGGTCCGAGGCCTCCGCCCGCGAGATCACGGACCGCCTCGACGCGGTCGGCAACACGACGAAGGCCCTCACGAAGGGCTACGCGATCGCGTCGGCGTCGCTCGCCGCGTTCCTCCTCTTCAGCGCCTACATCGACAAGGTCAACCTCATCCAGCGGAACCGCGGCGGGGCCCTCCTCGACGCCGTGAACCTGGCGGACGTCCGGGTCTTCGTCGCGGCGCTCATCGGGGCGATGATCGCGTACTTCTTCAGCAGCCTGGCGATCCGCGCGGTGGGCAAGACGGCCCAGTCGATCATCGTCGAGGTCCGCCGCCAGTTCCGCGAGATGCCGGGGATCATGGACTACACCCAGCGGCCCGACTACGCGCGGGTCGTCGACATCACGACGCGGGCGGCGCTCCGCGAGATGGTCGCCCCGGGGCTCGTCGCCGTCGCCACGCCGATCGCCGTCGGGCTCCTCCTCGGCTACCAGGCCGTGGCCGGCCTCCTCATGGTCGGCACGATCGCCGGCGTTCTCCTCGCGACGGTCCTCAACAACGGCGGCGGGGCCTGGGACAACGCGAAGAAGTTCATCGAGGCGGGCCACCTCAAGGACGTCGCCGGCAACGTGCTCGGCAAGAAGACCGACGCCCACGCGGCGGCGGTCGTCGGCGACACCGTCGGCGACCCGTTCAAGGACACGGCCGGTCCCTCCCTCCACGTCCTCGTGAAGCTGCTGGCGACGATCACCCTCGTCCTCGCCCCGCTCTTCATCCGCTAGGCCCGAGGAAGAGCGCGGGCCGCGCCCCGGCGCGGTCCGCGGACCACCCGATGGACACCACCCTCCAGGCCCTCGTCATGGGAGTCGTCCAGGGGCTGACCGAGTTCCTGCCGATCTCCTCCTCCGGTCACCTCGTCGTCGTGCCGTCGCTCCTCGGCTGGCACGACCCGTTCATCACCTCGCTGGCGTTCTCCGTCGTCCTCCACCTCGGGACGCTCGTCGCGCTCCTCGCGTACTTCTGGCGGGACTGGGCGCGCCTCGTGCCGGCCGGCCTCGCCGTCCTCCGCGATCGCTCGTTCCGGGGTGACCCGGACCGCCGCCTGGCGTGGCTCATCCTCGCCACGATGCCCCCGGCTGTCGCCGCGGGCATCCTCCTCAGCGACTTCTTCGAGACGCAGGTCCGGCAGCCGCTCCTCGTCGCCCTCATGCTCGTCGTCGGGGCCGCCGTCCTGTGGGTCGCCGACCGCCTCGGCCGGCGCTCAGACGGGATCGAGCGGCTGGGGTTCGGGGGCGCGTTCCTCATCGGCTGCGCGCAGGCGTTCGCCCTCGTCCCGGGGATCAGCCGGTCGGGCGTGTCGATCGCCGCGGGGCTCGGCCTCGGGCTCACCCGCGAGGCGTCGGCGCGCTTCTCGTTCCTCATGGCTGCCCCGATCATCGCCGGCGCCGGGGCCTTCGAGTCTCGCAAGCTCCTCACCGGCGAGGCCGGCGTCCCGGTGGAGGCCGGCCCGCTCGTCGCCGGGTTCCTCGCCGCCGCGATCGCCGGGTTCGTCGCCGTCGCCGGCCTCCTCCGCTACCTCCGCCACCACCCGATGACGGTCTTCGTCGCGTACCGCCTCGTGCTCGCGGTCGTCGTCGTCGTCGCCTTCCTGGCGGCGTAGAGCCGGCCGGGAGCCGCGCCGTGGAGGTCATGAAGCAGCTCCGCCAGCGGGCGATCCGCGACATCGTCGAGCAGCGCCCGATCCGGACCCAGCAGGAGCTCGCCGCCGCGCTCCGGGACCGCGGGTTTCGCACGACCCAGGCAACGATCAGCCGCGACATCGCGGAGCTCCAGCTCGTGAAGGCACACCGCGACGGGGTGAGCGTCTACGCTCTTCCCCCGCGCCTCGCCGGGGCCGACCCGACCGGCGAGGAGCGCCTCCGGCGGCTCTTCCACGAGCTCCCCGTGGAGATCCGCGAGGCCGGCCCGCTCCTCGTCCTCGTCACGCTCCCCGGGTCCGCCCACGCGATCGCGGCGTCGCTCGACCGGGCCCGCTGGCCGGACGCGGTCGGCTCGATCGCCGGCGACGACACGGTGTTCGTGGCCTGCCCCGACCGGCGGGCGCTCCGGCGCCTCCGGGAGCGCCTCGAGCGGCTCGCCGCGGGGTAGGGGAGCCATGAGGCCGGACGACGCGATGCCGCGCGGTGAGGCGACGCGGCGTGACGACGCGATGCCGCACGAGGACGCCAGCCCGCGCCGTGACCCGATGCCGCGGGACGGCACCCTGCCCGGCGGGGAGGAGCTGTGGGAGGCCGCCGAGCACGTGACACTCCACCTCCTGCCGGCCGCGCGCTGGGAGGCGTGGCGGGCCGACGCCGATCCGGCTGCGCGCTACGTGCCCGCCGGCTTCGATGCCGAGGGCTTCGTCCACTGCACGGACGGAGACGAGGAGATGCTGGCCGTCGCCAACCGCTTCTACGCCGCCGAGCCGGGCGACGTCGTCGTCGTCGACCTCGACCTCGCGCGGGTCGGCGCCTCGTGGCGCTACGACGACCCGGGGAGCCCCTACCCCCACGTGTACGGCGCGCTCCGGCGCGACGCCGTGCGGAGCGTGCGGCGGGTCCTCCGCGACCCGGCGGGGCACTTCGTCGGGTACGGCGAGCGCAGGCCCGCCTGACGCGGCCCGGTCGGGGACGCGGCGGTCGGCGCACCATCGGGACAGGCCCGTGGCGCCCGGGCGCCCGCGCCGGCGGCCGTCGCTTTGACACCCCACGGGGTCGGGGCTATGATCCGCGCCGGCCGGACTTCGGGCGCCCCCAGCACGGTGGCTGCCCGGGGTTCGTTTCCTTATCCGCCGCCTCACCGCCCGCGCCGCGTCGCCGACGCCCGCCGGGCGGCCGACACCCTGGGGGTCGCCTCGCCCGTGAACAACAAGCCCACCTACCTGTCACGCGAAGGCGAGGCCGCGCTCCGGGCCGAGCACGAGGAGCTCGTGAGCGCCCGGCGCGCCGAGATCGCCGCCCGGATTCACGACGCGAAGGAGCACGGCGACCTCTCCGAGAACGCCGAGTACGAAGAGGCCAAGAACGAGCAGGCCTTCGTCGAGGGGCGGATCCAGACGCTCGAGGCGATGCTGAAGACGGCGGTCATCATCGAGAACAGCGGCTCGGAGCACGTCGCCCTGGGCTCTGTCGTCGCCGTCGAGTCGATCGACGGCGACGAGACGTTCATGATCGTCGGCTCCGCCGAGGCCCGCCCCGCCGAGGGCCGGATCTCGAACGAGTCGCCCGTCGGGCGTGCGCTCCTCGGCCGGAAGGCCGGCGACACCGTGACGGTGAAGCTCCCGAACGGCTCGGACATCATGTACACGGTCACCTCGATCAGCTGAGCGCCCGCCCGGGCGGACCGGGTCGGGCGGCCGGTGCCGCGACCCGGCCCGGCGCACCGGAGCGGAGGACGCAGGCATGTACTGGGCGGACGAGCTGGCGGCGTCGGTCGAGGGACCGCAGGTCGTCAACGACTCCAAGACGCCGTCCGGGACCGTCCATGTCGGCAGCCTCCGGGGTCCGGTCATCCTCGACGTCATCGCCCGTGCGCTGCGCGACCGGGGTGTCCCGACGACGCTCCTCTACGGCGTCGACGACATGGACCCGATGGACGCCCAGGCGCTCCTGACCCCGGACGCGGTGGACCACGAGATGGGCCGTCCCCTGGCGCACGTCCCGGACCAGACCGGCGACTGCCACGCCTCGTACGCTCGCCACCACGCCCAGACGTTCATCGACATCTTCGCCGGCCTGGGGATCCATCCCGACCGCTACTACTGGATGAGCGACATCTACCCGACCGGCGCGATGGACCCCTTCATCCGGGCCGCGCTCGAGCGGGCGCAGGTCGTCCGCGACGTCTACCTGCGGGTGAGCAAGGTGGAGCGGCCCGCCGGCTGGCTCCCGGTCCAGGCGGTCTGCCCGTCCTGCGGCAAGGTCGGCACGACGATCGCCCTCGACTGGGACGGCGAGACGGTGCGCGTCGAGTGCCGGCCCGACTACGTCACGTGGGCCCGGGGCTGCGGGTTCGACGGCCGCATCTCGCCGTTCGGCGGCGCGGCGAAGCTCTACTGGAACCTGGAGTGGGCGGCCCAGTGGAGCCTCTTCGGCGTGACGATCGAACCGTGCGGCAAGGACCTGGCGACGGCCGGCGGATCGCGCGACCGGGCCGACGCGATCGCCCGCGAGGTCTTCGACCGCGCGCCGCCGCGCAACCTCCCGTACGAGTTCCTCAATATCGGCGGGCGGAAGATGTCGACGTCGAAGGGTCGCGGCGCGGCCGCCCACCGGATCGTCGAGGTGCTCCCGCCCGAGCCGCTCCGGCTCCTCTTCCTCCGTCCCCGGCCGAACCAGGCGATCGAATTCGATCCCGAAGGGACGGACGCGATCCCGCGGCTCTTCGACGAGCTCGACCGCCTCGCCGCGGCGGTCGCCGGGAAGCCGTACCGCGGCGAGCTGCCGCCGGACCCCGAGCGCCTCCTCGCCTTCGTCCAGCTCGACCCGGCCCCACCGGAGCGCCTCGCCGAGGCCGCCGCCACGTATCGCCCGGCCTTTGCCCACCTCGCCCTCCTCGCTCAGATCCCCGGCGTCGACATTGCCGCCCGGGTCGCCGACGAGAAGGGCGCCCCGCTCGCCGCGGCCGAGGAGGGGACGCTCGCCGAGCGGCTCGCCGCCGCCCGGGCGTGGCTCGACGCATACGCGCCCGCGAGCGCGGTCGTGCGCGTCCACCGCGACGCGCTGCCGCCCGAGGCGGCAGCCCTCGGCGAGGACCAGCGGCTGTTCCTCGGGGCGCTCGCCCTCGCCGCCGGCGAGGAGGACCCGCACGGTGGCGACGCCTGGCAGGGGCTCCTCTTCCGGGTGGCCGGCGAGGCGGCGCTGCCGGCGGGGCGCGCGTTCGGCGCCGTCTACCTCGCGTTCCTTGGCCGGCCGAACGGCCCGCGCGCGGGCTGGCTCCTCGCGAGCCTGGAGCCCGGCTTCGTCGTCGGCCGCCTCCGGCTGGCCGCCGGCTGGCACGATCGCGCCCGCGGCGCAGGACAGGAGGCGGAGGCATGAGCGTCGGGCTGCAGCGACTCCGCGAGGAGCCGGACCTCATCCGGAGGGGGGCCCTCGACAAGGGCGAGGATGCGGCGCTCGTCGACCGCGCCCTCGAGCTCGATGCGCGCCGCCGCCGGCTCCTCGGCGAGGCCGACGGCCTGAAGGCGGAGCGGAACCGCGCCTCGAAGCAGGTCGGCGACGCGATCCGCGGGGGCGCCGCGCCGGACGGGCCCAGGGTGGCCGCGTTCCGGGCCGCGTCGGTCGCGGCCGGTGAGCGGATCGCCGCGCTCGACGCGGAGGCCGCCGCCGTCGAGGCCGAGCTGGAGGACGCGCTCCTCCGGATCCCGAACCCCGCCGACCCCGACGTGCCGGTCGGCGACGCGGACGCGAACGTCGTCGTCCGGACGTGGGGCGACCTCCTCCCGCGGGCCGGCGCGGGCCCGGACGGACCCTGGGAGCGGAAGCCGCACTGGGACGTCGCCGAGGCGCTCGGGATCATCGACCTCGAGCGCGGGGCGAAGGTCGCGGGCTCCGGCTTCCCCGTCTACCGGGGCGCCGGGGCCGCCCTCCAGCGCGCCCTCATCGACTTCTTCCTCGGCGTGCACACCCGCGAGAACGGCTTCACCGAGATCTGGCCGCCGGCGGTCGTGAACGCCGCCTCGGCGCGCGGGACGGGCCAGATCCCGGACAAGGAAGACCAGATGTACGTCATCACGCGCGACGAGCTGTACCTCGTGCCAACGGCCGAGGTCCCGGTGACGAACCTCCACCGCGACGAGATCTTCGAGCCCGACGCGCTGCCCGTGCGGTACGCCGCCTACACGCCATGCTTCCGACGGGAGGCCGGGGCCGCAGGCAAGGACACCCGGGGGATCCTCCGCGTCCACCAGTTCGACAAGGTGGAGATGGTCCTCTTCGAGCGTCCGGAGGCGTCGGGCGAGGCGCTCGAGTGGATGACCGGCCGGGCCGAGGACCTCCTCCGCCGGCTCGGCCTGGCCTATCGGGTCCTCCTCATGGCGACCCGTGACATGGGCTTCGTCCAGGCGAAGAAGTACGACCTCGAGGTGTGGGCCCCGGGCGTCGAGCGCTGGCTCGAGGTCTCGTCCTGCTCGAACTTCCGGGACTACCAGGCGCGACGGATGGCGATCCGCTACCGGCCGGCGCCCGGCGCGAAGCCGGAGCTCGTCCACACGCTCAACGGGTCGGGGCTCGCGCTCGCCCGGGTCGTCGCCGCGATCCTCGAGACGTACCAGCGACCCGACGGCTCGGTGGTCGTGCCGGAGCCGCTCCGGGCGACGCTCGGCACGGATACGCTCCTGCCCTCCTGAGGCGACGGCCGGCG
>JAJZRQ010000025.1:23986-30154 GCA_021802585.1 Chloroflexota bacterium
CCTCCGCGGCCGGGCCGACCGGCTCCCAGACCGGGGCGCAAGGGCGGCGTGACGCGGGGGGTCCCGCCCGGTAGCATCGAAGATGACGTCGGGCACGGGGCGGCGTCGGGCACGGGAGCTCGCGATGGACCAGCCGAACCAGCCGCCGCAGGGAGGGCCGCCTGCCCCGCCATGCGGAGCGCCGCCCGAGCCGCTCGGCCCCGCCCCCGGCGTCCGCCTCGCCTCCCACGGCGCGCGGCTCGTCGCCTCGATCGTCGACGGCATCCTCGTCGGCGTCATGGTCACCGTCGTCGCGGTCGCGCTCCCGTTCCTCACCGCCGGGCTCGTCGTGAGCGGCGCTCCGGTCCTCGCGGCCGTCGTCGGACTCCTCGTCATCGTCGCGGCCTTCCTCGTCACTCTCGGCTACTTCCCGTGGTTCTGGGCTCACGGCGGGGCGACCCCGGGGATGCGGATGTTCAGCCTGCGTCTCGTGCGCGACCGCGACGGCGGGCCGCTCGGCCGGGGGGAGGCGATCCTCCGGCTCGTCGAACTCTGGATCTCGGGCGCCGTCCTCTACCTCGGGTTCGTGTGGATCCTCGTCGATCGGCGGCGACGGGGCTGGCACGACCTCATCGCCGGAACCGTCATGGTCCAGCCGGCCTGACGCCGGCACGCCGCCATCGGAGGGAGCACCGCTTGACCAGCCCCTCGCCCGTTCTTCGTCGTCGTCGCGCCGGGCACACCGCCATCGGAGGGAGCACCGCATGACCACCCCCGCACCGTCCTGGCCGACGCCGCCGGAGATCGCCGGGCCGGCGCCCGGGGTCCGCTTTGCCGGCAACGGCGCCCGCCTCGGCGCGTATCTCCTCGACGTGATCCTCATCGGGGCGATCGTCTCGCTCTTCGTCGTCCTCCTCGCCGTCCCGCTCGCCGGCGACGCGCTCCGGATCGCGATCGTCGACCCCGGACGCTTCCAGGACCCGGCGACGTGGACCGAGCTCGGCGGCTCCATCGTCCTCTTCGTCGCCGGGACGACGATCATCAGCCTCCTCGCCCTCCTCTACTTCCCGTTCTTCTGGGCCCGCGGGGGCCAGACGCCGGGGATGCGGGTGGCGGGGATCCGGGTCGTGAACGATCGCGACGGGAGCCGGATCGGGTGGGGCGCGGCGATCCTCCGGCTCATCGGGTACTGGATCTCCGGCGCTGTCTTCTACCTCGGCTTCATCTGGATCCTCGTCGACGCGCGCCGCCGCGGCTGGCATGACCTCATCGCGGGGACCTGCGTCATCGCCGTCCGCTGACCCGGGCGTGCCCCGGGGGTGTGCGGTGGCCGGCCCTCGCACGGCGAACGCCGGGTCCGCCGACCGGGCCGTGACGCACCGGCGCGGGGTGGGCGGTGCCGGGCCCGCCGACCGTCCCGTGCGACGGGCGGGCGCGGTGCCGGGTCCGCCTGCTCCCCGATGCGGGTCCCATGATCACTCGGCAACGTCCCGGCCGCGACCCAGGGGTGATGACGGGCCACAGACTCCCCGGTGCCGCGCGGACGCCGCACGAGGGAGCGATTCGTGACCCGAACGCCCGCCCGGGGCGCGGTCCGCGGCATGCCTGACACATGCCGGGCACGCGCCCCTCGACGAAGGATCAGGGCAGCGGCATTGGGGTGCAGGCAGGAGCCTCAGCGCGGCGCGCGGTCGCGAACCCGGTTGTGCTCCCTCGGCGGAGCGAGCCCCCGCGGTCCGGTCCGCGCGCCGCGTGGGCGGTCGCAACTCCGGTCGCCATGGCCAGGGACTTTGGGGCCGCCGATGCCAGGCGGCCCCGGCTGCGACCGGCGGTGCCGAGGCGGCCCCGGCCGGCTGCGACGCGCCGAGGCGGCCCCGGCCGGCTGCGACGCGCCGAGGGGGCACGACGCCGAGGCGGCCGGGGCCGCAGCCTGATCCACGTGGGCGCGACGGCGGCCCGGTATCCTCCGGGAGCGCACCGCGGAGAGGTGCCGGAGTGGTTGATCGGAGCGGTCTTGAAAACCGCAGGGCCTTCGCGCCCCGTGGGTTCGAATCCCACCCTCTCCGCCACGAACGACTCGGCCGGCTCCGCCACGACGACCCGGCCGGGCGCGGCCGCTCGGTGCTGGACGGCCTGGCGCGCGACGCGTCCACGTCGCTCCCGGCGATGAACGCACCGGGCAGGCTCCACGCCGCGATCCCCGCGGCGTCCCGCTTCCGAGGGGGGAGCGATCACGGCTCGGCTGAGCCACGGACCGGCCGACCGACACCGGACGACGGCCACGTTCCCGCGGGGCGTTCCACAGGCACGATGGGCGGGCCCGCGCCCTTCATGCTGCGCCCCCGATTCTGCAGCCCGCCCAGTCGGCATCTTCCCGGCGAGGTCGATCCAGGCGATGGCATCGCCCTCGTGGGTTCGGGATCGCCTCTCGGTCACGGACCCGACGCCCGACGTGCCCGATGTCGCCGCCGCGGCTACATCTGCTTGAAGCGTGGTCCCTCGCCGCCCTCCGGCGGCAGCCAGCGGATGTTCTCCAGCGGGCACTTCACGGCGCAGGTCATGCAGTGGAGGCAATTCGAGGCGGAGAGGACGACCTTCTCGCCGTCCCAGCGGTAGACCTGCCCCGGGCAGAAGTGCGTGCAGGAGTGGTCGAAGTCGGCCCCGCAGGCGACGCAGCGCTCCAGGTCGAGGATCGTCATGTGCGCCGGCTCGTCCTCGCGGTGGAGGGAGCCGGTCAGGCTGACGAACGTCGCCCCGTCCATCCCGCCGGGATTCGGCCGGCCGAGGCGCGCGCCCTTCCTCGTCCCCCGGAAGTCCTCCTCCATGCCGATCCGGCGGGGGATGGCGCTCTGGACGAGGGAGAGGGGCGTGCCGGGGTAGATCCCCCAGCGGAAGCTCTGGCGGTAGTTCCGGGCGTGGCGCAGGTCGGGGAGGACGCCCCGCTCCTCGAGGCGCCGCGTGTACCCGGCGAGCGGGACGTCGGCGCCGTCGGTCGCGGCGAGGCCCTCGGCGAGCGTGTCGGCCGCCGCCATCCCCGAGAGGATCGCGTAGTGGATCCCCTTGATCTTCTCCATGTTCACGAACCCGGCCCCGTCGCCGACGGCGAGGGCTCCCGGCACCACGAGCCGGCCGACGGCGTGGTAGCCGCCTTCCGGGATCGTCTTCGCGCCGGTCGCGATCGTCACCGAGCCGCGGAGGAGGTCCGCGATGAACGGATGGGCGCGGTAGCGCTCGAACTCGCGCTGGGGGGTGAGGTCGCCGTACTTCCAGTCGAGGCCGAGGATGAGCCCGACGGCGACGGTCTTCTCGCCCATCGAGTAGAGGAAACCGCCGCCGAAGACGCTCGCCGGGTTCGGACTGCCGAGGGTGTGGAGGACGCGGTTGCTCCCGAAGGGGTTCTCGCCGGGGAACGTCACGACCGCCTTGATCCCGAGGGAGTAGACCTGCGGGTTCCGGCCCCCGCCGAACCGGTCGCGGAGCTGCTGGGAGAGGACGCCCCGCGTGCCGTCGGCTAGGACGGTGAACCGGGCCCGGATCTCCTCCGCCGGCCGGTGGTTCGGCTTCGGCCCGCCGTGCGCGTCGAGGCCGACCTCGCCGAGCCGGACGCCGACGACCCGCTCGCGCTCGACGAGGAGCGTGCGGGCCGAGAAGCCGGCGTACAGCTCGACGCCGAGCCTCTCCGCCTTCGCGGCGAGGAAGTCGACGAGGCGCGAGAGCGAGAGCGTCACGTCGCCCCGGTGGTGCATCCGCCGGGGCACGACGGCCTCGGGCACCTTGATCGCGCGGGCGCCGAGGAGGAAGTACATGTCGTCGCGCTCGACCGGGAAGACGTGCTCCATGAAGCGCCGGTCGTCGCGCCAGCCCGGGACGAGCTCGTCGAGGCAGGCCGGCTCGAAGGCGGCCCCCGAGAGGGCGTGGTAGCCCGGCCGCGGCGCCTTGTCGATCACGGCGACCGAGGCCTCCCGGCCCGCCTCCGCGAGCTGCTGCCGGAGCCGGATCGCGGTGGCGAGGCCCGCCGGGCCGCCGCCGACGACCAGGACGTCGAGCGGTGCCGTCATGCCCGTCCCTCCGTCGCCCGGACCAGCTCGGGGACGACCGTCTCGATGTCGCCCACGACGCCGAAGTCCGCGTAGTTGAAGATCCGCGCCTTGGGATCCTTGTTGATCGCCACGACGATCTCCGAGCCCTGCATGCCGGTGATGTGCTGCACGGCCCCGGAGATCCCGATCGCGACGTAGAGCCGCGGCTGGACCGTTTGCCCGGTCTGGCCCACCTGGTAGTCGTGGGTCGTGAAGCCGTCCTCGACGGCCATCCGCGAGGCCGCGACCTTCGTGTTCGCCCCGAGGAGCCGGCCGAGGCCGACCGCGAGGGGCTGGAGGTAGGTGTCGAAGTCGGCCCGCGAGCGGAACCCGTGACCGCCGGCGACGATGACCTCGGCGTCGCGGATCGAGACCTTGCTGGCGAACGACTCGACGGGCTCGGCCTCGAGGCCGGCATCCCCCTCCGCGAGGTCGACGGGCACGGCGACGATCTCGCCGGCCCGCGCCGGGTCGGGCGGCGGGACCTTGAAGACGCCGGGCCGGACGGTCGCCATCTGGGTGGGGGAGTCCTTCGTCATGATCGTCGCCATGACGTTCCCGCCGAGGGCGGGACGGGTCTGCTTGAGGATCGCGACGAGGTTCGTGCTTCCCTTGCTGAAGTCGCCGATCTCGAGGCGCGTGCAGTCCGCCGTCAGGCCCGAGCGGCAGGCGTACGCGACACGGGGCGCGAGCTCGCGGCCGAGGGGGCTGGCCCCGAAGAGCATGACCTGCGGCCGGCGCTCGATGACGAGGGCCGCGATCGCCTTCTTGTGGACGAGCGGGTCGAACGCGCCGAGGAGCGGGTGCTCGAGGACGTAGACGACGTCGGCGCCGGCGGCGATGAGGCGGGCCGGGCGGTCGCCCGCCGCGTCGCAGGCGAGGACGGCGCCGACGCGCTCGCCGAGGCTGTCGGCGAGGCGGCGCGCCTTCCCGAGGAGCTCGAGCGAGACGGAGCGGACGCCGTCGCCCTCGCGCTCGGCGAAGACCCAGAACTCGCCGCGGTACGTCGGCTCGCGCTCGCCGAGGACGTAGCCCTCCTCGGCGTCGACGCTCGCCCCGGGCGCCGCCTGCTGGTAGCGGGCGACGACCTTGCCGATGAGCTCGGCGGGGCTCGTCACGTACTCGCACGTCTTCGGCCGGTCCTCGCTCGGCGAGAAGAGGCGGTAGACCTGCGTCCACGAGCCCTTGAGGCCGATCCGGCTGCGGTCGGCGTCGACCGACGCGGCGTCCCACTCGTGGATCGTCGCGGCGCGGGCGGCGCGGGCCCCGGCGAACGTGCGGTAGAGCGGGTCCGTGCAGGCGGTGACGGTGACGAGGACCGGCCAGCGGATGGGGCGGACGTCCTCGACGCCCTCGGCGGCGATTCGCCGGACGCGGAGCCGCGGCTCGGTCTCGAGGCCCTTCGCGTACGCGATGTGGTCGATCCCGAGTTCCTCGGCGATCTGGGGCGGGACCTGGGCGGTGTCCCCGTCGACCGACTGCATCCCGGTGACGATCGCGTAGTCGCGGTTCCCGCCGAACACCTCGCGCTCGACCCGCCGGATCGCGGAGGCGAGGGAGTACGCCGTCGCCCCGGTGTCGGCTCCGGCGAACGCGTTGTCGGTGAGGAGGATCGCCTCGCCCGGGACGCGCGCGAGGCACTCCACGAGGACCTCGCGGGCCTGGGGCGGGCCCATGCTGAGGAAGACGGTCCGCGCCTCCGGGTCGCCGGCCGTGAGGCGCCGGGCGAACGTCAGCGCGTGCAGGTCGAGGGGGTTGAGGATGCTGTCGAGGAGGGCCCGCCGGAGCGTGCCCTTCTCCCGATCCCAGGCCTCCTCGGGGATGTTGGAGACGTCGGGGACCTGCTTGACGAGGACGATGCAGTTCACGATCCGACTCTAGCCGGGGCTCTCGAGCGGGAGCGACGATCCTTCGTCACGCAATTCGGGGCAAACGGCAGGGGATCGGGGGGCGGGTTGGTCGGCCCGCCCCGCGCGCGGGTCCGACGGTTTGACGGCCGGCCGGGGCGCGCCTAGACTCCGCCACAACTTCAGATGTGGCTGTGAACGGGACGAGTACCCGTCGCGACGCCGGCAGAGAGACCCGGCGGCTGGTGGAAGCCGGGGCGGCG
>JAJZRQ010000026.1 GCA_021802585.1 Chloroflexota bacterium
GGGATGTGGCCGGCGATGGGGTCGATCGGCTCGACCTCACCGCGGTAGCGCTCCGGCGCCCGGGCGTCGAGGAGCGTCAGGGTCCCGAGCCGGGGCGCGAGCGCCGCGCGGTCGATCGTCCGCGGCCAGCGGTCTCCCGCGGGGACGCGGTCGCCGGGCGCCACCGGGACCGTCACCGGCGTCCCGGCCGTGAGCGGGAGGCCGGCGTCGCGCCAGGCCGCGATCCCGCCGTCGAGCACCACGACCCGCGCGTGCCCGAGGGCGTCGAGCATCCACCAGAGTCGCGCCGCGACCGTGCCGCCCGCGTCGTCGTACGCCACGACGAGGTGCTCCCGGCCGATCCCGAGGTCGCCGAGCGCCGCCGCGAAGGCCGCGGGTTCGGGGAGGGGATGGCGGCCGGGGCCCGCCGGCGCGGTGAGGACGGTGTCGAGGTCGACGAAGACGGCCCCGGGGACGTGGGCGTCGGCATAGGCGGCAAGGCCGGCCGCCGGCGCGGCGAGCGACCAGCGGACGTCGGCGATCCGGAGGTCGGGGTCGCCGAGGCGGGCAGCCAGCGCTGTGGCGGAGATCAGGCCCATGGCCGGGAGTATCGCATCGGGCGGCGGCGCCCCGTCGTCGGGCCGGCCGGCCATGGCCGGGCCTCTGGCCGCGCAATCGCCGTCCGAGGCCCGCGCCGGGCCCGCACCAGGCCGCCCCCGGGCCCATACCTGGCCGTCCGGGCCCGCACTGGGCCGCCCGGACACACCGGGCCGCCCGGACCGTCGACCATGCTATCCTTCCGCCGGCGCGGCCCCGGGCCGCCCATCGCGCACGGTCCCATGCGGTCGGCGCCTTCGCTCCGGCGTAGCTCAGTGGTAGAGCGGGTGACTGTTAATCACTTGGTCGTAGGTTCGAATCCTACCGCCGGAGCCAACTGCCTACTGACTCCGACCGGTTAGCACCGTCGTCGGTCGCCGTCCGCCAGATGGCAACCGCGTGCTCCTCGCGGCCATCCACCGTGACCCGATCGAGGAGGTCGCGCACCCAGGCGACCCTCGTGTCGGGTGCACTGCTCTCGATCAGCCCGGTCATCTCGTCCATCGTCTGCTGGACGAACCTCTTCGAGGTCGACAGGGGCTTCCGTACCTGCTCAAGCTCGTCTCGCTTGGCCACGGTCTGGCGGATCTCGGCAGCGACCTCGTCGATCTCGAGGGCGATCCGCTCGGCGGCGCTGACGCTCGACTACGCGCGGCGGGAGCCCGATCTCCCCGGCGCGGTCGCCGCGGCAACGACGATTCTCGATTCGTGAGCCGACGGGCTGGTCAGGGCGTCACCGTGCCACAGCGTACGACTCGTGACGATGCAATGGTTGCGGACCGGGCCTCAGACAGTGCATCATGCGGTCCACGATGTCACTGCTCTCCCGGTCGATGTGTATGCGCTGGCGGCCCCGCCGTGCGGAGGATGGGGTCTGAGGTCCCGCGCAGTCGACCAGACGTAGGAGCGGGACCACAGACGAGGTCCCGGGGCCGCGGATCCTGAAGGCAGGAGTCGCGGTCTTCTTCTTTGTCCTCCGAACCACGCGACGGGTGACCGCCGGACCCCAACCTCCCCTCCCCAGGGTCCCGGGATCGACACGCTCACCCCCTTCGCATTCGGAGGCCATCACCCCATGACATCGTTCAGCTACCAGCAACTCGTGCACGACACGGCGGCCGCGCTCGGCGCGGCACCGGACGCCGCGGTGGCCACGTTCCGCGTCGAGAGCCGCCAGGAATCCGGCCTGCGGAGCCGGGTCACGACCCGCTCGTTCGAGCTCGACGTCGACGAGCCGCCGAGCCTCGGCGGCACGGACACCGCGCCGAACCCGGTCGAGTACGCCCTCGCCGCGCTGGCGACTTGCCAGGAGATCACCTACCGCCTCCACGCGGACGCGCTGGGCATCCCGCTCGACGGCGTCTCGGTGGCGCTCGAGGGCGAGATCGACCTGCGCGGCTTCTTCGCCGTCGACCCGGCGGTGCGGCCGGGCTTCCGGGCGATCCGCGGCACGGTGACCCTCGACAGCCCGGCCGGCAAGGCCGAGATCGCCCGCCTCAAGGCCTACGTCGACGCGCACTGCCCGGTCCTCGACCTGGTGTCGAACGCGACGCCCGTCGAGCTCGAGCTGCGCGCCGGCCCGGGCGCCGACGAAGCAGCCGCCGCCTGACGCCCCGACACCACCTCATCAGAAAGGACGATCACGATGACCGACCTCGATCCCGCCACTCTCCGCCCCGAGACGCTCGCCCTCCACGCGGGCCAGCAGCCGGACCCAGCGACGAACGCTCGCGCCGTCCCGATCTACGCCACGACGTCGTACGTCTTTGACGACGCGGCCACGCCGCCCGGCTCTTTGGGCTCGAGGAGTTCGGGAACATCTACACCCGGATCATGAACCCGACGACCGCGGTCTTCGAGGAGCGAGTCGCGGCTCTCGAGGGCGGCGTCGGCGCCCTCGGTGTCGCGTCCGGCCAGGCGGCCGAGACGCTCACCATCCTCAACCTCGCCCGCGCTGGCGACAACATCGTCTCTTCGTCCAGCCTCTACGGCGGGACGTACGACCTGTTCGCCCACACCCTGCCGAAGGTCGGGATCACGACTCGCTTCGTCGACGGGACCCGCCCAGAGGCGTTCGCCGAGGCGATCAACGAACGCACGAAGGCGGTGTTCCTCGAGACGATCGGCAACCCTCGCCTCGACGTCCACGACCTCCCTGCGATCGCCCAGATCGCCCACGCGGCGGGCGTCCCGCTCGTCGTCGACAACACGTTCGCGCCGCTGCTGTCGCGACCGATCGGGCACGGCGCGGACATCGTCATCCACTCGGCGACGAAGTGGATCGGCGGCCACGGCACCGCGATCGGCGGCGTGGTCGTCGACGGCGGCACCTTCGACTGGGCGGGCTCGGGCCGCTTCCCCGAGTTCGTCGAGCCCGACCCCTCCTGCCACGGCGTCCTTTACGTCGGCGCGTTCGGCCGGCTCGCCTTCATCATCAAGCTCCGGGTCCAGCTTCTCCGCGACCTCGGCCCGGCGCTCTCGCCCTTCAACTCGTTCCTCTTCCTCCAGGGCCTCGAGACGCTCCCGTTGCAGATCGCTCTCCACTCCGAGTCGGTCTCCAGCCGCTCGATGAACCGCAGCTGGAGGTGTGGAGGCGCAGTACCGCGAGCTCCGCTCGACGAAGGGCCACGACGCGTTCCTCATCGAGTGGGACCAGCTCACGGCGATCCTCGGCGAGGCGCTCGGGGTGAGTCGATGACCGCATGTTCTCGCCGCGCCATGCGCCGCTGCGGGTGTCGCGGGCGGGTCTCGGGCCCGCTCGGCGTGGTCGCCTCCCTGCGACGAGGCGAGCCTCGCGCCTGAGCCATCGTCCCGCCCGAGCCCGCACCATCCGCCGCTGTCGCTCGTCCGCGCCCCACTCCGACGGAGGTTCTCCCCCATGGCCATTCAGACCCAGACCCCCGAGTACGCCCGCGCGCTCGCCGAGAACGCGCGCTACGCGGCCACCTTCGACCGCCCGAACCTGGAGCTGCCACCCGCACGCAGGCTCGCCGTCCTCGCCTGCATGGACGCCCGCCTGACGGTCGAGGAGGTCCTCGGGTTGCGGACCGGCGAGGCGCACATCATCCGCAACGCGGGCGGCCTCGCCACCGACGACGCGATCCGCTCGCTCGTCATCAGCCAGCACCTGCTCGGGACGGGCGAGATCATCGTCATCGAGCACACCGGCTGCGGGATGCTCACGTTCACCGACGAGCCCGTGCAGAAGCAGATTGCCGAGGCACAGGGTGCCCAGGCCGACCTGCCGCTCCGTTCGTTCTCGGACCTCGAGGCGAACCTGCGCGCACAGGTCGAGCGGATCCGCGCCCACCCGTGGGTCAAGGACGTCCCGGTCCACGGCCTCGTCTACGAGGTTGAGACCGGCCGCCTCCGCGAGGTGGCCTGAGCGACGACCGAACCCGCTCCGCCGACAAACCCGCGTGCTCCTCGCGAGCACGCAACCCAGCGGAAGGAGATCTCGATGCCCAGCCAGACCCTCGCTCCCTCCTGCACGAACCTCGCCCTCGGCGCCTGTGACACGACCCGCGCCGCCGTGGCCGCCGACCCGGCGGCCGGCCGGGGCAGCTTCACGACCGTGACGACGTGGACGGATGGCGCCCGCGCCCGGACCGTCGCCCGATCGTTTGCGGTGGAGACCGACGAGCCGGCGCCGCTCGGTGGCACCGACCGGGCGGTCGACCCGATGGAGCTCCTCCTCGCGTCGCTCGGCAGCTGCCTGACGATCGGCTGGGTGACCGGGGCGGCGAAGCGGGGGCTCGACTTCCGCTCGCTCGTCATCCGGGTCGAGGGCGACTACGACCTCGCCGGTTACCTTGCCCTCAACGAGGACGTTCGCCCGGGCTTCTCCTCTCTCCGCTGCACAGTCGAGGTGGACACCGACGCCGAGGCGGCGGTGCTCGAGGAGATCCGCCGGGCGGCCGAGGCCACCTCGCCGATGTTCGACAACATCGCGCGACCGACGCCGATCGAGCCCCGGATCGTCGCCTCCGCTGGCGCGAGCGCCTGAGCTGTGCCCTCACGGCGCCTCGTTCTCACCTGGGAGCGGGGCGCCGGACCTCGCAGCACAGCCAGTGTCGCGCGCCGGAATCGGCCTGCGTCTTGCGGACCGCCTTGGCGAGGATCTCGTCGGCGGTTTTGACCCAGGTGAACGGCGTCGCGCCGGCGTTCCAGTCGCGGGTGAAGCGCTCGATCGCGGCCGTCAGGACGCGGACGTTCTCGAAGCTGCCGCGCCGGATCGCCTGGCGGGTCAGGATGCCGAACAACGTCTCGACCTGGTTCATCCAGGACGCGCTGGTCGGGGTGAAGTGAAGGTGAAGCGCGGGTGCCGGGCGAGCCACGCCCGCACGTCCGGGGTCTTGTGGGTGCTGACGTTGTCGAGCACCACGTGGACCTCGCTCCGGGGGTAGGTGCGGGCCAGCAGCCGCAGGAAGGCGAGGAAGTCGTCGCCCGTGTGCCGCTCGCGGGTCTGCTCCGTCACCTGCCCCGTCGCGACCTCGAGCGCCGCGAACAGGCTCAGGGTGCCGTTGCGCTTGTAGTCGTGGGTGTGGCGCTCGACCTGGCCGGGCTTCATCGGCAACATCGGCGCGGTCCGGTCGAGGGCCTGGATCTGGGTCTTCTCGTCGACGCTCAACACGATCGCCCGCTCGGGCGGCGCGAGGTAGAGGCCGACGACGTCGGCGACCTTGGCCACGAGCTCGGGGTCCCGGCTGAACTTGAACGTCTCGACCCGGTGGGGCTGAAGCCGACCCTCCTTCCAGATCCGGCCCACGGTCGAGGCGCTCACGCCGAGCCGCCGGGCGAGACGCTGGCGGCTCCAGTTGGTCGTGGCATCGTCGGGCGGGGTGAGCGTCGCGGCGAGGACGCGGTCGCGGACCTCGCGGCCGTACGTGCGGGGTCGGCCCGGGTGCGGCGCGTCCCCGAGCCCGGCGAGCCCCTGCTCCTTGAACCGGCGGCGCCAGAGCAGGACGGTCGGGACCGACACCCCGAGCTCGTCCGCGATCTGGACGTGGGCCGCCCCCTCGGCAGCCCGCAGGATGATCCGGGCGCGCATCACGGCGCGCTGCTCGGTCGTGCCCGCCCGGGTCATCGCCCGGAGGGCTCAGCTTCGGACTCGCTCACAGCCAGCGGCGGCGCGGGATGAGCAGCCATGCCCGACACGGTACGCCCCGTCGATTCGAGACTCACGCCCATTGCGGCGTGAGACGCTAGTCTCGCTGCCTGGCGACCACTGGCGCGGGCTCGCCCAGGAGATAGCCCTGGCCGAGCTGGACGCCCAGTCGGAGGAGGGTGGTGCGCTCCGCCTCGGCCTCGATCCCCTCGCCGATGAGCTGGCAGCCGACCTCGCGCGCAAAGTGGACGACGCCCGCGACGAGCGCCTGGCGGGCGGGGTCGCGGTCGATCTCTCGAACCCAGCCGATGTCGAGCTTCACGAACGCCGGACGCAGGGCAAAGATGTGACGCAGGCTCGCATACCCCGACCCGGCGTCGTCAACGGCCACGAGCACGGGCGGCTGGATACGAGCCAGCGCGGCCTGCAGGGCCGGGTAGTCGTCGATCGGGGCGTGCTCGGTGATCTCGAGCACGATCTGCCGACCCGGGTCCGCGAGGATGGCCGGCAGCCTTCCCGACAGCACGAATTCGGGCGACACGTTGAGCCCAAGCCCGGCTGCCGAGGGAAGGGCGCGCGACGCCTCGATCGCCACTCCAACCGTTGCCGCCTCGAGCTCGCATCCGAGGCCGAGCCGTACCGCCTCCGCGAACCGTCGGTCCGGTGGCGTGCGGTCGTCGAACCGGGTCAATGCTTCATAGGCGACGATCGCGCCGTCCGCGAGCGAGACGATCGGCTGGAAGTGGGGCTGGAAGGCCTGGCTGGCAACGACGGTCTCGAGCGCGGCGCGGAACTGAAGGCGGGCGCCGTCGAACTCGACGGCAGGGCCCAGGATGACCGCCGAGAGATCGGCCAGTTCGATGAACAGGGGCAGGCGCCGGGCGAGTCCACTCCGATCAGTCGCTCCGGGGGTCAGCTGCACTCCAAGGAGGCCAATCGGACCGTTCGAGCCATTCAGGCTGAACACTGCGGCGACGGACCCGTCCGGCAGCGACGCATCGCTCACGGGGTCACGGGTGATCACCCACGGCCCCTCGGCGGTCTCCTCGAGGAGGCGCCGAGCCGGTCCCGAGTCGAGGAGGAGGCCCGGTCGGAACCGTTCGGCCCATGCCCCGGCCGCGGCGAGGGCGACGATCGCTCCGTCCGGTCGGACGCTCGCGATCGCGAGTGCATCGACGCCGAGGGCGGGCACCAGCTCGTTGACCAGCGAGCTCGCCACGTGCTCCGCCGTGCCGTCCCTACCGACCCGCCGCAGCGCGGCGGTCATCGCGCGCCGCTGGGCGGCCTCGCGGTCGAAGGCCTCGGCCCATGCCGCGTGGCTCCGCAGCTGGGCCCGGACGCGCGCCTCGAGCTCGTCGAGCGCCACGGGCTTCGCAAGGTAGTCGTCGGCGCCGGCCGCAAGACCCTGGACCCGGTCCTCGAGACCGGCGTTGGCCGTGACGAGGATGATCGGCAGCGTGCTCGTCTCCGGGCGATCGCGGACAGCGCGGATCACCCCCGGCCCGTCGAGCCGGGGCATGGTGCTGTCGAGCAGGAGGAGTGATACCGGGTGGCGCTCGACGATCTCGACCGCCTCGATCCCGTCGACCGCCTCGAGGGTGGCGAAGCCCGCGTCCCGCAGGGCGCGCGAGTAGAGCGTCCGGACCGCCGGCTCGTCGTCGACGACGAGGACCGTGTCCTGCCCGGTTGCGACCGCGGAGTGACTGCCCGGTTTCGAGTGCGTCACGCCGGCGCGTCCAGGGCCTCGCGCGCCGCGCGAGCGAGGGCGTCCGCGGTGAACGGCTTCGGCAGGAAGAGGACGCCGTCCGCGGCGACACCATGGTGGATCACCGAGTTCTCGGTGAAGCCCGAGACGTACAGGACCCGGAGGTCCGGGCGGTCCGCCGCGAGCTGGACCGCGAGCTGGTGCCCCTGAAGCCCGGGCATGATGACGTCGGTGATCAAGAGGTCGACCGGACGTTCGGACGCGGCGGCGACGGCCAGCGCCTCCGCGCCGCTGGTGGCCTCGAGGACCGTGTAGCCGAGGTCGGCAAGCACCCGGGCCGCGAACGTCCGGACTGGCCCCTCGTCCTCGGCGAGGAGGATCCGCTCCGACCCGCCATGGTCCGCGGCCCGCGTCCTGGCAGGTGCGTCGCGCGCGGCGTCCTCGGCGACGCGTGGCAGGTAGACCTTGAAGCTCGAGCCGTGGCCCGGCTCGCTGTACACGGAGATCGAGCCGCCCGACTGCTTGACGATCCCGTACACCGTTGCCAGCCCCATGCCCGTGCCCTTGCCAGGTTCCTTGGTGGTGAAGAACGGCTCGAAGATGCGGGCCTGCGTGGCTGCGTCCATTCCGATCCCGGTGTCCGAAACGACGAGAGCGACATAGGGGCCCGGTGTCACGTCGGCGTGGGCGGCGGCATAGGCGTCGTCGAGGTCGACATTCGCCGTCTCGATGGTCAGCCTGCCGCCCTCGGGCATCGCGTCGCGAGCGTTCACGGCGAGGTTGACGATCACCTGCTCGAACTGCGACGGGTCGACCTTGACGTGGCCGAGGCCGGGCATCGCGTGCGTCTCGAGCGCGATGTGCTCGCCGAGCAGCCGGCGGAGCAATGGCGCGATGCCCGCCACGATCGCGGCGGGGTCGAGGACCTGAGGCTGGAGGACCTGGCGACGGCTGAACGCGAGCAGCTGGCCAGTCAGCTCGGCAGCGCGGTCGGCGGCCAGAACGACCTGGTCCACATCGGCTCGGTTCGGATCGTCCGAGGCGAGCTTCCGGCGCACGAGCTCGGCGTAGCCGCGGATCGCGGTCAGGAGGTTGTTGAAGTCGTGGGCGATGCCGCCCGCGAGCTGGCCGACCGCCTCGAGGCGCTGCGCCTGGCGGAGCTGGGACTCCAGCCGGCGCTGCTCGGTGACGTCCTGCATGGTCCCGCGGATCCTGGTGACGGCACCGGTCCCGTCAGGCTCGGCGATCCCGTTGCTGGCGAGCCACGTCCGTGAGCCGTCTGGCCGCACAACCTCGAGGTCGAGCTGCCACGGCTCGCCCGTCCGGACCGCGTGCTCGACCGCCGCCGTCACATCGCGCACGCTGTCCGGCGTGAAGAGTCCTGAGATGTCGGCCAGGCCGATCGGGCGCCCGTCTGAACCGAGGCCGAGGATGCGGTACATCTCCCGCGACCAGGTCGCGTCGCCGGTCGATGGATCAAGGGTCCAGCTTCCGATCTTCGCGATCTGCTGCGCCTCCTCGAGGTCGCGACGGCTCAGCTCGAGGCGCTCGACGAGGCGGGCCCGCTCCTCCTCGGCCCGCAGGCGTTCGCCGATGTCGCGGGCCACGTGGAGGATCCGCCCATCGGCCAGCGTCTTGGCGCTGATCTCCACGGCTGCCGTCGTTCCGTCGCTTCGCTCGAGGCGCCGCTCAAAGAGCATCGAGCGATCCGGCGAGAGCTCGCCGAACCGCAGCGGGTGCGCGGCCAGGTCTTCCTTGGGGATGAGATCGCGCCAGGCGCGCCCGACGAGCGCGCTCGGCCGGTGGCCGAGGAGAGCCACTGCGGCGCTGTTGACCTCGACGATCTGGCCATCGCGATCGATGACGAAGATGCCGTCGGTGGACTGCTCGACGAGGGTCCGGTAGCGCTCCTCGCTCGCGCTCAGCGCCTCCTGCTGCCGGCCCGCCTTCGCGAATGCACCGCCCAGGCGCAGCACCACCATCACCAGCACGAGGCCCGAAGCCGTCCCGGCGACGAGCAGGTGCCCGTCGTCCCCGGCGTGGCCTGGCCCGAGGCCGTCCGCGACGAGGATGACCGGGATGAGGAGGGCGGCGAGCGAGAGCGAGAGGATGCGCTGCCACGGGACGGAGCCACCCGCGGGATGCCCGCCAGCTCCGGCCAGCCGGACCATCGTCGGATGGAGCGCCATGACCGCCCAACCGACGCTGGCGACCTGCCGGCCGAGGTCGGTCAACTCCCCGAACACGTAGGTCCCGCTGGCGACCTGCGCCGTGAAAGCGAGCTGGCTCACCAGCGCCGAGCCTAATGATCCGAGAAACAACCAGGCCGCGGGATGGCGATTCTCGGTTCCGAGAAGGACGCGCAGCCCGAGCTCCACGAACAAGGCGTCGATGAGGAGGATGACCAGCAGGCCCGCGACCGGGACTGGAGGCATGGCACCCGCGTCCAACGTGGGATCGACGATCAGGAACCAGATCGCGAAGGCACTTGCCGCGAGGATGATCCCGGCATCGAGCGCCGACCAGCGGTCGTCGGTGGCCCCTCGAACGATGCCATAGGCGCCACCGAGCTGCAGCAGCGAGCCGATACTCACCAGCATCGCGGCCGGGCTCGACAGCAGCGCGGGCGGCGCGGTGGGATCGAGGGATGGACCGCTGAGGATGGTCGTTGCGAGGACGCCCGCAGCCTGGACGGCCAGCCCGGCCGCGAACAGCCACCACGCGACGAGGCGTCCGGGGCGATAGAGGCGGATGGCGAGCGTGGCGGCGAGCGCGGGGAGGAGCGCGATCGCCATGGTCGGGACTTGACGTGAGGGCGCCGCGAGCCAGAGCGCCAGGAGAAGTCCGCCGATCGCCGCAGCCCAGATCCGGAGAGGGATGCCGGCCGCGGCAGCGCGACTGCCTGCAGCGCCTCCCAAGGGGAGGCCGTGACGGCGTGTGATCATGGCCAAAGGCAACCAGTTGCTAGTGTTCGGGCGCCACATGCCTGTTCGTGGACCGCCGCGCCCGATCCGTGCCATAGCTTCGTCCCTTCGCTCGTCCGACCGTCGAGCAGCCTATGGGGTGTGGTGATCGCGGACAACGGGACGAAGGTCCTATTGGCGTGGCGCTACTCCGACTGCTGGGCGAGCGCGGCGGCGGGGCTCGTCGTCGTGACCACCGAGGCGCCGGTCGCGATCGACACGGAGGGGGCGGTGACCTGCCCGGCGACGCTCACGCTTTCGTACGCGAGCGGTGGCGGCGCGCCGGGCACGCTCCTCGCATCCACGCAGCTGTCGGCGATCTGCACCGATCGGGGGCTCATGCCGATCGACGCGTCCGGCGACTTCGACGGCACGTCGTTCACGCTCGCCCAGAGGTCGCAGGCCTGGCAGGGCAGCCTGGCCGGCGGGACGGTGACGCTGACCGGCGGCCCCGGGGGCTCCAGCTTCACGTTCCGGGTGCCCTGACCCGGCCGGAGCGGCGCCCGGAAGCCGCTCCCGGTGCGGGCGGGGGGCGAGACGCCGGGGGCCGGAGCGCCCGACGCCTCGCCGATCGTGATCGGGCTACTGTCCGGTGCCGAGGCCGTTCGGGATGCCGCGAGCGTACCAGACATGGACGCCGTCGACGACGCCCTGGTCCATGACGACCTCGTAGTTGCCCCAGACCGAGTAGCCGCCCTCGACCCAGTACGGGCTCGCGGCGCCGGCGGACCCGACCCAGATGATCTTGTACTGCCAGACCTCGCCCGACCCGCCGGGCACCGCCCCGTTCCAGTGGTTCGTGGTCCAGGCGCCGGCGCAGTACGTCGCGTCGTCGTAGCCGTGGTCGTTGCAGGCGTCCCAGGCGGCGTTCCACTTCATGACGAGGCGATCGTTCGCGTACGTCGGGTCGCCCCAGACCGTGCCGTCGAGGTTCCGGTCGACGCCGTCCGCCGCCCCGACGAAGACCCGGGCCGTCTCGTTGTACCCGAACGCGTCGACGCCCGGGTCGCCGGGCGCCGCGGCCAGCGTCGGCGTCGCGAGCGCGGCGACGAGCAGGACAGCCGCGGCCAGGGATCCGATGAGAGTCCTCACGCTCCACCTCCGTGCGTCCGCCCGCGGTGATGTCGGGCCCCATGGCTCGGCCGGCGCGGGCACTCCTGCGTTCCCCCGGATCCGGCGCCGGCCTCGCGTGGCATCGGGCGGCTGGCCGGTGGCCCGGCCGGGCCCGCCGTGCGGGGACGGCTCCTGGGCGAGATGCTGGACGCCGGCCGTGCCACCTTGGATGGCACGGAGGTCCCGGAGGGAGGGCCCCGGTCGTCCCGCCCGGAGCCGCTACTCGGCGCGGAGCGGGATCCGGGCCTCGAAGCGGGCGCCTCCCTCGCTCCGGTTCGCGGCCTCGATCTGGCCGCCGTGGCTCTCGACGATCCAGCGGGCGATCGCGAGCCCCAGCCCGGTGCCCCCGGCCGGGGCGTCGTCGGCGCGCCAGAACCGCTCGAAGACGTGAGCCAGGTCCTCCTCGCGGATTCCCGGCCCGTCGTCGTCGACCACGAGGAGGGCCGAGCCCCCCTCCGGGCGCACCCGGACGGTCACCCCGCCGCCGGCCGGGGAGTGGGCGATCGCGTTGTCGACGAGGATCGTGACGAGCTGCCGGAGCCGGAGCGGGTCGCCGTCGATCTCGGTGGGGAGCGGGTCGACGACGACGGTCACGCCCCGCTGCGCGCCCACGGAGACGAGCGTGCCCGCGGCCTCGACGGCGACGTCGGCGAGGTCGAGCCGGATCCGCTCGAGCTCGATCGTGCCGGCGTCGGTCCGGGCGAGGAGGAGGAGGTCGTCGACGAGCGCGGCGAGGTGCGCGGTCTCCGCGTCGATGTCCTCGAGGGCAGCCCCGACGGCGCCGACCGGCTGGTCGCGGTTCCGCTCGAGGTCGGTGACGCTCGCCCGGATGACGGTGAGCGGGGTGCGCAGCTCGTGGCTGGCGTTCGCGGCGAACTCCCGCTGGCGGCGGAGGGCGGCCTCGCGACGGTCGATCGCGGCCCGGATCGGGACGAGGGCGCGGCCGCCGTACACCCACCCGGCGACCGCCGCGAGTGCGAGCGCGGCGAGGCTGCCGAGGACGAGGACGGCGAGGAGCGCCGAGAGGAGCCGCTGCTCCGAGACGCGCTCCCCGACGACCTGCACGACCCATGTCCCGTCGGAGCGGGGCACGGCGATGGAGAAGACCCGCAGCGGCGTGTCCTGGACGACGGCGTCGCGGACGTCGTTGCCGCTCGCGCGGGCTGCGTCCACGGACGCCGCGACGGGGAGCCCGGGGATCTCGTCGAGGCCCCCGAGCACGGTGCCGTCCGGCCGCACGGCGAGGGTGAGCGTGCCCGACTGGGCGCCGCCGAAGGCGATCCCGAACGGTGGGCGGTCCGGCATCGGCCCGGGCCGGTCGACGATCCGCACCACGTCCGCGGCGCGCTGCTCGAGGATCGCCGTGCCGCTCCGCGCGAGCTCGTTCGCGACGGCGCCGTAGACGAGCGTCCCGAGGGCGAGGAGGATGAGGAGGGTGAGCCCACCGCTCCAGGCGAGGAGGCGGAGGCGGGTCCGGCGGAGGAGCGCCGCGTCGCCGCCGGAGGCGTCGCCCCCGCGGGCCGCCGCGTCGCGGAGGGGCGGGTCAGCGGGCACGGACGCGGTATCCGACGCCGCGGACCGTCTCGATCCAGGCCCCGCCATCCGGGCCGAGCTTCGTCCGCAGGAGGTGGATGTACGCCTCGACCGTGTTCGGTGTGAGCGCCGCCCCGTACGGCCAGGCCTGGTCGAGGAGCTGGTCCCGCGAGAGGACCTGCCCCGGCCGGCGGAGGAGGCACTCGAGGATCGCGTACTCGCGCTGGCTCAGGTCGACGGGCTCCCCGGCGACCGTGACCCGGCGGTCGGTCTCGTCGAGGACGATCGGCCCGGCCCGGAGGGTGAGGCCCCGGCGCGGCGGAGGGCGCCGCCCGAGCGCGCGGAGGCGGGCGAGGAGCTCCTCGTAGGCGAACGGCTTCACGAGGTAGTCGTCGGCCCCGGCGTCGAGGCCCTCGACCCGCGACGCCACCGCGTCCCGCGCCGTGAGGATGAGGATCGGGACGGCCGACCCGTCGGCCCGGAGCTGCCGGGCGACGTCGAAGCCTGACCCGTCGGGCAGTCCGATGTCGAGGATGATCGCGTCGAGGGCCGCCGCGTTCGCGATCTCCAGGCCGTCCGCCGCGGTCGTCGCGCTGTCGACGACGTGGCGATCCTGCGTCAGGAGCCGCGTGAGGAGCCGGACGAGCCGGGGATCGTCCTCGACGAGGAGAAGGTGCACGGGGTCCCCGGTGTCAGATGGGCCCGGCCGTCATGCCCGGGCCCGGGCGATGAGGTCGAGGGCGGCCGTGATCGGGATCGCGAACCCGATCCGCTGGCCGTCGCTCGCCGACGTGGCGATGACCCCGACGACCGTCCCGGCCGTGTCGAGGAGCGGTCCGCCGCTGCTCCCCGCGTTGATCGCGGCGTCCGTCTGGATGAGTCCCGACAGGGCGACGCGGATGCCCGACGAGGGGTCGCGGAGGTCGATTGCCCGGTCGAGGCCGGACACGATCCCCGAGGTCACCGTGTCGGTGAATTCCCCGAGCGGGCTCCCGATCGCCACGACGCGCTGCCCGACGAGGAGGGCCGCCCCGTTGCCGAGGCGCGCGGGCGTGAGCCCGGTCCGGCCGGCGCGGAGGAGGACGAGGCCCTTCGTGGGATCGGTCGCGACGACGCTCGCGGTCGTCGTCCGCTGGTCGGCGAACGTGACGTCGTACGTCCCGTCGACGGGGGCGACGACCGCCGTCGTGAGGATGAGGCCGTCGGCGGACACGACGATGCCGGACCCGCCGGCGCTCCCGAACCGCGCGCCGGTGCCGCCGATCGTCACGACCGACGGCTCCGTGGCGGCCGCGACGGCGGCGATCGGGTCGGCGCCGACCGTCCGCGTCGCGACGGTGCTCACCGGCGCCACGCTGCCGGTGGGGGAGGCGGTCGCGGTGAGGGGCGCCGGCACCGTCGCGAGGAGGAGCCCGCCGGTCATCCCGGCGCCGACGAGGGCGGCGAGGGCGGCGGAGGCGACGACGAGACGGAGCCCGCCCGCGTCGCGGTGACGGGCGGGGGCGGGCCGCGGACCCGGAGCCGCGGGAGCGAGGGGAGTTGCGGGCGCCTCGGGCGCCTCGGGTTCGGCGGCCGCCTCGGACTCGGCGGCCGCCGACGCGGGCGCCTCGGGGGAGGTCGCCGGCGCGGCCGGCGGGTCGAGCCAGGGATTCAATTCGAACGTCATCGGTGACTCCGAGCGGGCAGTTGGGGGCGCACCCTCCGGCCGCCATCCTCGACGTGGATCCTGAAGCCAGCCTGAACCCAGGCACCGCGCGGCCCGATCATCGCAGACGGCGGCCCGGGCGGCGCGGCGCCGCCTTCAGGACACCTTCAGGCCGTCCGTCGTACCGTCGGAGCACGCTCGGGCAGCCCTCCCTGTGCCGGGCGCATCACTGTCCCGTTCGGAGGGAACCAGGAGACAACGAGTGCAGGAACATCTGCAGGACGCGCAGCAGGCGCAGGACCACCGGGACGAGCAGGACGCCGCTCCGGCGCCGGCGCCGGTCACGGCGGTGGGCGGGCCTCGCGGCCGGACGCTCGGCATCGCGGCGCTCGCGGGGGCCCTCGCCGTGGGGGCCCTCGCCGTCGGGCTCGCCATCGGCGGCGGGTCGGGCGGCGCGACGGTCGACGCCCTGGCGGCGCGCCAGCCGACCACCGTCTCGCAGGCCGGCTGGACCTCGCCCGACGGCCGGACCCAGGTCCAGCCCGACGGCCGCGGCGGGCCCGGCCTCCGCGGCGGCTTCCGCTTCGGCGCCATCACGATCACCGCGATCGACGGTACGAAGCTTTCGCTCACGACCGACGACGGCTGGACGCGGACGATCGACGCGTCGGGCGCGACGGTCACGAAGAACGGCGCGACGGTCGCCCTCTCGACGCTCGCGGTCGGCGATCGGATCGCGTTCCGCGAGACCCGCAACACCGACGGGTCGTACACGATCACCGCGATCATCGTCGTCCAGCCGACCGTCGCCGGGACCGTGGCGTCCATCTCGGGCTCCACCGTCACCGTCACGACGTTCGGCGGGGGCACCTCGAAGGTCGCCCTCAGCGGGTCGACGACGTTCACGCTCGATGGGAAGGCGTCCACGAAGGACGCTGTCGTCGCCGGTGCCCGGATCGAGGCGCGCGGTACGCTCGGGAGCGACGGCACGCTCACGGCCAGCTCCGTCGAGATCAAGCCGGCGAGGGTCGCCGGCACGGTGAAGGAGAAGAGCGCGAGTGCGCTCACCCTCACGGTCCGCGACGGCTCGTCCGTCGTGGTCAAGGTGTCGTCCTCGACGACGTACCAGGTGCGCGGCGTCACCTCGCCGACCCTCGCCGATGTCGCGGTTGGGGCGGTCGTCGTGGCGAGCGGCACGCAGAACGCCGACGGCTCGCTCACGGCGACCGTCGTCCGGGCCGGCGGCGGCGACGTCGGCGGCCCGGGCATGCGCGGCTGGGGCCGTGGCCACGGGCACGGGAACCGCGACTGGGGCTTCCCCGGCGCGGACCCCGACGCCTCGCCGGCCCCGTCCAGCGGCCCGAGCGGCACGAACGGCTGACGTCCCAACGACGTCCGCCGGCGACGCCCGGGAGCGGTTCCCCGCTCCCGGGCGTCGTCCTGTCCGCGAGGGTCAGGCGCCCGCGCGGCGGACCGGGGACGGCTCCGCGGGGGCGTCGAGCCCGTGGACCTCGGCGGCGAACCACCGGACGGCCGCGTTGAACACCTCGGGCGCGTGCTCGTTCACCAGGTGCCCGCACCCCGGGATCACGACGAGCCGGCCGTCGGCCGCGGCCGCGAGGAAGGCGCGCTCGCCGCGCCGGAAGAGGCCGTCCTCTTCCCCGTTGACGATGAGGGTCGGGCCGGGGTAGGCGGCCAGGCGGGGCGTGAACGCCTCGCGGAGCGCCGCGACCATCGCCCGGGCTCCGCCCTTGAAGAGCCAGCCGGACGTCGCCGGGTCGGCGCCCGCGCGGCCGTCGCCGCCGTTCGAGCGGTCGCCGCCTCCGCCGCCCCGGTCGGCGGCGGGATCCGGGGAGCCGCCGCGCACGCGCTCGGTCGCGCTCGCGAGGAGGTACGACCCCACGGCGCGGGGCGCCCGGCGGGCGATCGACCGCGGCTCGATCGTCGCGCTCGCGAGGACGAGGCCCGCAACCTGGTGGGGCCGGGTCGCGGCAAGGTCCATCCCGACGTACGCGCCGAGCGACTGGCCCACGACGATCGCCCGACCCCCGGCCGCGGCGTCGATGACGCGGCTCACGTGGGCGACGGCGTCGCCGAGCCGGAACGGCACGTCCGCGAGGGCGCCGTGGCCCGGCAGGTCGACGGCGACGACCCGGTAGGCGTCGGCGAGGCCCTCCAGCTGGTGGCGCCACATCGCCCGTGTCCTCCGGGTGCCGTGGAGGAGGACGAGGGCGGGGCCGTCGGCGGGGCCGCGCGCCTCGATCGCGTGCCGGACGTCCATGCCGTCGCTCATCGCCGCCCGCCCGCACCGCCGTCCGGGAGGTCGCCTCCCGTCGCGTCACCTCCGGCCGCGTTGCCGGTCCCGCGGAGCGCGACGCCCGGCGTGCTCACGGCGGCGTCGCCCGCGTCGAAGAACGGCCGGCCGTGCCAGCCGAACGCGGCTGCCAGGACGACGCCCGGCACCTGCCCGATCGCGGTGTTGTAGCGGTAGACCTGGTCGTTGTAGAGCTCGCGGCGGTCCGCGAGCTGGGCCTCGAGCTGTTCGATCGAACCCTGGAGGCGAAGGACGTTCTCCTGGGAGCGGATCGCGGGGTATCGCTCGACGACGGCGAAGAGCGACCGGACGGCGGCGCTCGTCGCCGCGGCCACGGCCCCCTGGTCGGGCACGGGCGCCGCCGGCGCATAGCGGGCGCGCTGCCGCGTGACCTCCTCGAGGACCTCCTGCTCGAAGGCCATGAGGTCGCGGACCGCCTCGACGAGGGCCGGCAGCTGGTCGTGGCGCTGGCGGAGGACGACCTCGACGTTGCCCCACGCTTTGTCGATCCGCGTCCGCAGCGCGACGACGGCGTTGTACGTGACGACGGCGAGGAAGCCGGCGACGATCGCGAGGAGGAGGACGGCGAAGACGGCGGCGGCGGCGAGCGCGGTCACCGGACGAGCTCCGGCAGGGCGAGGGCGAGGATCGTCGCGGAGACGATCGCGAGAGCGGCGCCGGCAAGGCCCGCGAGCACCCTCGCATCCTCCTGGGCCCGGGCGTCGCCCGGCGTCCCGGCGACGATCGCGAGGGGATGGTCCGGCGTCGCCGCGACGACGAGCTCGCCGGCGGGGATCGAGAACCGCGCCTCCGCGGCCGCTGCCGCCTCCGGCCCGCCGAGGGCCGGGACAGCGGCCCGCGGGTCGAGCTCGGGCGCGCGCGTGGGCCGACCGATCCCGAACCCGGGGATCGCCGCGTTCCCCCACGCCTCCTCGGGGGTGGCGGCGAGGATCCCCGCGGCCCGCGCCTCCGCCAGGTTCATCGCCACCTCGGGGTCGTCGACGGGGACGGCCCCACCGAGGCGGTCCGCCCCCGCCGGGTCATCGAGGTCGCCGAACGGGAGGGCCGACCCGAGGATCGTGACCGTGTCGCCGGGCTCGAGGCGCCGCTCCTCGTACTCGCGCCGCCGCGAGCCGCCTGACCCGAGGCCGCCCGACGCCACGACCGACGAGAAGAGGCTCGGCTCGTCGTCGGGATCGGCGCCGGCGGCGCCCCCGGCCGGGCGAACCGTCAGGAGCGCGGTGATCGCTGCCTCGCGGTCCGGGACCGCCGGCCGGCTCGTGCCGCCGGCGTTCTCGCGGAGGCCGGGCGGGTCGCTGCCGTCCCACCCGGAGGCCGCGTTGAAGCGGACGGGCGCCTCCCAGCGCGCGCCCCGCGGGAAGACGCGGATCGTGCCCGAGCCGTCCCGGAGCCGGAAGCCGACGGCCCGCTCGTCGGCGAGGATCGTCCGCGCGTCGTCGTCGCTTCGCTCCCGAACCCGGGACCGGAAGTAGACGCACGGGGCGCTCTGGAGCGGCGACACGAGCGTCACGACGCCGGCCTCCACGACCCCCGCGAGCCGGACCTCGCCCGCGGCGAGCGTCGCGACCCGGCTCGTGCCGATGCCGGTCACGGCCTGGGCCGCGCGGTACGCGCGCAGGCCCCGGCCGAGGAGCACGAGGCCGGCCGCCAGCCCGAGGACCGCCGCCGTCGCGACGACGGATGCGTAGTCGCCCACGCTGCCCGGTCAGGTGCGCGGGCGGAGGGCCGCGAGGACGACGACGAGGCCGAGGGCCACGATCGCGACCGGCCACACGACGTCCCAGCGGATCGTCAGCTGGTCGCGGACGAGGAAGTAGACCCCGAGGCCGATGAGGACGAGGCCGGCCGCGACCGCGAGGACCGGGTCCCGGTCACGGCGCGCCCGCCGCTCCCAGCCGTTCGCGCCCGGCGCCGCCCCGAGCGCCGGGGCCGGCGGGGGCGGCCACGCGGGAGCGGTCGCGCCCGGCGAGGAGCCCGCCGCCCCGGCGTCCGATGCCGGAGCCGAGCCCGTCGCCGGCTGCCCCGCGGCCGCCGGCCACGGCTCGGTGGTCGGAGACGCCCACCCGGGGATCGCGTCCGGCCCCGGCGGGGTGGGGGAGCGGCCCACGCCCGCGAAGCCCGTCGGCTCCTCGGGGACGACCGCGGCCATGATCACGTAGAGGACGACGAGCGGGAAGAGGCCCGTCACGAGCGCGAGGAGCACATACCCGATCCGGACGAGGCTGGGGTCCATCCCCAGGCGGACGGCGAGGCCGCCGCAGACCCCCGCGATGACCCGGTCGTCGACGCTCCGGTAGAGCCGGTCGTTCATCGGCAGCCTCCTGCGGGATCGAGGACGAAGCTGACCGCGGCGCCGGTGGTCCGCAGCTCGACCTGCGTCGCCGCGTTCGCGTAGCCGGGCGTCTCCCAGGCGCTCCCGTTCCGGACGAGGCCGCGCTCGCCGTAGTTCGTGCTTGCCGTGATGTTGTCCTCGACGAGGAGGCGGAGGCCGACCCCGGCCGGTGCGCAGAGGCGCACCGACGCGGCGTTGCCGCGGATCGACCCGCTCAGGTCGGCGCTCGTCGGGAGGCTGATCCCGAGGTCGGCGGCGTTCACCGAGACGTCGAGCTGCCCGACGGTCGCCCGGCTGAGGTCGAGCGTCGTGGCGCCGATCGCGTTCCCGTCGAGGGCAAGGCGTTCGAGCGTCGCGCCGCCGAGGTCGACCGCCGCGTCGCCGGCATTGAGGTCGAGCTCGAGGTCGAGACGCGGGTCCGTCCCGAGGACGGCGTCCCACGTCGCGCGGTGCGTCGCGAAGGGGAACACGATCGGCCGATCGGCCGAGCGCACGGCCACCTGCCCGGCGGAGCTGTCGATCGTCGGCCGGGCGCGCTCCGACCCGCGGACGGCGACCGACCAGCCGGCCCCCGGCGCCGTGCTCACCCGCACCGCGGCGCAGGTGGCGGCAAGGACGACCCGCCCCGACCCGCCGTCGAACGTGCCCTGCTGGCTGAGGACCTCCGGGGCATCGGCTGCGGCGGCCCCGCAGCCCGTGCCGAACGCGATCCCGCCGAAGCCGACGGCGACGAGGGCTCCGAGGATGATCCCGAACGTCCCGGCGACGATGACCGAGCCGGCGGCGCGGAACGGCGTCCGGCTGAGGATGAGGCCGACGCCGGCCCCGATGAGGATGAAGGGCCAGAGTTCCCACGCCCGGGCGACGGTGTCGCGGGGGATCCATCCCTGCGAGACGGCGAGCGGGACACCGCCCAGGAGGATGAGGAAGACGCCCCATCCGAGCAGGCGTCGATCGGCGGACATGGGGCCCTCCACGCTGCAGGAGGCGAGGATACTCTTCCGTGTCGGCCCGGCGCGTGGCGCGTGGTAGCCTCGCCGCGTCGGTCGACGCGCGGGAGAGGCTGGTGCACGAGGCGCGCGAGGAGCGGACGGGGCGGCCGGGCGGGCCCGTCGCCGGCCCCGGCCCGGGCCGCCTCCGCGCCTTGCTCGTCGTCGCCTTCGTGCGGGTCGCCGTGGGGACGTACCTCCGCCTCCGGGTCGAGGGCCGCGAGCGCCTGCCCGGAGGCCCGTCGATCATCTGCTTCAGCCACCAGAGCTGGGCCGACCCATTCGTCCTCCTCGCTGCGCTGCCGGCGCGCCCCGACATCCTGTTCGTCGGCCCGAAGGAGGCCGACATGCGCGTCGGCCGGAAGAACCGGCTCATCGCCTGGACCCGGCGCGCCGTCCCGGTCCGCCCCGACCGGCGCGGCCTCGTCGAGGTCGCCCGGCAGGTCGACGCGATCCTCGCCCGGGGCGACCGCCTCGCGATTGCCGGCGAAGGACGGATCCACGCGGGGGAGCGGGTCGTCCTCCCGCTCGACGACGGCGTCGCCTTCTTTGCCCTGCGGGCGGGCGTCCCGGTCGTCCCCGTCGGGATCACGGGGATGGGCTGGCTGCGCTTCGGTGGGACGGTCCGGGTCCGGATCGGGGAGCCGCTCCCGGCGACGGGCCGCCCGACGAGGCCGGCCGTCGCCGCGCTGACGGACGCGACGCGCGAGGCGCTCCTCGGCCTCGTCGCCGACGGTCGCGACCGCGAGGCCCCCGGGCCCTTCGGGCGCTGGCTCACCGAGGTGTTCCAGGACTGGCCCGAGGGGTCGCGACCGCGGAACCGCCGAGAGGACTAGAACGGCCGTTCGATCGCAGGCCCGGCGGCGGCCCGGCTGTTCTGCGATACTCGCCCCCGTCGGACCAGCGCACGAGGAGGCAGGCCAGCGGCATGGGAGCGACCGGGCTCGCGAGCACGCGCGACGAGTATCGCGCCCGGCTGCGGGAGCAGCCCGACGACCAGCTCGACGCGTGGGCGATGGAGGCGATGCGCGACATCTCCATCCGGCGCGGCGTGCTGGCGGTCCTCCGCGACCTCCGGGCGGCCTCCGGCCTCGACGAACGGGAGCTCGGGAAGGCGTTCGCCGCCGGCGGCGGTCCCCCGGCGGTCGTCGGGCGGGACGCCGGCGGCAACCTCATCGTGCCGGCGGCGACGCTCCACTGCTTCGTCCGCGGCCTTCGCGGGATCGTCCCCGGCGCCCGCGAGGTCCTCGTGGAGTACCTCGTCGAGAACTACGACGAGCTCGTCTACGCCTGAGCGTCCGCTCCCGCGCGGGGCCGGCGCGTCGCGGGCGGACGTCGGTCCCGCGCGCCGCTGACCTCCCCTCCGACTGCCGTCCGAGGCAGCCCGCGCGGGGGCGCGGCGAGGTCCCGGGCGAACGTCCCGCCAGCGGCCCGCGCGACGGGTCGCCCGCGCGCCGCCGACGCCGCCGTCAGTCGCCGTGGCCGCGGACGACGGTGATCGCGTTCTCGAGGGTGAGTTTCGAGATCGTCAGGTACTTCGCGAGGTTCTGGCGGTCCGACTGGCTCGCCGACTGCGCGAAGTCCGGGCTCCGGAGGACGGCGACGAGCTCGGCGAGCGCCTCCTGGAGCTGCGCCTTCGCCGCCTGGAGCGCGTCGTCACCGGACGGCACGGCGGCCGGCGGCGGGAGCTCGACCTCGGCGGGCCGGGCGACGGGGTGGGGGACCGTCCCCGCGGCCCCGTCGTCGCCGGGACGGGGCGGGCGGCCCTCGATCCGCTCGCGGAGCTTGACGAGCGAGAGCTGGCCGGACGCGACCTGGGCGGCGAGGCGCCGCCGCTTCCTGGGGTCCTCGACCTTCATGAGCTCGTAGGCGTGGGAGAGGGTGTCTTTGCGCACGGACACCAGCGCCCGGATCTCCTCCGGCGCGTCGGCGAGCCGGAGCCGATTCTCGAGATAGCCCTTGTCCTTGCCGAGCTTCTGGGCGAGCTTCCGGATGCTGTACCCGTGCTCGGTGACCATCCTGTCGTACATCGCCGCCTCCTCGAGCGGCGAGAGGTCCTCGCGCTGGAGGTTCTCGATGACGGCGATCTCGAGGGCCGCGTCGTCGTCGAGCTCCTCGACGAGCGCGGGGACCGTCTCGAGGCCGGCCCGCCGCGCGGCGCGCCAGCGTCGTTCGCCGGCGACGAGCTGGTAGTCGTCCCGCCCGCGGGGCCGGACGAGGATCGGCTGGAGCACGCCATGCTCCCGGATCGACGCGGCGAGCTCCTCGAGGGCCGACTCCTCGAAGACGAGGCGCGGGTTCTCGGGGTTCGGCTCGATCCGGTCGACGGGCACGTGGCGGATCCCGAGGGTCTTCGCGCCCTCGGCCGAGAGGAGGCTGACGATCGAGGGAGAGAGCTCGCGCTCCTCGGAGAGGCGGCGCGCCGCGACCGCGCGGAAGTCAGGCCTGGCCAAGTTCGACGACCTCCTTCGCGAGCTCCCGGAAGGTTCGGGCAGCCTCGGAGCTGCCGGCGTACGAGGTGATCGGCCGGCCGGTGAGGGGCGCCTCGCCGAGCTTCACCGTCGTCCGGACGATCGCGTTGAAGACGTGGTGATCGCCGAGCTCGCGGAGCTCCTCGAGCATCTCCCGCGCGAGGACGGTGCGGCCGTCGTAGAAGGTCGGCAGGAGGCCGAGGACCCGCAGGTCGCGGTTGAGCTTCGCCCGGATCGTGTTGATGACCTTCACGAGCGCCGTCAGCCCCTTCAGCGCGTAGTACTGCGTCTGGACCGGGATGATGACGCCGTCCGCCGCGACGAGCCCGTTGATCGTGAGGAGCCCGAGCGTCGGCGGGCAGTCGATGAGGATGTAGTCGTAGCCCTCGTGGATGCCCCCGTCGGCGAGCGCCTCGCGGAGGACGAACTCGCGCCCGATCGCGCTGAACAGCTCGACCTCCGTGGAGGCGAGCTCGAGCGTCGCCGGCGCGACGTCGATCCGCTCGGTGGGGGAGGCGACGACGATCGCGGGCATCGCGACGTGGTCCTCGCCGAGCACCTGGGCGATCGACCGCTCGACATGGCCGAGGTTGATCCCGAGCCCGACGGTGAGGTTCGCCTGCGGGTCCATGTCGACCGCGAGGACGCGGCTGCCGCCCTCGGCGAGCGCGCCGGCGAGGTTGATCGCGGTCGTCGTCTTGCCGACGCCGCCCTTCTGGTTCGCGATCGCGATGACCGTTGCCACCCGGGGATCACCTCGCTGGTCTGGGGTCCGGAGCTGGGGAGAGCGCACGCGGCGCGGGGACCTGATGCTACCGCAGGCCGGGACGCCGTGGGCCACGGTTATCCACACGAACGGCGGGTTGTTCACGAATCTGTGGATAAACCGCGGAAACGCGCGGGGCGTTCCCGTCCGGCCCCCGGTGCCTATGATGGGGGTCGCCGGGCGCCTGTCTCTGCGCAAAGACACGTCGCCGGCGCGGCCCGCGTCCCGGGCATCGCATCCGCGAGGAGGTCCACGTGCCGACCAGCGACGAGCGTCTCGAGCGGCTCCAGCGGATGCGCCGCGAGGCACGGCTCGGCGGGGGAGCGGTCCGCATCGAGCGGCAGCACACGTGGGGCAAGCTGACGGCCCGCGAGCGCCTCGACCTGCTCCTCGACCCGGGGTCGTTCGTGGAGCTCGACGCGTTCGTCACCCACCGCTCGACGGACTTCGGCCTCGACCGCCAGCACTTCCTCGGCGATGGCGTGGTCACGGGGCACGGCACGATCGACGGGCGGCTCGTCTTCGTCTTCAGCCAGGACTTCACGGTCTTCGGCGGCTCGCTGTCGGAGGCGTACGCCGAGAAGATCTGCAAGGTCATGGACCTCGCGATGAAGGTCGGGGCGCCGGTCATCGGCCTGAACGACTCGGGCGGGGCGCGGATCCAGGAAGGCGTCGCCTCGCTCGCGGGCTACGCCTGGATCTTCACCCGGAACGTCCTGGCATCCGGGGTGATCCCCCAGATCTCGGTGATCATGGGGCCGTGCGCCGGCGGCGCGGTCTACTCGCCGGCGATCACCGACTTCACGATCATGGTCGAGGGGACGAGCTACATGTTCGTGACGGGCCCGAATGTCGTGAAGACCGTGACGCACGAGGAGGTCGACTCGGAGTACCTGGGGGGCGCCCTGACCCATACGACGAAGTCCGGGGTCGCCCACCTCGCGGCGCCAGACGAGGCGACGGCCCTCGACCACGCGCGGACCCTCCTCTCGTACCTGCCCCAGAACAACCTCGCCGACCCGCCGGCGCTGCCGACGAGGGACCCGGCCGACCGGCGCGACCCGGCGCTCGACGCGATCGTTCCGGACGACCCCGCGAAGCCGTACGACATGCACGACGTCATCCGGCGCGTCGTCGACGACGGGGCGTTCTTCGAGATCCAGCCCGGCTGGGCCCAGAACATCCTCGTCGGTTTCGCCCACCTCGGCGGCCGGAGCGTCGGCATCGTCGCCCAGCAGCCGGCGGTACTCGCCGGGGCGCTCGACATCGGGTCGTCGGTGAAGGGCGCGCGGTTCGTGCGGACCTGCGACGCCTTCAACGTCCCGATCGTCAGCTTCGTCGACGTCCCGGGTTTCCTTCCCGGCGTGAACCAGGAGCACGGCGGAATCATCAAGGAGGGCGCCAAGCTCCTCTACGCGTACTGCGAGGCGACGGTCCCGAAGGTTGCCGTCATCACCCGGAAGGCGTACGGCGGCGCGTACGACGTCATGAGCTCGAAGCACGTCCGCGGCGACATGAACTTCGCCTGGCCAACCGCCGAGATCGCGGTCATGGGGGCGGAGGGAGCTGTGAACATCATCTTCAAGGACCAGATCGCGAAGGCCGCGGACCCGCTCGCCGAGCGCGCCCGGCTCGTCGCCGAGTACGCGGCGGAGTTCGACCACCCGTACGTCGCGGCGAGCCGCGGCTGGATCGACGACGTCATCCTCCCGTCGGAGACACGGCCGCGCCTCATCGCGGCCCTCGCGATGCTCGCCGACAAGAGCGAGGCGAACCCGCGGAAGAAGCACGGGAACATCCCGCTGTGACGCGGCAGGGGAAGGGCGGGGCTCTCGCCGTCTTTGCGCAAAGACGGCGCCCGCGGGCCGGCCCCGCGGGGGACCGGGCCGGCCAGCGCCCGCGCGACCCCCGCCGCTGGCGCGGCCCGCGCCCGTCTGCCGGTCGTCGATGAGCCCGCCGTTCCGCCGCGTCCTCGTCGCGAACCGCGGCGAGATCGCGCTCCGGATCGTCCGCGCCTGCCACGAGATGGGGATGGAAGCCGTCGCCGTCTACTCGGACGTCGATGCCACGGCCGCGCACGTCCGGGCCGCGGACCGCGCGGTGCGGCTGGGCCCCCCGGCGCCGGCCGAGAGCTACCTCCGGATCGACGCGCTCGTCGAGGCGGCCCTCGAGACCGGCGCCGAGGCCGTCCACCCCGGCTACGGGTTTCTCTCGGAGCGCGAGGCGTTCGCCCGCGCGGTCGAGGAGGCGGGGCTCGCGTGGGTGGGCCCGCCCTCGGCGGTGATCGCGGCACTCGGCGACAAGCTCGCCGCCCGCCGGGTGGCCCGGGACGCCGGCGTGCCCCACGTCCCGGGCACGCTCGACCCGGCGCCGGTGGACCGGCCGGCCGAGGCGGCCGCGCTCCTCGCCGAGGCCCGGCGCGTCGGATACCCGCTCCTCGTGAAGGCGGCGGCGGGGGGCGGGGGGCGGGGGATGCGGCGCGTCGCCTCCGAGGACGAGCTGGCGGGGGCGCTCATCGCGGGCTCGCGCGAGGCCGCCAGCGCGTTCGGCGACGGGTCGGTCTACCTCGAGCGCGAGATCATGCCGGCGCGCCATGTCGAGGTCCAGCTCCTCGGCGACGCGGCCGGCGATGTCGTCGCGATCGGCGAGCGCGACTGCTCGACCCAGCGGCGGCACCAGAAGCTCATCGAGGAGGCGCCGGCGCCCGGGCTCGCGGAGGCGGACCGCCGGCGCCTCCATGCGATGGCCGTCCGGATGGGGACCGCCGCCGGCCTCCGAAACGCCGCGACCTGCGAGTTCCTCCTCGACCGCGACGGCGCCTTCTGGTTCCTCGAGGTGAACACGCGGCTCCAGGTCGAGCACCCGGTGACCGAGCTCGTGGCGGGCCTCGACATCGTCCAGGAGCAGTTCCGCCTCGCCGCGGGCCTGCCGCTCTCCGGCCGCGCCCGGGCGGCGGCGGACCGTGCCGCCCGCCCGGCGAGCCACGCCGTGGAGGTCCGCCTCTCCGCTGAGGACCCGGCCCGCGCATTCGCGCCGACGCCCGGCCGGATCACGCGGTGGCGGATGCCGGCGGGACCCGGAATCCGCGTGGACACCGCGGTCGAGGAGGGCGACCGCGTCCCGGCGGAGTACGACCCGCTCGTGGCGAAGATCGTCGTCCACGCCGACGACCGCCCGGCGGCGCTCGCCCGGCTCCGCCGGGCGCTCGCGGAGGCCGAGGTCGGCGGCATCCAGACGACCCTGCCGTTCCACCGGGCGATCCTCGCCGAGCCCGGGTTCGCGGACGGCACGGCGCTCGCCACCACGTGGGTCGACACGCACTGGGATGGCCCGCGAGCCCGCGCGGACGCGGTCCGGGCCGCGATCCTCGCCGCCGGGCTCGCCGTGCTCGCGGGGGAGGAGCCGGTCGCGGCCGGGCAGGAGGCGGGCCCGGACGCGTCGGGGGCCGTGGCGGCGGCCGCTCCCGCCCCGGGCGCGGTGGGCGCCGGCGGTGGGCCCGACGCCGGCACCCACCGGTGGACGCGTGGATCGCGCGCGGGCGCGTGGCGCGACGGCGGGCGGGCGGCCGCGACCGACCGGTGGCCGCGATGAGCGCGTCGCGGCCGTCCCGCACCGTCGCCGGGCCGGGCGGCCGGGGGCACCGGCGATGATGGTGCCGGACGGGGACCCGCGCGCGCTGCGGGTCGGCGTCGCCCCGGCACATCGCCTCGACGGCGACCCGTCCGCCAGCATCGCGCCGCCCCCGGCCGACGGTGCGGCCGGCGGCACGGCGCCGTGGCCCGACGGCACGGACGCGCCCGGCGCCGTCGCGCGCCTCGACGGCTCCCCGGTGCGGGCGCGGCTCATCGCCGTCGACGCGGCCCGGGCGCGCCTCGAGGTGTCGCGCGGCGGGAGCGTCGATCGAACACCTGTTCTGTTCGGCCCCGCCCGGCTCGATCGCGCGCGCGGTACGACGGTGCGCGAGGTCGTCGTCGACGGGTGGCGGGTCGAGGTCGAGGTCGAGCCCGAGCGACGGGCCCTGCTCCGCGAGCGTGCCCGGCGCGGCGCCGGCGCCATCGGGGCCGGAGGCCCCGTCGAGGTCCGGGCGATCATCCCGGGGCGCGTCGTGGCCGTCGCGGTGGAGCCCGGCGATGCCGTGGAGGCGGGCCAGCAGGTGCTCGTCGTCGAGGCGATGAAGATGCAGAACGAGCTCCGCGCCCCGCGCGAGGGGACGGTGGAGCGCGTGGGGGTGGCGGTCGGCGCTACGATCGAAGTCGGCGACCTCCTCGTCGTCATTCGCTGAGCAGCCGGGAGCACGTCATGGCCGACGAACCCGCCGCCCCGCCGCCGCCCCCGGGCGACTCGCAGCCGGCGCCTGACCCCGGCCGTGACCGGTGGCGCGCCGGCGCCCGCGCGAAGGCGATCGCGGCGACGCCCGAGCGGCGCGCCGACTTCCGGACCTCCTCGGGCATCCCGGTGGCCGACCTGTACACGCCGGCGGACGTCGCGGGGCTCGACGAGGACCGCGACCTGGGGCGTCCCGGCGAGTATCCCTTCACCCGCGGCGTCCAGCCGACGATGTACCGCGGCCGGCTGTGGACGATGCGCCAGTACGCCGGCTTCGCCACGGCCGCGGAGACGAACGAGCGGTTCCGCTACCTCCTCGCGCAGGGCCAGACCGGCCTCTCGGTCGCCTTCGACCTGCCGACCCAGATGGGGTACGACAGCGACGCCCCCGAGGCCGAGGGCGAGGTCGGGCGCGTCGGGGTCCCCGTCTGCTCGCTCGCCGACATGGAGGCCCTCTTCGCCGGGATCCCCCTCGCGACGGTCAGCACGTCGATGACGATCAACGCGACGGCGGCGATCCTCCTCGCCCTCTACGTCGCGGCCGCCGGGCGGCAGGGCGTCCCGCGGGCGGAGGTCGCCGGCACGACGCAGAACGACATCCTGAAGGAGTACATCGCCCGGGGCACGTACGTCTTCCCGCCACGGCCGTCGATGCGCCTCGTCACCGATGTCTTCGAGTTCTGCTCGCGGGAGCTGCCGCGCTGGAACACGATCAGCATCAGCGGCTACCACATGCGGGAGGCAGGCGCGACGGCCGCCCAGGAGCTCGCGTTCACGATGGCCGACGCGATCGCCTACGTCGAGGCGGCGGTCGCCCGGGGGCTCGACGTCGACGCGTTCGCCGGCCGGCTCTCCTTCTTCTTCGCCGCCTGGAGCGAGCTGTTCGAGGAGGTCGCGAAGTTCCGGGCTGCCCGCCGGCTGTGGGCGCGGATCATGCGCGAGCGATTCGGGGCCCGCGACCCGCGCTCGATGACCTGCCGCTTCCACGTCCAGACGGCGGGGTCCTCCCTCACCGCCCAGTCGGTCGACAACAACGTCGTCCGGACGACCGTCCAGGCGCTCGCGGCGATCCTCGGCGGGGCCCAGAGCCTCCACACGAACAGCCGCGACGAGGCGCTCGCATTGCCGACGGAGGAGGCCGCCCGCCTGGCCCTCCGGACGCAGCAGATCCTGGCCCACGAGGCCGGGGTCACCGAGACGCCGGACCCGCTCGCCGGCAGCTACCTCGTCGAGACGCTCACGGACCAGCTCGAGGCGCGGGCCCGGGGGCTCCTCGACGAGATCGAGGCGCTCGGCGGCACGCTGGCCGCGATCGAGGCGGGGTTCCAGCAGCGCCAGATCCAGGAGGCGGCGTACCGCGTCCAGCGGGCGATCGAGTCCGGCGACGCGATCGTCGTCGGCGTGAACGCGTTCCGCGACGAGGAGCGGCGGACGCCGCCGACGCTCCGGATCGACCCTGACGGCGAGCGGCGCCAGGTCGAGGCGGTCCGCCGCGTGCGGGCCGGCCGCGACGGCGCGGCGTGGGAGGCGGCGCTCCGGCGGGTCGCCGAGGTCGCCCGCGGGCCGGACAACCTCATGCCGGCGCTCGTCGAGGCCGTCGAGGCCTACGCGACCGTGGGCGAGGTCTCCGACGTCCTCCGCGCGGCGTGGGGCGAGCACCGCGAGCTCGTCACCGTGTGAGGTGTGTGGATGGCACGGGAGGTGCTGCGATGACCCCGTCGGTTCCCGTCCACGTCCGGGAGGTCGGCCGCGTCCATCACGTCGCGGTCGTCGTCCGCGACCTCGAGGCGGCCCTCGCCTTCTACCGCGACACCCTCGGCCTCGCCGCCGGCCCGGTCGTGCCGATCCCGTCGGACCGCGTGCGGATCGCGTTCCTGCCGGTCGGGGAGGTGCGGATCGAGCTCGTCGAGCCGACCGACGACACGACGGGCGTCGCGCGGTTCCTCGCGAACCGCGGCGAGGGCTTCCACCACGTCTGCTTCGAGGTCCCCGACATCTCCGCCGACCTCGTCCGCCTCGCGATCGACGGCGTCGAGCTCATCGACACGGCGCCGCGCCCCGGGGCGGAGGGGCCGGTCGCGTTCCTCCACCCGCGGAGCTGTCACGGCGTCCTCGTCGAGCTCATCGAGGCCCCGGGCGGGCCGGCCTGGGCGTCGCTCTACCCCGACGGGTTCCGGGCCCCGGGCGCATAGCGCCCTGGGGG
>JAJZRQ010000116.1 GCA_021802585.1 Chloroflexota bacterium
GCCCCGCCGCGCGCCCGCGCCCCGCCGCGCGCCCCGCCGCGCGCCCGCGCCCCGCCGCGCTCCGGGGCGGCGGGGCGCTCCCCCCGGGGACTCGCTCAGGTCGGCGGGTCCACATCCTCGCGGTCGGTGAGCGGATCTGCGGCCGGCGTGCTGCAGACGTAGTAGCGGAGAGTCGTGCGGCCGGTGTTCGCGATCGCGTGCGGCAGGCCCATCTCGACGCGGACGCCCTTGAGCGGTTCGAGCGTCTCCTCGATCGCCCCGACGCGGACCGACCCGCGGCCCTCGAAGACGACGATGACGTGCTCCGAGCGGAGGTGGCGGTGCCATCCCGTGCCGCCGCCGGGCTCGACCTCGACTTCGGCGAGCGCGAACGCGTCCGTGCCGAAGTCGCCCGGCTCGACGAGGATCCGCGTCCGGACGCCGGGCCCCTCGACGATCCGGGCCCCCTCCCGCCGGCGGACGGGCTCGCCCTCCGCGGAGCCGGGGGCGTGCAGGCCCTCCGGCCGTGCCGGCGCGCCGTCCACGGCGGCGAGGAGGGCCAGCGCGTCGATCGTCGACTCGTTCCGGACGAGGTGGTACTCCGCGGCCGCCTCGTAGAGCGCGTCGCCGGCCCGCACGACGGAGCGGCGGCGGAGCTCCGGCCCGTGCTCGAAGACGATCTCCCCCGCCGCGAGGTAGACGAGCGTCTCCACCTCGTGGCGGTGGGGGCCGATCTCGGCGCCCGGCGGGATGCGGTCGAACTGGAGGCGGATCGACATCGGCGCGCCGCTCCCGGGGCCTACCCGCCGTCGACGACGGGAAGCGAGCGGCCCGCGTCGTTCGCCGTGCGCGACTTCTCGGCCCACGCGCCGAGGACCGCGTCGCGGTGCGGACGGATCGGGCAGTGCCCGTCGCGGTTGCCCATCTCGTCGCAGTAGCCGAGGGGCACGCACTTCGGGGCGAGGAAGCTCCCGAGGAACGGGCTCACCGCGAAGACCTCGTGGCGGATGAGCTGGAAGAGGCGCCGGATCTCCCACTGGGCCATCGTGCACAGCCGCAGCCCCGCCATGTGGATGAGGGCCCGCAAGTTCGCCGTCATCACGAGGTTCGTCCGCGTCGCGTTCGGGAAGACGAAGCGGGCGTCCTCGCCGGGGATCCCGGCGGCGAGGAGGTCGCCGTAGAGGGCGAGCGACCCCGCGACCTGCTCCTCGTACCGCTCGCGAAGCCCCGGCTCGGCGTCCGCGATCGTGCCCGGGAGCATCGTCGCGGGGCCCTTGAACGCGACGTAGCGCTGGCTCTGCTGGTCGAACGCCACCCCGGCCCGGTGGCGGACCAGCTGGTGGGAGAGCGTCCGGCTCACGCCGCTGATCCCGAACGTGAAGACGATGTGCTCGATCGTGCTCCCGTGCCCGCTCTCGATGACGCCGCTGATGAGGCGCTGCATCTTCGCGACGTCCACCTCGCCGTCGACGGCGCGCCGGAAGATCTCGGCGGGCTCGAGCTCCGAGTAGCAGGTCCGGCAGGCGGTGTAGACGAGCGGCACGTAGAAGCGCTCGACGATCTCGCGGTCGGGGAACAGGAGGGTCGCGCGCATCCCCAGGTCGCGGCGGCCGGGGTTGCGGGGGATGCCGCTCCGGACCCGGGCGGGAGCGGGACCCGGGACGGCAGGCTGCGGGGGCTCGGCCATGGTGCCGTGAGGATAGCCGTCCCGCGGTGGCTCCGGGGGGCGTCCGGGGCGGCGTCCCGGAGCCCGGGGGGCGTCCCGGGACGCCGGCGACGCCCCGGCCCGGGCGGGCGTCCGGCAGGTCAGGCCGCGACCTGCTCCACCGCCGCCGGCCGGCTCGCCTCGGCGGCCCGGAACCAGTGCCAGTAGAGCCCGGTGCCGAGCGTGTAGAGGACGATGATCGTGACGAAGTTCACGGTGTAGCCGGCGTTGAAGCCGAGCGTCCCCTGGAGGAGGCTGTACCAGGGCCCCGCGAGGACCCAGCCGAGCGACCAGAGGAGGCTTGCGCTCGCCGCGTACGCCGCGCGCTCGCCGGGGGCGAGGAGCTCCATCGCGAACGCGTTCGCGATCGGGTTGCCGGCGTTCATGAGCGAGTTGCGGACGGCCATCGCGACGATCACCGTCCACAGGACCGGGCTGAACCCGAGGACGACGAGGAAGGGGATGCTCGAGCCCTGGACGAGGACGACCGAGCCGACCTTCCCGAATCGACGGGCGAGGGCCGGCTGGACGAGGATCGCGATCGCCGTGCCGAGGCTCGTGATCGCGAAGACGACATTGAGGGCGGCGAGGTCGAGCCCGAACTTCCCCTCGATGAAGACGTTGAGGAAGGGGATCACCTGGCCGGCGCCGAGGGAGATGAGGAAGCCGGGCAGGAGCAGCCGCCAGAACGTGCCGGGGTCGGCCAGGCGGGGCATCCCGGAGCGGCGGCGCCACGCCGGCGGCCGGTCCGGCCGGGCCGAGATCGGCTCGCCGCCCCACGCGTCGAGCGGACGCTGCTCGAGCGTCCGCCAGTCGCGCCGGCGGCGCGGCCGGTCGTCGCGAAGGGCGAGGACGGTGAGCGTGGCGAGGGCCGCCGCGACCGCCATCACGACGAGGAGGGCGCGGTACGGCCCGGGCTCCCCGGTCCCGACGCCGGTCGCTCCGCCGACGAGGGCCGCGATCGCCCCGCCCCCGAGCGCCGCGCCGACGTTCGTGAGGTTCGAGATCGCGAACTGGAGCGAGAAGAGCTCGCTCCGGTGCTCCGGCCGGCTGCGCTCCATGAGGAACGGCGACTGGACGACGAAGTACGTCTGGTTCGCCGCGCCCATGAGGCCCGCGAGGAGGAGGATCGCGACCGGGGCCGTCGCGAGGAGGAGGCCGACGATCGCGAGCGCCGCCGCGGCGGTCCCGAGGGCGAGGACGAGCCGCCGCCCGATCCGGTCCGACAGGATCGCGGCGGGGAAGGCGACGACGACGCCGGCCGCCGAGCTCGCCGTCGCCGCGAAGCCGACGAACGCAGGGTCGAAGCCGAGCGCGCCGAGGTAGAGGTTGAAGTCGACCCACCACAGGCTGAGGGCGACGCCGTAGACGAGGGTCGTGAGGAGGAACATGCGGGCGTCGCGCTCGAAGCCGGTGAAGCTCTGTGCGTACCGCCGGAGCGCCGTCATGCGGCACCGCGGCGGACCGGCCGCCGATCGCCGGGCCGCCGGGCGCCTGCGGCGGCGAACGGGCCGGGCTGCTCCACGGGCCCATGGTAGCGCCCGGGCGGGGGTCGGGGCAGCGACCGCCGAGCCTGCCGCCCGGTGATCGGCGGGGCGGCGATCCGGCGGGCCGCGGTCCGCCGGATCCGTTGCGGGTTGACGCCGGCGCGCCGACGGCCCTAGGGTGCGCCGGTGGTCACGGCCTTCCTCGCGGGCGCCGCGGCCGGGTACGGCATCGCCATCCCGGTCGGCGCGATCGCGATCCTCATCGTGGAGACCGGCCTGCGGCGGGGCTTCCGCCTCGCGGCCGCGGCCGGCGCCGGCGCCGCCTCCGCCGACGGCGTCTACGCGGCCGTCGCCGCGGCCTTCGGGGCGGCCCTCGCGGGGATCCTCGTCCCGTTCGAGGCGCCCTTGCGGGTCGTGGCGGTCGCCCTCCTCGTCCTCATCGCGGTTCGCGGTCTCCGCGGCCTCCACGCGGCCGGTGCGGCGGGCCCACCGGGCGTCGGAATCCCGCCCGGCGTCGAGGTGGCGGAGCGGGGCGGCTCGGCCCGCCGGACGTACGGGGTCTTCCTCGGAATCACGCTCCTCAACCCGGTCACCGTGACGTACTTCGCCGCGCTCATCCTCGGGCTCACCGCGACGGGGGCCGGGCCGCTCGAGAAGGCCGCCTTCGTCGGTGGGGCCTTCGCCGCCTCGCTCTCCTGGCAGATGCTCCTCGCCGCCGTCGGGGCGCTGCTCCACCGGCGCCTCGCGCCGGGGCTGCGGGCCGGGGTGATCCTCCTCGGGAACGCGATCATCCTCGTCTTCGCGGCAGTCATCGCGGCCGGTCTCGTCGCCTGACGACCGGCGGGCGGGCGCGTCGGCGGGTGGCGGTGGCCGGCCCGGCGTCAGGGCTCCGGGTCGCCCCGGACGCGGGCGTGCATGACCGCGTCGACGATCCGGCCGCGGTGGGGGAGGTAGCCGCGGAGGATCCCCTCGCGGGCGAAGCCGGCACGCGCCGCAACGCGCCCCGAGGCCTCGTTCCCGACGAGCGTCAGGAGCTCGAGGCGCTCGAGGCGCGGGTCGGCGAACGCCCACGCCGCGAGGAGCCGGACGGCCCGCGTGGCGAGCCCCCGGCCCCGCGCCTCGGGGGCCAGCCAGTACCCGACCGACGCCCGGTCGGGGCGGCAACCCCCGTGGAGGCCGATCATCCCGGCGAGCCGGCCGGACGCCCGTTCCTCGATCGCGAGCGTCGCCTCGGCGCCGCTCGCCCAGCCGTCCGCGGCGGACGCGAGGAACGCCCGGGCGTCCGCGAGCGCGTACGGGACCGGCACCGGGATCCAGCGGGCGATCTCGGGGTCGGAGCAGGCCGCGGTGATCGCCGCGGCGTCGTCGTCGCGCGGCAGCCGGAGGAGAACCGCGTCGTCGCCGAGGGGCGGGTCCGGGGGGCGGCGGAGGGGCGGGAGGTCGGCCATCGCCGGCCTAGACTATCCCCCGGCGGCGCGTGGCGCAGCCCCGGCGACGCGTCGTCGCCCGGCAGACCGGACGAGGGCACGATGGGCGGGACGGAGCGACGGCGCTACGTGGTGGATGGACGGCCGGTCGGCCATCCGGTCCGCCTCGAGCACGTCCGGATCCCGATGGACGACGGCGTCGACCTCGCGGCGACGCTCCACGTCCCGGACGCGCCGGCGGCCGGCCCGTTCCCCGCCGTCCTCGAGTCGATCCCGTACCGCAAGGACGACTGGACGCTCTCGCGCGACTGGCCGCTCCACGGGGCGTTCGCGGCGGCCGGCTACGTCAGCTGCCGCCTCGACGTCCGGGGGACGGGGAGCAGCCGGGGGATCGCCGAGGACGAGTACACGGAGCGGGAGATCCTCGACAACCTCGCCGTCATCGACTGGCTCGCGACGCGGCCGTGGAGCGCCGGCGCCGTCGGGATGTTCGGGATCAGCTGGGGCGGCTTCTCGGCCCTCCAGGCGGCGATGCGCCGGCCGCCGGCGCTCCGGGCGATCGTCCCGGCCTGCTTCAGCCACGACCGCTACCACCTCGACGTCCACTGGTGGGGCGGGACCCGCCTCGTCGGGGAGAGCGCCTACTGGCCGGTCGAGATGGTCGGGGAGAACGCCCTCCCGCCGGACCCCCAGCGCTTCGGCCCGGGCTGGCGCGAGGAGTGGCTCCACCGGCTCGCCGCCACCCCGCAGTGGCCGTTCGCCTCGCTCCGCCACCAGCGTCGCGACGGGCACTGGCGGCACGGGTCGGCGGTCGAGGACTGGGGCTCGATCGAGGCCGCCGTCCTCGCCCT
>JAJZRQ010000117.1 GCA_021802585.1 Chloroflexota bacterium
CACGGTGCGGCGTGACGCGGGGGGTCGGAATCGTCCGTTCGTACCAGTCGGCTGCCCCGGTGGCGCCAGTCGCGCGCCCGCGGCGTCTGCAGCGGTCTGTCGCCTGGCGGCGCACCGCCGGGGGCGGTTTGCGACGGCGTCGTCTTGTTGCGTTCGGGGCACGAGCGCGCCGTCCTGTTCGCCGGGCGGACGATCGGATCGTCCTCTTCGGGCTGGGTGGCACTGGTGAACGCAGGCCGGCTCGGGAACCGTGTGCCGGATACGCGAGGGGGCCGGGAAGAGCGGTACGCGATGCGCGCGCTCGTGGTCTACGAGTCGATGTTCGGGAACACGCGGGCGATCGCCGAGGCGATTGCCGACGGCCTGCGGGCCGCGGGAGCGGTCGACCTCGTCGAGGTCGGGGTGGCGCCGTCGACGATTCCTCCGGACGTCGACCTCCTCGTCGTGGGCGGGCCCACCCACGCCCACGGGATGACGAAGCCGGAATCGCGGGCGGACTCCGCGCGGCGCGCCGGCGACCGGCTCGTGTCCCGCGGCGTCGGCATGCGCGAGTGGATCGGGTTGCTCAGCGGCGGGTCGTCGCGGGTCGCGGCCGCGGCGTTCGACACGCGGATCAAGGGCCCCGGGCTCCTCTGGGGATCGGCCGCGAAGCCCGCCGACAGGGAGCTCCGCGCGCTCGGCCTCCGCGTCGTCGCCCGCCCCGAGAGCTTCCTCGTCGAGGGTCCCACCGGCCCGCTCTTCGACCGGCTCGTCGACGGGGAGGTCGAGCGCGCGCGTGCCTGGGGCAGGGGCCTCGCCGGCGCGGTCGCCGGGGCCGCCGGCCGGCGCTGACCGCGGCGTGCCCGCGAGCCACCCCTCGGCGCCCGCTGTCAACGCGGCGCGAAGCCCTCGGTGGCCAGCTCCTCCGCCGCCTCGGCCGGCAGCCAGAACCAGCGGAGCTCCTCGAAGTCGGGCCCGACCCGGAGCGGGGTCGTGACGTCGGCGGGAGGCACCGGCGGGTCGGCGAGGAGCGTCCGCGCCTCGTCGAGGTACGCCGCGAGGCGCGACTCCGGCTCCCGGTGACGGTGCGCCGCGTACCGCATCGCGCCGTTCTCGTAGCGGACGTCGTGGAGCGAGAGGGGCGGCTCCGGCGCCCCGGCGCGATGGCGCCACATCCCGGTCGCGGGGTCGAAGCGGTACTGCGGGAGGAGGCGCCAGCCGTCGCGGGCGACGAGCTCGACTGCCTCGAGGATGAACGCGAACACGGCGTCGCTGATGAAGTAGTTGAAGTTGACCCGCACCCAGCCGGGCTTGATCCCCTCGCAGCCGCGGGCGATCTCCCGCTCGAACGCGTGCGAGCGCTCGGGGTCGATCCCGAGGAGCCGGTGGCCGTACGGCCCGGCGCAGGAGCAGCCGCCGCGGGCCTGGATGCCGAACAGGTCGTTGAGGAGCGCCACGACATAGTTGTGGTGGAGGTAGCGGGCCCGGTGGCGGACGACGAACGAGACGATCGAGAGGCGGGGGAGCGCGGGGTTGCCGAGGATCTCGATCCCCGGGTCGGCGCTCCACCGCGCGATCGCCCGGCCGATGAACGCCTCCTCCCGATCGCGGATCGCCGGAACCCCGACGGCCTCCTTCAGCTGGAACGCGAGCCCGGCGCGGATTGACTCGACGATCGCGGGGGTCCCGCCCTCTTCGCGGTGCTCGATGTCGTCGAGGTAGACGTGCTCGGTCGGGTTCACGTAGGCGACCGTGCCGCCGCCGGGGACGGTCGGGACACGGTTGCGGAAGAGCTCGCGACGCGCGACGAGGACGCCGGGCGTCCCGGGCCCGCCGATGAGCTTGTGGGGCGAGACGAAGATCGCGTCCTTCGTGTCGAGGTCGGCCTCGTCGCGGGAGCCGTCGGGTGCCGGGCGCCGGGGCGCCATCTCGATCTCGACATACGGCGCCGCCGCGGCGACGTCCCAGAACGAGAGCGCCCCGTGGCGGTGGAGGAGGACCGAGATCGCCCGGGTGTCGGAAAGGATCCCCGTGACGTTGCTGGCGGCGGAGAAGCTCCCGATCCGGAGCGGTCGGTCGGCGTGGGCGATGAGCTCGGCCTCGAGGCGGGCGAGGTCGATCCGCCCGTCGGCGTCCTCGGGGATCGTCACGACGTCGGCGATCGACTCGCGCCAGGGGAGCTCGTTGCTGTGGTGCTCGTACGGGCCGATGAAGACGACCGGGCGCTCGGCGGCCGGGATCCGGGCCCCGAGGTCATAGCGCTCGGCGAGCTCGGCCGGGAGGCGCAGCCCGAGGACGTGGATCATCCGGTCGATCGCGCCGGTCGAGCCCGATCCGACGAAGAGGACGACGTGCTCGTCGGTCGCGCCGACCGCCTGGCCCGCGATCTGCCGTGCCTCGGCCCGGAAGCGCGTCGTCTGGAGGCCGGTGCCGGACGACTCCGTGTGGGTGTTCGCGTAGAGGGGAAGGACCGCGTCGCGGAGGTAGTCCTCGACGAAGGCGAGGCTCCGCCCCGAGGCGGTGTAGTCGGCGTACGTCACGCGGCGCACGCCGAACGGCCCGGCGACGGCCTCGTCATCGCCGATGACCGAGCGGCGGATCGTCTCGATGAGGCCGTCCGGCCGGATCCGTGCCTCGTCGCGCTCCACCCGGGGATCGTAGCGGCCCGGGCGGAAGCGCGGCCGGCCCGGCCGCGGTCCTCAGAAGCCCGTGACGGCGAACCAGCGCGGGCCGGCGGCCGTGTTGCCGGCGAAGAAGACGACCGGCGCGAGGCAGCTGGCCGGAAGGTCGACCTGCGCCTCGACCTCGGCGTCGCCCTCCGGGGAGAAGGGAACGGAGTCGGACATCGCCACGACCGCGCCGCCGCACGACACGAGCGCACGCCCGGTCGGGATCGGGTTCCGACCCTCGTTGGGGCCCGCCGCGAGCACGAGGCCCTCGACCTCGACGACGAGGCGCCCGTCGGACCACAGCTTCACCGTCCCGCCGGACAGGCGCCAGGGAAGGCCACCGCCGGTCGCCCCCATGAACACCTGGCCCGCGAGCGAGGTGGGGATTCCCGCCATCGTGGCGTCGAGGACCTTGCGGTTGCCATTCGACGCGGCGGTGGCGCCCGCCGCCACGAGGGCGACGAGCACTCCCCCGACGAGTGCGATGCGAATCGAGCGGATCATGAGCCTCTCCTCCGGTGCTTCGTGATCGCAGGCGCGATGACGGGCAGTACGCCGGATGGCGGCCTCCGGATCTCGGCCGGCGGCCGGAGGCCGCCGGCGCTCGTCGGCCCCGCCCCGGACCGCCGGCCGGCGCCGGGCGCGTCCTCCGGGCCGCGGGTCGGACCGCACGCGCCTTCGGGCCAACGGTCCCTGACGGCACGCCACCCCCGGCGGTACGCTGCGCGGGTCGCATGCGTCGCCCGCCGGCCGTCGACGGCCGGTCTGGCGCCGCGCCTCGCCAGCCACCGGGGGTCGCGCGCGCATGAGCCTCGTCATCACCGACCTGCAGAAGTCGTTCGGCTCGGTCCGGGCGCTCGACGGCATCAGCTTCGCCGTCGACCCGGGCCAGGTCTTCGGCTTCCTCGGCGCGAACGGCGCCGGCAAGACGACCGCGATGCGGATCGTGCTCGACATCCTCCGCGCCGACGCAGGGACGGTGACCTGGATGGGCCGTCCGTCGGGCGAGCTGCCGCGCCGGACGTTCGGCTACCTTCCCGAGGAGCGGGGCCTCTATCCGCGGATGAAGGTCCTCGACCAGCTCGTCTTCTTCGCCGGTCTCTACGGCGTGCCCCGGAAGGCCGCCGAGGCGGAGGTCCGGACATGGCTGGCGCGGTTCCGCGTGCCGGAGTACGCCGACCGCCGCGCCGAGCAGCTCTCGAAGGGCAACCAGCAGAAGATCCAGTTCATCGCCGCGATCCTCCACGACCCCCAGGTCCTCATCATGGACGAGCCGTTCAGCGGCCTCGACCCCGTGAACGTCGCCCTCCTCAAGGCCGCCTTCCTCGAGATGCGCGACCGCGGGAAGACCCTCATCTTCAGCACCCACCAGATGGACATGGTGGAGGAGCTCTGCGACGCGATCGCGATCATCGATGAGGGCCGCCTCGTCGCCGCGGGGCCGACCCGCGACGTGAAGCGCTCCACCGGCAAGCAGGTCGTCCGCCTCGCGACCGACGGCGACCCGGACCTCCCGTGGCTGGCCGACCTCGAGGGCGTGACCGTCGTCCGCCCCGGCCGCGACTACAGCGAGCTCGAGGTCCGCGGCGCGACCGATCCGGAGGTCATCCTCCAGGCGGCGCTCGCGCGCGGCGAGCGGGTGACCCGCTTCGAGATCGCAGACCCCTCGATCGAGCAGATCTTCGTCGAGCGGGTCGGCAAGTCGACCCGGGAGGAGGAGTCCCTCGCGGGACCGCCTGACGCGCCGGGGGCCGCCCGGGCCGGGGGCCCGGCGGACGGCGCTGCGGGGGCCGACCGATGAGCGCCACCGTCCGGAACATCCTCGCGGTCGCCCGCCGGGAGTTCACCGTCCGGGCCCGGACCCGCTCGTTCCTCCTCGGCACGGTCGTCCTCGCGGTGGCCGGGGCGGCCCTGGCCCTGGCACCCGTCGGGATCCAGTGGATCCAGGGCGAGACCGCGGCGACGATCGGGGTCGTGGACCAGGCCCATCCCGCGCTCTCGTTCGACCCGGTCGCTCGCCTCGACGTCCTCCTCAATGCGAGCACGCCGCAGGGCGAGAAGAGCGTCGCGGTCGTCGCGACAGCCGACGAGGCGACCGCCCGGGCCGAGGTGGAGGACGGGAAGCTGTCGGCCGCGCTCGTCATCGACCGCTCCCCGGGCCCCGACCTCTCGTTCGTCATCATCTCGAAGGAGCTCGCCGGGCGACGGACGCCGGAGCTGCTCCAGCAGGCGGCCTTCTCGCTTGCCATCGCCGACCGCCTCGACCGCCTGGGGGTTGCGCCCGGCGACCAGGCCACGCTGTTCGCGCCGCCGCACGTCGCGATCGAGCCGCCGAAGCCTGCCGCCCCCGGCGCGCCCACGACCGGCACGGAGCTCGCCGCGACGGCCCTCGTCGGGCAGGTCCTCATCGTGTTCCTCCTCCTCGCCGTCGTCCTCTACGGGCAGTGGGTCGCGATGAGCGTCGCCGAGGAGAAGAGCAGCCGGGTCATGGAGATCGTCATCAGTGCCGCGACGCCGTTCCAGCTCCTCGGGGGCAAGGTCCTCGGCGTCGGCGGCCTGGGGCTCGTCCAGCTCCTCGCCGCGGTGGTCCCGGCGATCGTCGCCTTCGCCTTCCAGGGCCAGGTCGCGGCGGCGATCCTCGGCGGGAGCTCGTCGTCGCTCGGGCTGCCGCAGGTCCTCACCC
>JAJZRQ010000001.1:0-85993 GCA_021802585.1 Chloroflexota bacterium
TGCGGGGCCTCGGCGGCGAGGTCGGCGAAGAACGCGACGGGCTCGGGCATCGGGACGGCACCTCCGCCGTCACACTACGCCGATTGCGCCGGCCGATCCCGACAGCCGGTCAGGGCTGGCTCGGCGGAGCCGGAGGGAAGCGGCTCCCGTCCAGCAGGCGGCGACCTCCAATGGCCTCCTCGAGCGAGATCGTCATGGGCGTGCCAGCGGGCTGGTGGCACGCGAGAACCCCATCCACCCGCCGCGCTGCGAGCGTGACGACGACGGCATCGCTCCGGTACTCGATCACGGGAGGCAGCAACCGACCCAGGACGCGCGGGCCCTGATCACACGACCCGTCCCAGACGAGGACGCGAAGCTCCGATGCCTCCGGGCTCGGGGCGCCGGAGTCCGGGTCGAGGATCCACGTGCCGGGCGCGAGGTCGCGCCCCAGCACCGAACGAAGCGCGCAGTCTCCCATCGACACGGGTCGCATCCGCCCGCCCGACCATTGGACCTCGACCTGGACCCACGGCACGGCGCCTGCGGCATGTCGCCGCGCCAGGAACAGGGCACCAGCAGAATCCTCCGCGACGAGGCGCCACGTCCATCCAGCGGAGCCCTCGAACTGGCTGCCGAATGCCCGCAGCGCCTCGCGCAGCGCATCGAACGCCGGACCTGCGCTGCGCTCGATTCCGGTCGGGTTGGCGAGCGCCGCCGCGGCGAACGTCCTCGTTCCGCCGCAGGTGAGAAGCGTCCCCGGCGCCACGGGGCTGTTCTCTGCTGGAGGGGTGGTAGCCGCGACGGGCCCGCCCGTGCCTGTCGCCGGCGGGCTCGGGGCGCACGCCGCCAGTGCGAGCGCCAGTGCGGCAGTGGCAACGAGCCGGCCGCGCGTGATCGGCCAGCGCGGATGCAGGCCGAGCCCCTGCTTCTGCGCCCGCACGCAGTCGGTCACCGACAGTCTCAACACTCCGTCGTGAGGCACACGTCGGCGAACGTCATGTACTCCGTCGGGACGTACCAGGTGTACGACGGGTTCTTGGCCGACACCACTCCGAAGATCGTGGACCCGTACAGCGTCGGACCGCCGCTCGCGCCCGGGCTCGATGTGAAGCTCATGCGCCAGAGATGGGACACGTTGCGGCAGTTGGCCCCATCCTGACTGCAGACCAACAGCGTCTGATCCGTTGCGCCGATGGTGCCGCAGTTCCAGTTAGGCAACACTGCAGAGCTTCGGCATACGCTCGTCCCGATGACCTGCTGACTGATCGGCTTCTCATAGCCGATGTTCACCCAGTCGCTCGGCGTGCTTCTCATTACCCGGTTCCGAGACCCGGAGTCGTTGGCGATGACACGGATCTCTCCGAGGTCGCCGCCGGGCCCGAAGATCCACGAGTACTGTTGGCCGACGAGGTTGGCCCCGTTGTACCAGGTGGTGTTGGAGGCCAAGTCGTACACGCAATGGCCGGCGGTGATGATGATGAGCGAGCCAGTTGTGTTGTTGCGGCCGTACATCGCGGCCGTGCAGTAGTCGGAGCTAGCCTCAGGTTGTGTGGAAACGGCTGAGACCGGCTCGGACAACGGCGCCCTCTCCGTCGAGCGCATCCGCCGGCGCCAGCGGGCATGAAGAAGCGGCGTACCCTTCCGGTGTTATTCAAGCCCCAGAAGGAGACGCCGTGGCCGAACCGTACCACGTCCCACCAGCCCTCGGGCTCGCCGACACGCCGAACGATTCGAGCCCAGGCGAGACCGCTGCGGAGTCGTCCGAGCCGCTCGTCCCGACAGGCCAGGTCGAGATCGCCGAGACCCTCGAAGAGCTGGCTCGTGAGGGTGCCCGTCGGATGCTCGAGCGGGCCCTCCACTCCGAGGTCGACGCCTATCTCGGCCGGCGCCGCTACGACCGCGTCGAGGACGACTTCAGCGGCTATCGCAACGGCTACGCCCGCGAGCGCGAGATCAGCATCGGCACTTGGTCGGTCGAGGTCCGGCCGCCGCGGGTGGCCGACACGCCGGGCCACATCCCGCCCTTCCGTTCCTCCATCCTGCCGAGGGGTCGGAGCCTGACCTACCCGACCCAGCGCCTGTTTGCCCGCCTCTACCTCGAGGGCATGAGCTCGGGCGACTTCGAGCCGGCCTTCCGCGAGCTGCTCGGATCGCGGGCACCACTCAGCTCGTCGACGATCCTGCGGCTCAAGGAGGACTGGCGGGCCGAGTACACGGTCTGGCGGACCCGGCCGCTCTCCGAGCGCTACCTCTACATCTGGTCAGACGGCATCTATCTCGGCGTCGGCACCGAGGTCGAGCACAGTTGCCTCTTGGTCGTGATCGGTGCCCGATCCGACGGGCGCAAGGAGCTCCTGGCGATGGAACTCGGCTACCGCGAGAGCACGGCGTCCTGGGCCGACGTCCTGCGCGACCTGCGCGACCGCGGTCTGGAGGCGCCGATGCTCGCGGTCGGCGACGGCGCGCTGGGGCTGTGGGCCGCCCTCCGGGAGGTCTTCCCCGAGACCCGCCACCAGCGCTGCTGGAACCACAAGGCGATGAACCTGACCGATAAGGTGCCCAAGCGCCTCCAGCCCGAGCTGCGGCATCGGCTGCGGGCGGTCTGGAACGCGCCCAGCCGGCGCGAGTGCGAGCTCAGGCGCGACGAGCTGGCCCAGTGGCTCCACACAAGAGGCCAGGACCCGGCGTCCGAGACCCTGTTCCGCGACTGGGACGATCTCACGACCTTCTACGACTTCCCGGCCGAGCACTGGATCCACCTGCGGACCTCGAACCCGGTCGAGTCGGTCTTCGCCGGCGTGCGGCTCCGGACGAACGTCAGCAAGCGGATGCGCCGGCGCGACTCGGCCCTCTACCTGGTGTTCAAGATCACCCAGCGCCTCGAGCTCGGCTGGCGGCCGCTCAATGGCGGTCTGACGATCATGACCCTCCTCCTGCGCGGCGCCCGCTTCGTCGACGGGATCTACATCCCGGCGGACCACACACGCGAGGAGGAGTCCGCGGCGTAGCTCCGCACCTTCGAGCGCCTCCGGGCCGACGAGTCAGCAGGCTGGAGACCGCTACCGCCTTGGCTGGGGCCGCCGCTGACTAGGAGGAAGCGAGTAGAAACGGCTGAGACCGTCTCGGTCGACACTAGGCCGGCCCGCCGAGCTCGCTTCGATGTTGACCTGGCTGGTTGGCCGGCAGTCGAATCCGACCATTCACCTGTAGAAATCTAACCCAATGAGAGACTACCCTTGGCGCGCGTCCCGCGTCCAGGGGTGGCGTCAATGAAAGGCGTCCCGGAGGAGGTCCTGGTGCGGAAAATTCTACTGCTCGCGGGACTCGTGGCCCTGGTCTTCACAGGTCTACCACGTTCAGCCGTCGCATCTGTTGCAGGCGGCACGTCGACCGCATGGGGTGGCGTGGCCGGCGGATCACCGCAATCCGGTGCCGAGCACCGATCCGCTGGCGACTTCGGGACCTTTGGCAGTCAGCAGGCCCCAACCGATGGGGCCACCGTCACCATCGAACCCGTGGTCACAGCCCTGCCGGACGGCAGCACGCAGACCGTCTTTGAGCTGCCCGATGGTCAAGTCATCACGACAATCACGCCGCCGGCCGGGTTCAACCCACTGAAGGCCGATGACTCCACGCTGGTGAAGTTCGGATTCCCGCCGCGGCCTTCTGACACCGCCGATCTGGAGGACTGGACGGCGGCGATGTCGGCATACAGATCAGACAAGTCAGCTGAGCCGCCTGATGAGCCGTTGCAGGTGGTCTACGATTCGACTCCGTCGTACGCGACGTACTACACGAACTGGGCTGGCTACATCGCAGGCACCCTCTTCACTCAGAGCCGTACATATGTCGCCATAAAGACCTCCTTCTACGTTCCCTCGAATACGGGGACGTGCTCGAGCTCCAACATGGTCGGCTTCTGGATCGGCCTCGGCGGAACGTCGGCAGATCGAAGCAACTCCCTCGTTCAGCAAGGGGTCGAGTGCGGGCATCCGAACGTCGGATCGGGCAGTGCCTACCGACCATTCACCGAATTCGCCAACACCGCACCTCCGGTGGCCTTGTGCGGATATAGCTCGTGGACGTTGGGTGCCGGCCACTGGATCTACCAGAACATGAGCTTCCAGACCAGCCAAAACAAGGCCTTCTTCTACCTCGAGGACCAAACATCTGGTGTGGCTCATGGCTGCTCAGTAACGCCGCCATCGGGCTGGAGTTGGGACCTCAACACGGCGGAATGGATCGCCGAGGCGCCCACGGGCACCGCCATCAACTTCGGCTCGCTCCGATTCACGAATACCCGAACACAGCTTTACTCCAACAGCCAGTGGGTCACGCTCGGCAGCCAAACCGTCACCAAGACGATCCAAGGCTCGTCATCGTCGTACTACTGCATTAACCCGGGTGCCATCAGCTCCGGCACTGCTTTCACGGACTATTGGCATCAGGCGGATTGCTACAACTAGCGATCCTGACAGCCACATCTCCGAGGCGGGGCGGGCGACATTCATCGCCGCCCCGCTTTCGCCAGCGACTTGCTGCGCTGCCAACTCCCGTGAGGCAGCGCTACCGCGGATCTGCCAAAGCGCGAGGACGGGGGTCCGCAACTCGTGATCACAGCGTCGCTCCCGGGACCGGCCGTGCATCCACGGCCGACGTATGGGATCCGATTCCGAGGTCCGAGAGCAGCGCACCGGCGGCGCCCTCCGCGCATCAAGGTCGGCGTCCTCGACGAGCTCCTCGCGACGGCGACCGCCGCGACGCTCGCGGTGCTTCACGTGGAGCGCCTTCCGAGGGGCGCCGACTCCACTGGCCTGGGCTTGCGGTGCCTCGGCGGCCGTCGGGTTGCTGTGCTGGCCGAGGCTGCTAGAACCGCCGGAGAGACTGGCGCCCGAGAACGAGCCATAAGCGTTGACCGGCTTGAGGGGGCATCGCTGGCCCTTCGAGACCACGATCGGGTGCCACGACAGCGTGCGCCGTTACCTGCAAACTGGGATGCGACTGGCCGTGCGTTTGCAGGGTCAGCGGGGTGTATACGAGTATGGGAGCAGAGGTCGCCTTGGCCGAGTCAGTCGAGCTCCGGTACCAACGCGCCTATGATCGGTTCTCGAGGGACGTCTTTCGGTTCGTTCTCGCCTGGACGAACGACTGGACCTCGGCCGAGGACTTGACGCAGGAAACGTACCTCCGACTCTGGCGGCACAGAGCCTCGATCGACTGGGATCGGCCGATCCTGCCATGGCTGTTGGTCACTGCCCGACATCTGGCGAACAACCGCTTTAGGGCTCTTCGCCGGAGTCTTGCACTGACGCGTTCGGATCCCCCCACCGACGAGCTGATTCGTGCCCGTTGGATCGATGTGTGCCAGGCCTTTGCCACGCTGACTCCCCTCGAAAGGACGGCATTGGTCATGACGGCGGTCGAGGGGTGGTCGTATGCGGAGGTAGCAGACGCGTTGAACACCACAGACGGTGCCCTCAGGGCGGCCGTCAGTCGCGCCCGTGACAAGTTGGAGGTGGCGTGATGTCTCCCTCCCGGACCACCGTGATCTTGGAGGCATGGCGGGCAGTCGCGGATGCTGCGTCACTGCCGTCGGCGGCACCAAAACCGTCCCGCAGCGCCTATCCCTTTGGCATCGCCGGCACCGCGGTAGCCGTGGTCATCTTGCTCGTCGCTCTGGTGTCGCGGGGTGGTTGGAGTCCAGGCGAACCCACCGGTGGTGCCTCTGGATCTGAATCTTCGACTACCCCCTCGGCCACCGTTACACTAGCGCCGAGTTCGACCGTGGTGGTGCCGCCCTCGCGGGTGCCAGGCGTGGCGGGAACGTGCTCGGCGAGTCAGTTCGTCCTGGGCAAGGCGACGAGTGCCCCCGGTTTTGGGACGGTCGGGACGACGTCCGTGTATGTCACGCAGCCGCTTCGCAATACTGGCGGCGATTGCGTGCTCGATCTGCCGGCGACGATCAGGGTGGCCTCCGCGACCGGCGCGTTCCAGCCAGTCACGGTGGTCAATGCTGGGACAGGCACCTCCTTCACCATCCGGTCTGGACAGTCAGTCTCGATCGTTCTCGGCGCCTGGTGGTGGATAGGTGGGTCCGCGGACAACGGGACGCTGCTTTCGGCGCCGCCCTGCACCGACCCGATCAGCGACATCACCCGGGTCGAGTTCCCAGTCGCACTGGGCAGCATCCAGATCGACCTTGGCACAGTCTGGCACGAGGTCTGCTCATCTCCGGCCAGCGTCTCGGTCACTGTCCAGGACTAGGGGCGATCCGTTCGCGATCTTCTCTGTTGGGAGAGTGCAGGGCGATGACACGCTCGGCCTTGTCGTGGTCCGCGGTCCGCGCAGCGCCGAGGCTAACGAGCGCCTTTACGTCATTCTGCCGGATCGGGCGCGCCCGCCCGATCTTGCCCCGGCCCGGATACGACCGCTTTCCCGCACTGATTCGCCATCCAGCTATCGAGGCAAGCAGCCCGCCTGGTCCATGCGCGAGGATCGGGCTGCCAGGGCTCCGCAGGTCGCCATCTATCGGACGACGCCATCCCGCTCCTCGACGCCGCCCCCGCCGAGCAGTTGGAGCGGAGCCTCGGTTCCCACGGACGTCCGGGGCCTGCGAGGCGCCTGCGGTGGCATCGTCGAAGACTGTTCCGCCGGCCCTCGCTCCACCATGCATTGTCGACTCGCCGCCTGAGCCGATTTCCACGCAACTTGACGAGAGCCCCAGTGGTCGTAGGACGACGGATACCCGGTCGGCCGGAGCGACATGCCGCCAGTGAACGGGTTCGTGCAGTCGCGGCGTGACGTGCACGCGCTCAGGCTGATGGGCGCCTGCTCCTGGATCGTGACTCCGTACCCGTAGCTGTCCTTGATCGAGTGTGCAACAGGTCCCGCGGGTTCCGGAGTGCCAACGACAACGGTTCCGCTGACCGGATCCGGTCCGACCGACGCCCCCAGTCTTGCCAGCACTGGCCCGTACTCGTCCACGATTCGGGCAGCTAGCGACTCCATGGCGGCATTGGACGCAGATTGGACGCGAGCGATCATGTCCAGCGCGGCCCCATCTGGCGCAGCATCACGGGCCGCGGTTGCGAGTGCAGCGTTGTCGCGCGTCATGGCCACATGCACCACGACGGACGATCCCCGGGTAATCCACACGCCGCCAAAGGCATCTCTGTTGCCGGCGACGAGATCAGCCAAGCGATCCGTCCGCTGGATGATCGCGTCGTCGCGGAAGATCCTCGCGCGCTCGCCCGGCGTGACGGGGAAGCCAAATGCAGCGGTGTCTGCGTCCGGGCTTGTCCGGACTCGTAGGATCGAGCCGGTATCGCTGGCGAGGCCGAACGCTTCCCGGAACGAGCGGTCAGCGTCGATCTCGCCAGGCGAGGGGGTGGGAAAGGCGGGCTCGATCGCGAAGACCTGGCCGCTGATCGCCAGCAGGGCCGAGAGGGCGAGGACGATCACAACGAGCCGTCGTCGCCGCATGGGGAGCACCTCGATTGGTGATCGTGGGGCGTGATCCTCACAGGAGGCGGAGGAACGGTGCCGGCGGACGGCAACCCGGGGTGGCCTGCGGGCCGGCCTCAGAGCCTGATGGCTCGCCCCCCCCGTAGTCAACAGGGAGGGTTGCTCATTGGGGGTGGCCAGTCGTCCCACGGGAAGGCCTCCTCGCTCATCTCCGCCTCGAACGCAGGGGCACAGGGCGACCCCGTGCCGTCCGACCGTTGCGCTCGCGGGGACGGCCGCGCAGGATGCGCCCATGCGCGCCGATCGGCCCCCGAACCGGACGCTCATCGACGTGCTCGAGGGGGCCGTCGCCCGGTACGGCGACCGGCCGGCGGTCCGCCTGCGGAACGACGACGGCTCGATCCTCACGTGGAGCTATCGCGAGCTCGACCGGCGGAGCCGGCTCGCCGCGTGGCGCCTCCGCTCGCGGGGCCTCGTGCCCGGCGACCGCGTCCTCACCTGGGCGCCATCAGGCCCGAACCTCGCGGCGACGTACTTCGGGGCGATGCGGGCCGGCATCATCTACGTCCCCCTCGACCTGACGATGGCGCCCGACGCGATCCGGCGGATCGCCGATCGCTCGGGCGCCATCCAGCTCGTCATCGGGACCGGCCGCGACGCGCCAGACCCGGCCGACGCCGACGTCGACCACCTCCCGCGCACGACGACGGCGGACCTCTGCGCGGAGCCGGGCGCCGGGTTCCCCGCGGACTGGGAGGACAGGCTCGCGGCCTGGCCACGACCCGCGCGTGACGACGTCTACCTCCTCGTGTACACGTCGGGGACGACGGGCACGCCGAAGGGCGTGACCCTCACCCACGCCAACACCGTCGCCGGGATCGACGCCTTCCATCTCATCGTCCCCGACATCGCCTACCGCCTCGTGTCGCTCCTCCCGATGTCGCACCTCTATGCGCAGGCCGTCGAGCTCTACCTGACGCTCGACCTCGGCGCTGACATCCTCTACGTGCGGAGCCGGAACCCGCGCGTCGTCTTCGAGGCGATCCGCGCGCACCGGATGACCGCGATGGTCGTCTTCCCCCAGATCCTCGAGCTGTTCTGGACGGCCGCGGAGCGCGAGGTGGAGCGGCAGGGCCGGGGCGCGTGGCTGCGGCGGGGGCGGGCCGTCGCGCGCCACCTCCCGATGGGCGCCCGGCGGGCGGTCTTTCGGAGCATCCACGCCCGGCTCGGCGGCGGCCTCCGGCTCTTCGTCTCCGCCGGCGCGTTCCTCCCGCCGGCGGTCCAGCAGGCCTGGGAGGACATCGGCGTCGTCGTCATGCAGGGGTACGGCGCGACCGAGACCGGGTCGGGCACGTGCAACTCGTGGCACGACCACCCGCCCGGCTCCGTCGGCCGGCCGCTGCCCGGCCTCGAGATGCGGATCGCCGCCGACGGCGAGGTCCAGTTCCGCGGCCCGTCGGTGACCAGCGGCTACTGGGAGGACCCGGCCGCGACCGCCGCGGCGTTCACCGCGGACGGCTACTACCAGACCGGCGACCTCGGCCACCTCGACCCGCGGGGCCGCCTCGTCCTCCACGGCCGCAAGCGCGACATGATCGTCCTGCCGAACAGCCTCAATGTCTTCCCCGAGGACGTCGAGAACGCCCTCCGCGTCGCCGGGATCCGCGACTCCGTCGTCCTCGAGACCGAGCCAGGGCGGATCGAGGCCGTCGTCCTCGCGCCGGCCGCGCTGGAACGGGTCCGCGACGGCGGGGCGACGACCCCGGTCGCGGGCGTGTTCGCCCCCGGCGCGGACCTCGAGCAGGCCCGGGGCGAGGTCGACGCCGCGGTGAAGGCGGCGAACGCGACGCTGGCGATCCACGCGCGGGTCGCCGCGTGGCGCTTCTGGCCCGACGCCGACTTCCCGCGGACGCACACGCTGAAGGTGAAGCGGGACCAGGTACGCGCCTGGGCGACCGTGGCCGCGCCGCTCCCCGTGATCGAGGGGACGTAGCCCCGGCGACCCGCGTCCGGGGTCAGCCGCGCGGGATCGGCACCTCCGTCCCGACGGTCGCCACCGCGGCCGCGACGTCGGCCGTGCGCGCGTCCGGGGACGAGGCCGGCGACCAGGCGAAGAAGGCGATCGTCGACCCGACCTGGCGGAGGGCGAAACGGGCGTCCGGCGGGTACTGGACCCGGCCGGGGCCGCTCGCGACGTACGCGGCGAGCTCGGCCGCCGCGGTCGCCGCCGACGCGACGTCGGGCAGCTCGTAGACGACGACGAGGCCGCCCGACGGGTCGTCGGGGAGGATCGCCCGGAACGCCGTCCGGGGGACCGCGGCGAACGAGGCCGGCTCGCCGGGACGCACGACGAGGCCGGTCTCCTCGAGGACGAGGCCGCGGGCGCGGAGCGCGCCGGCCAGCTGGACCTCCGTGGCCGCCACCGCCGGGGAGATCGGCGGGGCCGCCGTCGCGGCGGGGAGGGCGGATGGCGCCGCCGGCGCCGCGCAGCCGGCAACCGCGACGATGGCCGCCGCGAGGGCGACGAGGGCGCCGCCGCGCCACCGCGGCGCGGGGAGGCGGGACATCATCCCGGCGGCCAGTCGAACGCCCGGCCGCCCATGAGGTGGAGGTGGAGGTGGGGCACCGTCTGTCCGCCCCAGGCCCCGACGTTCGTCGTCAGGCGGTAGCCGCGGCCGTCGATCCCCTCCGACCGGGCGAGCGCGGCGGCGACCCCGAAGAGGCGCCCGAGGAGCGGCCCGTCGGCCTCCGTGAGGTCCGCGGCGGAGCCGATGTGGGCCCGCGGCATGATGACGATGTGCGTCGGGGCCCGCGGGGCGATGTCGCGGATCGCGACGACGAGGTCGTCCTCGTGGACCCGCGTGGACGGGATCTCGCCGGCGATGATCCGGCAGAAGAGGCAGGCGGCGCTCATGCCGGCAAGAGTACGACGGGGGGCGGGCGCCCGGCGATGGCGCCTCCCGCGGGCCGGGAGACGAGGCGCTCGATCCGCCCGACGGCCCTCCCCCCATCCTGGGGGTCCGGGCCCCCGACCGCCACGACCCCGACCTCGCCCTCGAGGGAGCGCCCGTCCGGGGCGGCGGTGCGGATGAGGACGTAATCCTCCGCGTGGCCCAGCCACCCCGCGCCCGGGTCGGCGGGGTCCGCCGGCGCCTCGAAGAGCACGATGCGGCGTCCGCCCGACGCCCGCGCCGCGAAGCGGGCCCGCGCGGCGGCCGCCTCGGCGAGGAGCGCCGCCGCGCGCTCGCGGCGGACGGCCTCCGCGACCTGACCCTCCATCCGGGTCGCCGGCGTCCCCGGGCGGGCGGAGTATCGGAAGACGTGGAGGCCCGCGAGGTCGAGGCCGCGGACGAAGGCGAGCGACCGCGCGAAGGCGGCGTCGTCCTCCGTCGGGAAGCCGGCGATGACGTCGGCGTGGATCGCGACGCCGGGGATCGCGGCCCGGATCCGCTCGACGACCCGGGCGTAGCCCGCCGTGTCGTAGCGCCGGCCCATCCGCCGCAGCACTCCGTCGTCGCCCGACTGGAGCGGGAGGTGGAGGTGGGGCAGGCAGCGCCCGGCGCCGGCCCCGGTCCAGGCGTCGAGGAGCGCGTCGTCGACGTGCTGCGGCTCGATCGAGGAGAGGCGGATCCGCTCGACGGCGGTCTCGGCGAGGATCCGCCGGACGAGGCCGGCGAGCGAGAGGGCCGCCCGCGCGTGCGTGCCGCGGGGTCCCGGCTCCGACCAGCCCCCGTCGTACGTCCCGATGTTGATCCCGGTCAGGACGATCTCCCGGTGGCCGGCGGCGAGCGCGCGGCGGACGTCCGCGAGGACCACCTCCGGCGGCAGCGAGCGCTCCGGGCCGCGCGCCCGGGGGATGATGCAGTACGTGCAGTGGAAGCTGCAGCCGTCCTGGACCTTCACGTAGGCGCGTGTCCGGTCGATCCGGGCCCGGTCGTCCGCGACGCCCTCGACCTCGACGCCGGCGAGCGTCGGCAGGGCCGCGTCGAGCGGGCCGTGGGGAGCGTGGTTCGCCGCCGCGGGCATCCCCAGCAGGCGCTCGACCTCGGCGAGGAGGCCGTCCTTCTCCTCGTTCGCCACGAGCCGCGCGGCGGGATCGACCGCGGCGAGCGTCGCCCCGCCGACCTGCACGGAGCAGCCGGTCACGATCACCGCGGCGTCGGGGCTCGCCCGCCGGGCCCGTCGGACGGCCTTGCGCGACTTGTCGTCCGCGACCGCGGTCACGGTGCAGGTGTTCACCACGTGGAGGTCGGCCGTGGCCCCGTCCTCCGCGATCTCCACGCCGCGGACGCGGAGGAGTCGTTCGACCGCATCCATCTCGGACTGGTTCACCTTGCAGCCCAGGTTCGTGATGGCCGCCCGCCGGATGGGCCGGGATGGAACGGCGGGAAGCGGGAAGGCCGGCGACGGCTCGGTCACTCGGCTCACCAGGGGGCCGCGAGGAAGTGGGCGGAGAGCGGGGCGAGGTTTGTCATCACGTCGGAGGTGCGGCCCGCCGGCGGGGCAGCCGCGGTCGGGTACCGGGCCAAAGATCGTAGCGCAGCCGTGCCGAACGGCCATTCCGGAGGCCGGCGCGGCGAGCGTACGGTGGCTCGAGCGTCCCGGCGGAGCCATCGGCGACCGGGGACGTCGCGCCGTCGGGTGAGAGGGACTGATTGGTGACTTCTCGCTTCCGTCGGCCTCGCCTCCTGGTGCTGAGCGCGGCCGCGCTCCTCCTGCTGATCGCGTTCGCTGGAACGGTGCGCGCCGCCGACCCGCCCGCGGGCGCGGCGATCACCGGGCCATGCACGCTCACGGCGACCTCGACCGGGAGGTCCGGCGAGCAGCTCGACACCCTCACGGGTCCTGGGACGAGTGATCCGAACAACCCGTTCGACGTCGACCCGAAGGGCAGCGTCGCGTGGGCGGGGACCGGCCCCGCGATCACGAGCGGCACCTACCAGCTGACGATCTACGGCCTCCCCATCTGGTCGGGCGACGTCAACAACACGGAGGGCAAGACCAGCGCCGACGGCGTCCTCGACCTCGGGGACGTGCTGCCGATCGATGTCGCAGGCGTGGTGGAGGTCGGGGGCAGCATCAGCGGCACGGGCGGCTCCTGCAGTGGCAGTGCCTGGATCCGGCTCGGCGGCGACCCGCTGACGTCGATCCCGGGGATGGTCGGGATCGGGGCCGGGATCCTCGGTCTGGTCGGCGTCCTGAGCGCCGTCCCGGGCCGTCACCCGTTCCGCGGTCTCCTGTTCGGCCTCGTCCTGGGCCTCGGCGGAGGGATCCTGGCGGTCGTCTTCGGCGTCGTGCCGATCGGCGCGCTCAGCCCGCTCGTCGCCCTCGGCGGCGGCGGGGTCATCGGGCTGGTGCTCGGCTTCCTGCCGATCGGCGGGTCCGCGTAGAGCAGGCTCAGCGCTCTCCCCGCTCCGCCTCCAGGGCCACCCAGTCACCCTCGGCCTCGCGGCGGAGGACGCGGAGGCCGGCACCCTCGAGGGCCTGCCGCACGGCGGCCTCGCGGTCGACGAAGATGCCCGAGGCGAGGAGCCGGCCGCCGGGCCGCAGCTCGGCCGCGAGGTCGGCGGCGAGCGTCGCGAGGAGCGAGGCGATGAGGTTCGCGGCGACGAGGTCGAACGGCCCCGCGCCGCTCGGGAGCGAGCCCCGCCGGGCGCGGAGGCGCCGCGCGACCCGGTTCCGGCGAGCATTCGCGAGCGTCGCCTCCACGGCGATCGGGTCCGGGTCGACCCCGAGCAGCTCCCCCGCGCCGAGGAGTCCGGCGGCGATCGCGAGGATCCCCGAGCCGCACCCGACGTCGAGGAGGCGCGCGGTCCCGTCGCGGGCCCCGCCGCGGGCGAGCAGGCCCTCGTCCGCCCAGCGCTCGATCCCCGCGAGGCAGAGGCGAGTCGTCGGGTGGAGGCCCGTCCCGAACGCCATCCCGGGGTCCATCGCGAGGACGGTGTCACCGGCGCGGCGGCGGTGGCGGCGCCACGTCGGCCGGATGACGATCCCGTGCCCGACCCGGAGCACGCCGACGTGGCGCTTCCACGCCGACGCCCAGTCGGCCTCGTGGACGACCCGGGTCCGCAGCTCCCCGATCTCCCGCAGCCCGAACGCCTGGAGGTGGCCGAGGGCCCGCTCGACCGCGGCGGCCGAGGCGCGCGCGGGGCCCGCGTCGCGCGCCGGCAGGTATGCCCGCACGGTCGCCGGGGCGGCCGGGTCGACCGCCGCGCCGAGGCCCTCGTCGACGAGGGTGAAGCCGGGCTCGACGCTCACGCCACCCGGGGCGATGCGCGCGAAGATCTCGCTCACCGCCTCGACCGCCTCGGGGTCACAGGTGACGGCAAGCTCGAGCCACGCATCGGCGCCGGGATCGCCTCCGGCCCCCGTCCCACCCGCGGCGGGCGCCGCGCCGCCGGGGGACCTCGCCCCCGGGCTCCTCATCCGAGGGCGTCCTTGATCCGGTCGATGACCCCGCCCTTGCCCGTCCCGATGTTCGCCTCGCCGGACGCCGCGGCGAACGCCTCGAGGGCCTGCCGCTGCTCCCGGCTGAGGCGGGTGGGGACCGTCACGTCGACGAGGACGTGGAGGTCGCCGCGGGCGCCGGGGCGGCGGAGGTGTGGGGCGCCGCGGCCGCGGAGGCGGATCTCGGTCCCCGGCTGGGTGCCGGCCTTGATCTCGAGGTCCTCCTCGCCGTCCGCGGTCGGCACGCGGACCGTCGTCCCGAGGGCGGCCTGGGCGATCGAGAGGTCGAGCTCGTGGTACAGCTCCGTCCCCTCGCGGCGGAGCTGCGGGTGGGCCGCGACGTGGATCGCGACGTAGAGGCTCCCCGGAGGCCCCCCGCGCGGGCCGGCCTCCCCCTCCGCGGAGAGCCGGATCTGGTGCCCGTCGTCGATGCCGGCCGGGATGCTCACGCGGAGCCGCTTCGACCGCTGCTTCCGCCCGTCGCCGCCGCAGTCGGCGCATGGCGCCTCGACCACCTTGCCCTCGCCCCGGCAGCGGGGGCAGGTCACGACGTTCACCATCTGGCCGAGCATCGTCTGGCGGGCGTGGCGGACCTCGCCGCGGCCGCCGCACTGGGGGCAGGCCCGGGGCTCCGTGCCCGGCTTCGCCCCGCTCCCCGAGCACGTGGGGCAGCGGTCGAGGACCGGGAACTCGATCTCCTTCTCCGTGCCCCGGATCGACTCCTCGAACGTGATCCGCAGGTCGTAGCGGAGGTCCGAGCCGACCGCGGGGCGCCCGCGCCGGACGCCGCCCGCGGCGCCGCCGCCGAAGAATGCGTCGAAGAGGTCGGAGAACGCCCCGAAGCCGCCCGCGGCGCCCGGGTCGAAGCCGCCGGCCCCGCCGACGCCGGCCTGCCCGAACAGGTCGTACGCCTGGCGGCGCTGGGGGTCCGAGAGGATCTGGTACGCCTCGTTGATCTCCTTGAACCGCTCGTCGGCGCTGGCGTCGCGGTTGACGTCCGGGTGCCACTGCTGGGCGAGCTTCCGGAACGCGCGCTTGATGTCCGCCTCGGAGGCGCCGCGCTCGACGCCGAGGATGTCGTAGTAGTCGCGCTGGGTCGTCATGGGCGAGGGAAGTGTACGGGGAGCGCCCTCGGCGTCAGTCGGGCGGCGCCGCGGGGTCGCCGCCGGCGGCGAGGGCGGCGCCGATGATCCCGGCCGTGTTGAGGAAGCGGGCCGTGACGATCGGGGCCCGGGACTTCAGCCAGCGGGCGTACTTCGCGTGCTCCTTGCTCACCCCGCCGCCGAGGATGATGAGGTCTGGCCAGAACCATGCCTCGAGGAGGGCCAGGAACTCCGAGAACTCGCCGGCCCAGCGCCGCCAGCCGATCCCGCGCCGCTCGCGGGCCGAACCCGAGATCCACTGCTCGGCGTCCCTGCGGCGGAACGTCACGTGGCCGAACTCCGTCGAATCGAGGAGCGTTCCGTCGATGAGGAGGGCGCTCCCGATCCCGGTCCCGATCGTGAGGAGGAGGACGGTCCCGGCCACGGCCTTTGCCGCCCCGAAGGCGACCTCCGCGAGGCCGGCCGCGTCGGCGTCGTTCACGAGGCGGACGGGGCGGCCGAGGCGCGCCTCGAGCGCCTCCCGGCCAGCGAACCCGACCCAGCTCCGGTCGATGTTCGCGGCGGTGAGGAGGCGGCCGTCCTTCACGACGCCGGGGAGGCCGACCCCGGCCGGCATCGCCGCGTCGAGGTACCCATCGGCCGCCAGCTCGTCGAGGATCGCCCCGATGACCTCGATGACGGCCGTCGGGGTCGCCGGCTGCGGCGTCTTCTGGCGGATGCGGGGCGAGACGAGCTCGCCCGTGGCGAGGTCGACGACGGCGGCTTTCACCCCCGTCCCGCCGACGTCGATGCCGATCGCGCGGCGGTGCGCGGAGGCGGGATCTGCGGGGGGCGGCGTCGCGGCGGGCTCGCTCATGGCCGCAGGATAGCGCGGCTCAGTCGATCGTCGCGCGGCGGCGCACGGCGGCGCGGACGGCGAGGCCGAGGACGACCGCGAGAAGCGCCCCGACTCCGACGACGACCGGCGCCGGCACGCCGTCGCCGGGCGTCGCACCGGCCCCCGGCCCCCTTCCCGGCATCGCCGAGGGCGGCGCGGCGACCGTGACGGCGACGGTCGCCGCGGGCCCCACGTTGCCGGCCGCGTCGACGGCCCGGACCGCGTAGACGCGGGGGCCCGCCGCGGCGTCCGCGTCGACGAGCTCCACGTCCGCCGGCTCGCCGACGACCGCGGAGGGGCCGTCGGCGAACGGCGCCCGCTCGACCCGGTATCCCGCGGCGCCGGCGACGGGCTGCCAGGCGAGCCGGACCCCGCCGCCGGCCGCCGCCGTGAGGCCGATGGGCGCGGCGGGCGCGACGAGATCCGCTCCCGGCTCCGGCACGAGGATCGCGGCCCCGAGCGCCGGGAGCGTCACGCGAAGCTCCCCGGCCGCGCTCGTCGCCGGGGCCGCGAGCGTGCCCGCCCGGTCAACGAAGCGGATTCCGTCCGGCACGGGGACCCCCGGGCCCCGCGCGTCGGCGAGCGGGACGGCGATCGTCGCGCTTCGCAGGGGGTCCGGGTTGATGGCCACGACGGCGAGGCCGCCGGCCGCGTCGTGGCGCGAGAAGGCGAGCGTCCGGTCGCGGTCGTTCGCGACGAGGAACGCGACGTCGCCGTCGCGGAGGACCGCGAGCTCGCGGCGCGCGGTCGCGAGGTCGCGGTACCAGGCGTGGAGCGCGGCGTCCGCCGACGCGGGGAGCGACCCGTCCGGGCCGAGGACGGGGAACGGCCGCCGGTCGTCCGGGTCGTCGGCACCGGTCATCCCGACCTCGTCGCCGTAGTAGATCGTCGGCGCGCCCGGGAGGGTGAACTGGAGGAGGCTGGCGAGGCGGAGACGCGCCTTCCCGAGCGCGAGGTTCGGCGGCTCCTCGCGGTCCTTCGGCTCGCCCGGCGTGAGCGACCAGAGGATCCGCTCGGTATCGTGGGAGTCGAGGAGGTTCCACGTCGTCCGAGCCGCGAACGCAGGGTCGTCCTCGAGGATCGAGAGGAGCTTCCGGACGAGGAGGCTCGGCGGCTGCTCGCTGGCGCCGGCGTCCGGGAAGCCCTCGCGGTCGATCGTGCCGAGGTACCCCGTCACGGCGTTCCGGAAGCGGTAGCCCATCGTCGTGTCGGCCGTGTCGCCGCGGATCTTCGGGAGGACCTGGTCGCGCTGCCAGAGCTCGCCGACGATCGCGGCCTGGGGGTCGGTCGCCTTCACCGCCGCCCGGAACCCCTGCCAGAACCCGTCCGGGAAGCTGGCGTCCATCATCACGTCGAGGCGCCAGCCGGACGCGCCGTCTCGGAGCCAGCGGCGGGCGATCGCGTCGTCGCCCGCGTCGACGAGGTCGCGCACCCCCGCATCCGTCTTCACGAGGACCGGCAGCGACGCGTACCCGGACCATGCCACGTAGTCCATCGTGTGCGGCCCGTCGGGGCCGGCGCACGGCCCGCCGGCGGCGGCCCGGAACGTGAACCACGACCGGTACGGCGAGTCGACGCTCTCGCAGGCGCCCGGCGCGCCGGCGAAGTGCCCGTACCGGTCGAAGAGCGGCGAGTCGGAGCTGACGTGGTTGAAGACCCCGTCGAGGACGATTCGGATCCCCCGCGCCCGCGCCGCGGCGACGAGCGCCTCCCAGTCGGCCGCGGTCCCGAACCGGGGATCGATCACCGTGTAGTCGCGGGTGTCGTACCCGTGGTTCGAGGCCGCCGCGAAGATGGGGTTGAGGTAGAGGACGTCGACGCCGAGGTCGGCGAGGTACGGCAGGCTCTGCCGGATGCCGGCGAGGTCGCCGCCGAACCAGTCGCGGCCGCGTCCGGGGGATTCGGGGAGCTCGTCCCAGGCCCGTCGCTCGCTGCGGTCGGCCGCGTCGGCCGGCCAGGCGTAGCGCGGCGCGTCGACGTCGGCGTCGTTCGCCGGGTCGCCGTTCCGGAAGCGGTCGGGGAAGACCTGGTAGACCACGGCGCCGTCGAGCCAGGGGATCGGCTCCACCCCGGGGACGTGGACGGTGACGATGTACCCGGTGTCCGCCGCGGTCCGCGTCGTCGCCCCGCGGCCGCCGTCGAGCCGCGCGTCGTCGGCGTAGTAGGAGCGCGCGTCGCCGTCGGCGACCTCGAAGCGGTACGCGAGGGTCGTCGGGTCCGGCGGCACGACCGTCGCCTCCCACCAGTCGCACGGTGCCACGACGTCGACCGGCGCCTCCCCGCACGTCGCCGGCCCGGCGATCCGCTCCATCGCCGTTCGGGTCCGGCGGTTCGTGACGGCGTCGCGGACGACGAGGTCGACGCCGGTCGCATCGGCGTGGAAGGTCCGGAACCGGAGGCGGATCGGGCTCCCCGCCGGCGACGCCCCGGCCGGCGACCGGTACGCGAGGTCGCGGCTGTCGTGGGCGAACCCGAGCGGGTCGAGGCGGCCGTCGACGGCGGGCGGGCCGGCGGCGAACGCCGACGCCGTTCCGGCGCGGGCGTCGAACGCGACCTCCACGGCCCCGGCGATGCCGGCGGGCTCCGTCTCCACCTCCACGGCCCGGCCGCCCCCCGTGACGACCCGGAGGCAGCCCCCGGCGGCAACCTCGAGAACCGCCGTCGCCACGCCGTCCCCGTCGGGATCGAACAGCGTTCGCGCCGGCTCGAGGGGCGGTGAGGCCGGCGGCGGGGCGCCCGGCGCGCACGGCCCGGGCGCGTCCGCGACCCACCCGAACGCGTCGTCCGTCGAGGCCGCCGCGGTGACCCGCCGCGTGTCGAAGGCGAACGTCACCGCGCGCGGCGACCCGAGCTGGAGGACCCGGTCATCGCCGTCGGCCCGCGTCCCCACCCCCACGGATCGGCCCGCGTCGCCCGCCGGCGCAACCCGCCAGTGCCACTCCCCGGCCGGCACGAGGAGGGTCACGGCGTGGACGTCGCCCCCGACGGTCGGCATCGCGGTCGCCGCGCAGCCGGCGTCCCACGCGGCGCACGCCCCGCCCGACACGACCGGCTCGAACGTGCCGATGAGGACGGGGGGTGCCGGCGGGACCCCCGCGGCGGTCGGGCCGGGCGCGGGCGAGGCCGCGACGAGGAGGAGCGGGGCGGCGGCGAGGAGGGCCCAGGGCGAACGGCGCATCGCCCGGAGGGTACCGCGCGCGGGGCGCGGCCGGTCGGCTACTTGAGGAGGAGCCGCTCCAGCCGCCGGGACGTGATCGCGAGCCCGGCGAGGCCCATCGCCAGCAGGTACACGACGTGGACGAGGAGCCCCGGGCCGACATTCCCCGTCGTGAGCCCGCGGATGAGGTCGACGCCGTGGTAGAGCGGCGTGAGCTGGACGAGGGTCCGGAGCGGCTCCGGGTACGTCGCGAGCGGGTAGAACGTCGCGCTGAAGAGGAAGAGCGGCAGGATGACGAGCTGGACGAGGTCGAAGTCCTGCCACGTCCGCATGAAGCTCGTCGCGGCCATCCCGGCGGCCCCGAAGGCGAAGCCGACGAGGAGCGCCGCGGGGAACGCGAGCGCCGCCCAGGGCGAGAGCGCCATCCCCAGGGCGACCATGACGACGAGGAACGCCGCGGCGTAGATCCCGCCCCGGATGAGCGCCCAGCCGATCTCCCCGAGGGCCACGTCGCCGACGCCGACCGGCGTCGAGAGGATCGCGTCGTACGTCTTCGCGTAGTTCAGCTTGAAGAAGACGTTGAACGTCGAGTCGTAGATCGCGCCGTTCATCGCCGAGCTCGCGAGGAGCGCCGGGGCGACGAACGCCGTGTACGGGATCTCGCGGCCGTCGACCGCCACGCCGCCGACGAGGGCCCCGATCCCGAGGCCGATCGAGAGGAGGTAGAAGAGCGGCTCGAAGAAGCCCGACACGATGACGAGCCAGCCACGCCGGTAGACGAGGAGGTTCCGCTCGATGAGGAGGCCGGCGCGGCGGCCGCCGAAGAGGACCGGCGGGGCGACCCGCGCGAGGAGCGTCATCGGCCGGCCTCCGCGGGCGCGGGCGGAGCGGGGGGCCGCCTCACCGGACGAGCCTCCGGCGGAACGTGACGAGCGCCGCCGCGACGCCGACTGCCGTCATCGTCCCGAGATAGGCGAGGTGGACGAGGGTCATCGCCGGCTCGGCGGTCCCGAGGGCGAGGGACCGGCAGAGGTCCACGCCGTGCCAGAGTGGCGTGACGTACGCCAGGGGCTGGAGGAGCGCCGGGAGCTGGGCGACCGGGAAGAACGTGCCCGAGAAGAGGAAGAGCGGGATGACCCCGAAGCGGAAGAGGGCGTTGAAGCCGTTCGCGTCCTTCTGGGTCGCCGAGAACGCCGCGATCGGCGCGGCGAAGGCGAGCCCGGTGAGGAGCGCCGCGGGGACCGCGAGGACTGCCGTGGGGCCGGTCACCGCCCCGAAGAGGACGGTGACGACGAAGAAGGCCGCCGAGACGAGGAGGAGGCGGAGGGCGACGTAGGCGAGCTTGCCGACGACGACGTCGGCCGGCCGGATCGGCGTGGCGATCATCCCGTGGAAGCTCTTCACCCAGACGATCCCCGCCATGACCGGGAACGTCGACTCGCCGGCGGCCGTCTGCATCGCGTTCGAGGCGAGGAGCCCCGGCGCGAGGAACGCGAGGTACGAGAACCCGGTGAGGGCCGCCGCGGAGCCCGACGCCCCGCCGCCACCCGCGGCGTTCGCGTCGACGAGGCTGCCGAGCCCGAGGCCCATCGCCGCGAGGAAGAGGACCGGCGAGAGGAACGACGAGAAGACGCTCCCCCGCCAGACCCGGCGGTAGACGAGGAGCTCGTGCTCGAGGACCCGGGCCGCGGGCGCCGCCACTCCCGGCCCTACTCGACGAGGCTCCGGCCGGTGAGCCGGAGGAAGACGTCCTCGAGCGACGAGCGCCGGACGAGGGTCATCTCCGGCCGGAGGCCGCGCGCATACGCCTCGGCTCCTGCGGCCTCGCCGTCGGCGGTGTAGACGAGGACCCGGTCCGGGAGCCGCTCGACCCGGTCGCCGAGGCCGTCGAGCTGCCCGTCGAGGGTCTCCTGGACGCCGACGGGGAAGCGCATCTCGAGGACCTCGCGGGTCGAGTAGCGCTCCACGAGCTGCCGCGGACTCCCCTCGGCGACGATCTGGGCCTTGTCCATGACGACGAGGCGGTCGCAGAGCTGCTCGGCCTCGTCCATGTAGTGAGTCGTGAGGACGAGGGTCACACCCCGCTGCTTCAGGCGGTAGAGGCGGTCCCAGAGGAGGTGGCGGGCCTGCGGGTCGAGGCCCGTCGTCGGCTCGTCGAGGAGGAGGAGGTCGGGCTCGTTCACCAGGCTCCGGGCGATCGTGAGGCGGCGCTTCATCCCGCCCGAGAGCGGCTCCACCCGGTCGCCCGAGCGCTCGGCGAGCTGGACGAAATCGAGGAGCTCATCGACGCGCTGCCGGATGACCGGCCGCGGCAGGTCGAAGTAGCGCCCGTAGATCGCGAGGTTCTCCCGGACGGTCAGCTCCATGTCCAGCGTGTCCTGCTGGGGGACCACACCGATCCGGGCCCGGATCCGGGGCCCGTCGGCGAGGGGGTCCATGCCGAGCACCCGGAGCGTGCCCGCGCTCACCGGCGAGACACAGGCGATCATCCGCATCGTGCTCGTCTTCCCCGCGCCGTTCGGGCCGAGGAAGCCGAACGACTCGCCGGGCGCGACGTCGAAGTCGATCGCGTCGACCGCCGTGAAGCCGCCGAACCGCTTCGTCAGGGCGCGCGCGTGGATGAGGGAGCCGCTCGGGGATGCCGCCATGGGACGCGGAGTGTACCGCCCCGGCGGAGATGGCGAGGCCCGGGATGGAGCCCGGTCCGACGGGGCGAGGCCCGGGACGGAGCCCCGGGCCTCGCGTCGGGACGGTGCCGCGGGGCGGTCCCGCTACACCTCCTTGAACTCGCCCTCGACGGTCTCGTCGTCGGCCGGGCCGCCGGTGCCGGCGCCGCCCTCGCCGGGCTCCCCGCCGGGCCCTGTGTCGCCGTCGGAACCCGGCGTGCCGGCGGCGGCGTACGCCGCCGCCCCGACCCGCTGGAGGATCTCGGCGAGCTCGGTGGCGCGCGCCTTCACGATGTCGACCGACTCGGTCTTGAGCGCGTTCCGGACGTCGCTGACCTTCCCCTCGACCGCCGCGCGGTCCTCGGCCGGGACCTTGTCGCCGAGGTCCTTGAGGGTCCGCTCCGCCTGGAACGTGAGGGCCTCGGCCTGGTTCCGGGCCTCGATCTCCTCGCGCCGCCGGCGGTCCTCGTCGGCGTGCTCGCCGGCCTCCCGGACCATCCGGTCGACGTCCTTCTTGTCGAGCATCGACGACGCCGTGATCGTGACCTTCTGCTCCTTGCCGGTCGCCCGGTCCTTCGCCCGGACCTCGACGATCCCGTTCGCGTCGATGTCGAACGCGACCTCGATCTGGGGCACGCCGCGCGGGGCCGGCGGGATCCCGTCGAGGATGAACTTCCCGAGCGTCTTGTTGTCCGCGGCGAACTCGCGCTCGCCCTGGAGGACGTGGATCTCCACCTGCGGCTGGTTGTCGGAGGCCGTCGAGAAGACCTGGGACTTGCTCGTCGGGATCGTCGTGTTCCGGTCGATGAGCCGGGTCATCACCCCGCCGAGGGTCTCGATCCCGAGGGAGAGCGGCGTCACGTCGAGGAGGAGGACGTCCTTCACGTCGCCGGCGAGGACGCCGGCCTGGATCGCGGCACCGACGGCGACGACCTCGTCCGGGTTCACGCCACGGTTCGGCTCCTTGCCCCCGAACATCGCCTTCACCGCCTCGATGACGGCCGGCATCCGGGTCATCCCGCCGACGAGGACGACCTCGTCGATCTCGGCCGCGGCGAGGCCCGCGTCGCGGATCGCCTGCTGGACGGGGCCCCGGGTCTTGTCGATGAGGTCGCCGACGAGGTCCTCGAGCTTCGCCCGGTTGAGGGTCATGACGAGGTGCTTGGGGCCGGAGGCGTCGGCCGTGATGTACGGGAGGTTGATCTCCGTCGACATCGCCGAGGAGAGCTCGATCTTCGCCTTCTCGGCGGCCTCCTTCACCCGGGAGAGGGCCTGGGGGTCGTTCCGGAGGTCGATCCCCTGGTCCTTCTTGAACTCGGCGAGGAGCCAGTCCATGACCCGGATGTCGAAGTCGTCGCCACCGAGGTGGGTGTCGCCGTTCGTCGACTTCACCTCGAACACGCCCTCGCCGAGCTCGAGGATCGAGATGTCGAACGTGCCGCCGCCGAGGTCGTAGACCGCGATCTTCTCGTCGTGCTTCTTGTCGAGGCCGTAGGCGAGCGACGAAGCGGTCGGCTCGTTGATGATCCGCTTCACGTCGAGGCCGGCGATCCGGCCGGCGTCCTTCGTCGCCTGGCGCTGCGTGTCGTCGAAGTAGGCCGGGACGGTGATGACCGCCTCCGTCACCTTCTCGCCGAGGTACGCCTCCGCGTCGGCCTTCAGCTTCTGGAGGATCATCGCGCTGATCTCGGGCGGCGTGTAGCTGCGCCCCTCCCCGAGAGCGACCCGGATCCCGTCCGACTTCGCGTCCTTCTCCACCTTGAAGGGGACGAGCTCGCGGCTCCGCCGCACCTCCGGGTCGTCCCAGCGACGCCCCATGAAGCGCTTGATCGAGTAGACGGTGTTCGCCGGGTTCGTCACCGCCTGGCGCTTCGCGAGCTGGCCGACGAGTCGCTCGCCGGTCTTCGTGAAGGCGACGACGGACGGGATCGTGCGCCCGCCCTCCGCCGACGCGATGACGGTGGGCTCGCCACCCTCCATGACGGCGACGACCGAGTTCGTCGTCCCGAGGTCGATGCCGATGATCTTGCCCATCTGGGTGCGTGCTCCTCTTGCGGTTCGGGTGGGGCCCCGGGTGGCCGGGGGCCCGATTGGTTCGGTGGTGGACCCGCGGCGCCGTCAGCTCGTCCGGTCGGCCGGGGCCGGCGACCCGTCGCTGACGGCGACGAGCGACGGCCGGAGGACGCGGTCGCGGAGACGGTAGCCGCGGCGGATCTCGGCGACGACCTCGTTCTCGGGCCGGCCGGTGCCGGGGACGTGGGCCGCCGCCTCGTGGACGTGGGGGTCGAACGGCAGCCCGAGCGCCTCGATCAGCGTGACGCCCTCGCTCTCGAGGAGGGTCCGGAGCTTCCGGTCGATCGCGGCGATTCCCTCGAGCCAGGGGGTCGCGCGCGCCTCGTCGGGGACGTGCTCGATCGCCCGGTCGAAGTCGTCGGCGAGGGTGACGACCTTGCCGAGGAGGAGCTCGTTCGCGAGCCCGAGGGCCGCCTCCCGCTCCTCGGCGGTGCGCCGGCGGAGGTTCGCGTAGTCGGCCGCGGCGCGCTGGGCGAGGGCGAGGTGCTCGTCGGCCTTCGCGAGCGCCGCGTCGCGCTCGGCGCCAAGGGCCTCGATCCGGGCGAGGAGCGCCGTCGGGCTCGTGTCGAGCTCGGCGATCCGCTCCTCGGCGCGGGTCCGGTGGTGGCGCGGGGCGTGCTCCGCGGGCTCCGGCGACGGCGGGGCGGCGGGGCGGTCGGGCGGGGTCGGCATGCGGTCGTCCTTCGCGGTCACGAGTAGAGGTGGTCGACGAGGTCGTTCATGAGCCCGGAGACGAAGCGGACGGTGCCGATCGCCAGGGGGTAGCGGAGGCGCGTCGGACCGAGGACGCCGACGACGCCGACCGCGGAGCCGGGCCGGCCGTACGGGGCGAGGACGAGGGCGACGTCGGCCATCTCGACCGTCCGGTTCTCGCCGCCGATGAAGACGCGGAGGTCGCCGGCGCGCGTCACGTCCTCGATGAGCTCGCCGAGGTAGCGGCGGTCCTCGAGGGCGGCGAAGACCCGCCGGAGCTTCTCCGAGGCCGCGAACTCCGGCTCGGCCATGACGTGGAGGAGCCCGTCGCTGAAGAGCTGCTCGACGGTCGTCGCGTCGAACTCGCGGAGGATCCGGAGGGCCCGCTCGCCGGCCCGCCGGACGAGGGCGAAGACGGGGTCGTCGGCCGGGGCGTCCTCGAACCAGCGGAGGCGCTCGGCGAGGTCGGCGGCGGTGAGCCCGCTGCAGCTCCGGTTCAGGCGCGCCGCGGCCTCCGCGAGCTCGTCGTCCGTCGTCCCGGGCTCGATCGCGAGGAGCGCCTGCTTGACGGACCCTTCGTTGAGGACGACGACGAGGCTCGCCATCCGTTCCGCGATCCCGACGATCTCGGCGCGGCGGATCCGGACCGCGCGCGGCTTCGCCGGCGTGGCGATGCCGGCGGCGTGCGTCGCGGAGGCGAGCGTCGACGCCGCGAGGCGGAACCACTGGTCGGTCGCGAACTCGACCTGCCCGAACTGGTGGCGGATCGTGAGCTGCTCGATCGCCGGGAGCGCCATCTCGCCGACGAGCGACTCGACGTAGAAGCGGTAGCCGGCGTCGGTCGGGACGCGGCCGGCGGACGTGTGCGGGTGGCCGAGGAAGCCCGACGTCTCGAGCTCGGCGAGGACCGTGCGGACGGTCGCCGAGCTCACGCCGAGGCGGTACCGATCGACGAGCCGCTGCGATCCCACCGGCGTCGCCGTCGTGACGTAATCATCGATGACGGCCCGCAAGATCGCCTGCGCCCGGGCGTCGAGCGGTCCGCTGCTGCGGCGGACTCCTCGCGCCACGGCACGGCTCCTTCCTGCAGGCGGATGCGATCGTGCGCCGCCCCGCCTCGACTAGCACTCGCTTAGCGAGAGTGCTAACCGGAATGGCCGAATCCTAGCAGTCTGCCCGCGCGAGTGTCAACAATCCGGGCGCCGTGGGAGCGGCCGTCGTCCGTCGTGGCCTTCGCCCCGGGGCCGGGCGCCCGCGCCGTCGGGGCCGGTCGGCAGCCGCGCCGCGGCGGGCGGCCTACACGAGCCGGCCGAAGAGCTCGTTCGAGAGGAGCCTCCCACGGAGCGTCAGGCGCACCCGGGCCTCCGGGGCGTCCTCGACGAGGCCCGCCTCGTGGGCCCAGGCGAGGATGTCCGCGCGCGCGAGGGCCTGCTCCCGCGGGACGCCGTGCGCGGTCCGCAGCCCGAGGAAGAGCTCCTCCGCCGCGGCGGTCCCCGCGTCGAGCGACTCCGACCCGCCGGGCGGGAGGGCCGGCGGGCTCCCGTCGGCCGGGGCGAGCGCCGCCAGCCAGCCCTCGAGGCGCGCGGCGTTCCAGCGGCGGATGACGCCGTCGAAGGCGTGCGCCCCGGGTCCCGCGGCCTCGTACGGGCGGCGCTGCCAGTACGCGAGGTTGTGGCGGCTCTCGTGCCCGGGCGCCGCCCAGTTCGAGAGCTCGTACCACGGCAGCCCCGCGCCCGCGAGGGCGGCGTCGGCGAGCGCGTACGCGGCCGCGGCCCGGTCCTCGTCCTGGCGCGGCCGGGCGCGGTCGCGCCAGCGGCGGGCGCCGGGGAGCGTCGGGAGATGGTCGCCGCCGGGCCCGGTGAGGCCCTCGGCATCCGGATCGTCGAGGGTGAGGGCATAGCACGAGACGTGGTCGGGGTGCAGCTCGAGCGCCCCCTCGAGCGTCGCCGCCCACGTCGCGAGGCGCTGGTCGGGGAGGTCGTAGAGCAGGTCGAGGCTGACGAGCGGGATCCCCGCTTCGCGCGCGGCCGCGACCGCGTCCCCGACGTCCGCCGCGCGGTGCCGCCGCCCGAGGGCCCGGAGCTCCGCGTCGTCGAGGCTCTGCGCGCCGAGCGAGAGGCGCGTCACCCCGGCGGCCGCGAAGCCGGCGAGGTCGCCCCGGTCGTCCGGGCCGGGGTTCGCCTCGAGGGTCACCTCCGCGTCGGCGGCGAGGCCGAACCGCCGGTGGACCCGCGCCACGAGCGCCGCGACGTCGTGGGCCCGGAGGAGCGACGGCGTGCCGCCGCCGAGGTAAAGGGACGCGAGGGCGGGCCGACCGGTGGCTCCCGGCGGCCCGAACGCCGCGTCGAGCGCGTCGGCGCGAAGGTCGATCTCGCGCCCGAGGGCGTCGACGAACGCCTCGACCCGGCTTCGGCGGCCGACGGCGTCGGCCCCCGCGTACACGACGAAGTCGCAGTACGGGCAGAGCGAGCGGCAGAACGGGACGTGGAGGTAGAGCGCGACCGGCGGACGGCGCGCGGCGGTGGCCCCGGGGCCCGCGCCGGCGGCGGTCACGACCGGGCGCCTCCGCCGCCGTCCGGGCGGTCGAGGGAGTGCCAGCCGGGCGGCGCCTGCCGGTATTCCCACGACTCCTCGACCTCCTCGCCGCGGAGCGCTGGCCGCCCCGCGTGGCCGGTCGTGACGAAGACGGCGATCCGGGTGACCGCGTGGGCGAGGAACGACGCCCCGATCGCGCCGGTGAGGACGGTGAGCCACCCGCCGAACAGCCCGATCCCGAGGGTCAGGGCGAGCATGTAGCGCGAGCGGCCCGGCGCGCCGGTGCGGGTCGCGAGGGCGTAGAGGAGGGCCTGGATGACGACGGCCGGGAGGGGGTCGAGGCCGCCGAGGAGGAGCATCCCGAGGATCGCGCCCCGGAAGGCCGCCTCGTCGAGGAAGGCGGTCCCCACCGCGTTGAGGACGGCCCCGGGGTACGTCCAGGCGGGCGGGAAGCGGATCCGGCCGTACCGGTACGTCGCGAACGCGGCGGCCTGGAGCGTCCCGAGCGCCGCGCCGGCGAACCCGAGGACGATCGCCCGCCCGCGGTCGCCGAGCCCGAGCCCGAGGTCGCCGGCGGGGTCGGGGTGGACGAGGAGGAGCGCCGCGACGAGGCCGAGGCCGAGGACGTACCAGCTGAGGCGCCGGAGGAGCGGGGCGCCGCGCCCGTCGCGGGCGGGCTCGTCGAACTCCGCGGCCCCGAACGTCTCCGCCTCGAGCCGGAGGAGGACGAGGAGGAGGGTGATCGCGAGGGCGAGGAGGGCGCGGAGCGGATGGACCCACTCCTCCACGTCAGGAGCCCTCGCCCACCGTGAGGACCGCGAGGAAGGCCTCCTGCGGGATCTCCACCGATCCGACGCGCTTCATCCGCTGCTTGCCTTCCTTCTGCTTCTCGAGCAGCTTCCGCTTGCGGGTGATGTCGCCACCGTAGCACTTGGCGAGGACGTTCTTGCGCATCGCCCGGATCGTCTCCCGGGCGACGACGTTCGAGCCGATCGCCGCCTGGACCGGGACCTCGAACATCTGGCGGGGGATGAGCTCCTTCAGCTTCGCCGCGAGGGCCCGGCCCACGGCCTGCGCCTTGTCGCGGTGGACGATCATCGAGAGCGCGTCGACCGGCTCGCCGTTCACGAGGACGTCGAGCTTCACGAGCCGGGCCTCGCGGTAGCCCGCCTCCTCGTAGTCCATCGAGGCGTAGCCCTGGCTCCGGCTCTTCAGCTGGTCGAAGTAGTCGACGATGAGCTCGGCGAGGGGCATGTCGAACGAGAGGAGGACCCGCTGCGGGTCGAGGTACTCCATCGTCCGGAACGTGCCCCGCCGGGTCGTCGACAGCTCCATGAGCGAGCCGATGTAGGCGCTCGGGGTGATGACGGAGAGGGCGACCCACGGCTCCTCGATCGTCTCGATCTCGCCGGCCGGCGGCATGAGCGCCGGGTTGTCGACGACGACGACCCCCTTCCCGTGGAGGGGCGTGACCCGGTACTCGACGGACGGCGCCGAGGCGATGAGGTCGAGGCCGAACTCGCGCTCGAGGCGCTCCTGGACGATCTCCATGTGGAGGAGCCCGAGGAATCCGCAGCGGAACCCGAAGCCGAGGGCGACCGAGCTCTCCGGCTCGAACGTGAAGCTCGCGTCGTTGAGGTGGAGCTTCTCCATCGCGTCCCGGAGGAGCGGGTAGTCCTCGCCGGAGATCGGGTAGATCCCCGCGAAGACGAGGCTCTTCGCCGCCTGGTAGCCGGGCAGCGGGACCGGCGCCGGCGCGGCCGCGTTCGTCACCGTGTCGCCGACCTGGGCGTCCCGGACGCTCTTGAGGCCGGTGGCGATGTAGCCGACCTCCCCGGCGGTCAGGAGCTTCACCGGCACGAGCTGCGGCCGGAAGACGCCGAGCTCGAGGATGTCGGCCTCGGCGCCCGAGCCCATGAGGCGGATGCGCTCGTGCTCGTGAAGCGTCCCGGCGGCCAGCCGCACGTACGTCACGACGCCCTTGTACTGGTCGTAGTGCGAGTCGAACACGAGGCCCTGGAGCGGGGCGGACGGGCTCCCCTGCGGCGGCGGGATCCGGTGGACGATCGCCTCGAGGATCTCGGGGACGCCGGTCCCCTCCTTCGCGGAGGCGAGGATCACCTCCTCGCGGGGGATCGCCAGGACGTTCTCCAGCTCCTCGATGACGACGTCGGGCTGGGCCGACGGGAGGTCGATCTTGTTGACGACCGGGATGATCACGAGGTCCTGGCGGAGCGCGAGGTGGACGTTCGCGAGCGTCTGGGCCTCGATCCCCTGGGCGGCATCGACGACGAGGATCGCGCCCTCGCAGGCCTGGAGGCTGCGGCTCACCTCGTAGCTGAAGTCGACGTGGCCGGGCGTGTCGATGAGGTTCAGCCCGTACAGCAGCCCGTCCTCGGCCGTGTGCTCGAGGCGCACGGCCCGGGCCTTGATCGTGATCCCCTTCTCCCGCTCCAGGTCCATCGAGTCGAGGACCTGGCTCGTCATCTGCCGGGGGTCGATCGTGTGCGTCAGCTCGAGGAGGCGGTCCGCCAGCGTCGACTTCCCATGGTCGATGTGGGCGATGATCGAGAAGTTGCGCAGCCGTTCCTGGGGGATCGTCACGACGCAGGAGTGTAGCGGGGATGGCGCCGCGCGCCGAGACACCGCGCGCCGAGATGGGGGTCGCGCGCCCCGGTCGCAACGAAGACCCGCCGTGACCGCGACAGGGAAACGAGACGGCGACACGCGCGCCGGCGACCGGGGGAGGTGATCTGGTACCATTCGCGGTCGCGCCGTCGCGGTGTCCTCTCCCGCTGCGCCGCCCCGAACCAACCGTCCATCCTCCGACACCCTAGAGGACCGACAGAACCGTGGCTCATTCTCCCCGCGGCTGGACCGGCGCGCGGACGCCGTCCGGGAAGAAGCGGGTTCGCCAGGCCGAGCGGCGCGCCGCGATCAACGGCCCCCGCGTCTCCAAGGCCAAGACCCTCGTTTCCAAGGCCGTGAAGGTCGCCGCCGGGCAGGCGGAGGGCGACGCGACCGTCGCCCTCGCCGAGGCGTACGCGGCGCTCGACAAGGCCGCGAAGGCCGGGGCGATCCATCCGAACGCCGCGGCGCGCCGGAAGTCGCGCCTCGCGCTCAAGGTCGGGGCCGCCCTCGCCGGCGCCGCCGTCCAGACGGGCGCCCGGGCGACGAAGACGACCGGCACGGCCGCGGCCGCGAAGGCCGCGAAGGCCCGGATCGCCGCCGGCAAGGCCGAGAAGGCGAAGGGCGCCCAGACGGCCGCCGGCAAGGCCCGCGCAGCGCTCGCGAAGGCGGGTCGCGCCGAGGCCGAGGCCGCCCGGGCGAAGGCCGCCGCGGCGGAGGTCGCGCCGAAGGCGCGGGCTTCCCGGGCGAAGGCCGCCGTTCCGGCGGATGCCGCCGCCAAGGCGCCCGCGACCAAGGCACCGGCGAAGGCCGCCGCGAAGCCGGCAGCGAAGGCGCCGGCCGCCAAGGCGACGACCGGCAAGGCACCGGCGAAGGCCGCCGCGAAGCCGGCAGCGAAGGCGCCGGCCGCCAAGGCGACGACCGGCAAGGCCCCCGCGAAGAAGGCACCGACGAAGAAGCCGGAGTAGCCCGCCCGGGCCTGCCCGGATCCGCCGCCGCTCCCCGACCCCGGGTCTCGCGCCCGGGGTCGCTCGTTCCCGCCGCCCGTTCGCCGGGCCGATCGCTCGATAGACTCCGCTCGTGCCCATCGCGGCGGTGCTCCTCGTCCTCGCCTCTTCGATCTTCCACGTCGCCTGGAACGCACTCGTCAAGACGTCGGGCGATCCCCTCGCCACCGCGACCCGCGCCGTCGGGCTCGGCGTCCTCGCGGCGACGCCGCTCGCGGTCGTCGCCTGGCTCGCCACCGGGCGCCCCACGCTCGCCCCCGAGGGCTGGCTCGTGGCCCTCGCCTCGGGGATCGTCTCGGCCGCCTATTTCGTCCCCCTCTCGGCCGCGTACCGGCGGGGCGCGCTCTCGTCCGTCTACCCCGTCGCCCGCGGATCCGGCGCGCTCCTCGGCGTCCTCGCGGGTGTCGCGATCCTCGGCGAACGCCTCGCCCCGCCGGGGTTCCTCGGCGTCGCGCTCCTCCTCGGGGGGACGCTGACCGCCGCCGCCGCGACGGCCTCGCGGGCCACCGTCCTCCCCGCGCTCCTCGCCGGGTGCGCAGTCGCGGGCTACTCCGCGCTCGACCGCGTCGGCGTGCGGACCGGCCCCGCATGGCTCTACGCGTGGGCCCTCTGGACCGTGTGCGCCCTGGGGTTGCTCGCGTGGCGGCGGATCGCCCCGCGACTCCTCGCCCGGCTCGGGGGAGGCGCCACGACGGCGACCGTCACCGCGGCCGCCCCGGCCTCTGACCCGGCCCCGGTCGTCCTCGCCGGCGGCGCCGGGGAGCTGCGCGCCCCGCGCCCCATCGCGCCCGCAGTGCCCGCCGCCGAGCTCCGCCGCTCGCTCGCGGCCGGCCTCCTCATCATCGGGACGTACATGCTCATCCTCCTCGCCTTCCAGATCGCGCCGCTCGCCGGCGTCGCGCCGCTCCGCGAGGCGACGACGATCCTCGCCGCGGCGTGGGGCGTCATCGCCCTCGGCGAGCGCGATCGGGCGGCGATCCGCCTCGCCGCGGCGGGGGCGGTGGCCGGCGGGGCGATCCTCCTCGCCGTCGGCGGCTGAAGCGGCGGCGCGGCCGCCGGCCGCCGAGCGGCGGGGGTCAGCGGCGGAGGTCAGCGGCCTTCCGACCGCCCCCGGGCCACGGCGAACGCCTGCCGCACGAGGGCCCGGTCGTCCTCGTACGTGAGCGTGTCGAGCGCGTTGCTCTCGCTGACGAAGGCCGCGTCACCCAGGACTGCCTCGAGCCGGAGGTCCCCGCCGACGAGCCGCCCGACGAACCAGTCGACCCGCTTGCGGTCCCGGAGGCCCGGCCCGAACCGGTACCGGGTGGGCCCGAGGGATCCCGCGATCTCGATCGCCAGGCCGGTCTCCTCGCGGACCTCGCGGACCGCGGCGGCGGCCGCGGTTTCGCCGCGCTCGAGGTGCCCCTTCGGCAGCACCCACTCAGCGCGATCGGAAGGCCGCACGACGAGGCACCGCTCGCCGTCCATGACGACGGCGCCGGCGGACTGGTGGAAGATCTGCGGCCGGCGTCGTCCCGGCTGGGTCGGCTCAGTCGCCATCGGGCGTCTCCTCTCCTGGGATTCGGGGGGTCGGCGTCGGCTCGCCCCGCGGCGCGCCACCCCGATCAGCGATGCGCTCGATCTCGAGCAGCAGGTGCTGGAGCCGCTCGATCGCCGGGTCGAGTCGCGCGCGACGGCGGGCTCCACCGCGCCGTGACCGCGCCGGCTTGCGGAGCGGAGGTCGCCCACGCTTTGCCAGGCCATGGCCACGATGGCGACGATGCGGCGCGCGGAGTCCTGCTCCTCGCGCGGGAGGCCGAGTGCGGCCGCGAGCCCGGTGATCTCGGCCCGCAGCGCGCCGACGACGCCGGCGATCCTCCACCGATCGTCGGGGCTCAGCCGGGCGCGGTCGCGACGGTACAGGGTGCCAATCTCGTCCGTGTCGAGGAGCGCGTCGACCGTGGCCAGCCGCTCCTCGAGGTTGCGGAGGCGAATCGCGATCGCCCGCTCGTGGTTCGCTGCGAGACTCATCCGATCGCCCCGCCGAGTCCCCGGCGCGGGAGGATCACGGCGCCAGCGGCGGCGGCGGCGCCCTCAACGGGTCCCATTGCGGCGTCCGTCGTCGGTGCTCCCGGCGGGTCGGCACCGAAGACGCGCCGGTAGACGTCCGCGCCGAAGCTCGTTGGCAGCGGCTCCGCCTCGAGGAGCCGGAACGTCCGCCGGCCGTCCGGGCCCCGCTCCGCGCGAAGGAACAGGGCGTCCGGCCCGAGCTCCCCGTGGAGCCCGGCGGCGAGATCGTAGAGGTGCGTGACGTAGACGACCTTGACCCCCGCGTCGAGGAGCGGCGCGAGGATCTGCCGGGCGATCTCGGAGCCCTCGCGCTCGTTCGTCGAGGCGAACGATTCGTTCAGGAGCACGAGGCTGGCGGGGGTCACGCGATCGACGAGCACGCTCATCCGGCCCAGCTCCTCGTCGAGCTTGCCGCTCCGCAGGCTCGCGTCCTCCTCGCGCCGGAAGTGGCAGAGCACACGGTCGCGGACGTCCGCCCGGAACGACCGGGCGGCGACGAACATCCCGGCCTGCATCATGAGCTGGGCGATCCCGATGCTCCGCAGGAACGTCGACTTGCCGCCCCGGTTCGCGCCGGTGACCATGACGAGCCGCCGGCCGTCGGCCTGCACGTCGTTGCCGACGATCCGCTCGACCCCGAGGAGCGCGAGGCACGGGTCGTAGATGCCCGTGGCGGCGAGCGCCGGGCGGCCGGCCGGGAGCGGCTCGGGGAAGCAGGTGGCCTCGCCCGCCCCGGCGAGGCGCTCGTGGAGGTTCAGCGCGCCGACGTAGAAGCCCAGCTCCGCGCGGAGGAGCCGGAAGAAGCCGAGGATGTGGTCGGCAGACTGGGCCAGGGCGATGGCCGCGAGGGCCACTCCCCGACCCTTCAGGTCGCCGAGGGCGCGCGCGCCGGCGTCGTCACGCTCGGCGATCTCGTACGTGAGGCTCGGCCGGTCCGGGAGGCCGAGCCACTCCCGCCAGCCGCGCCTCGCGTGGCGGGGCCGACGCAGGACGTAGCCCGTGCCCCGGTTCGCCAGCCCGAGCCGGGCGCTCATGAGGACGTCGTCCCGACGGAGCCGTCGGAGGTGGTCGTCCACGGTCCGGAGGTACGCGTCGTCGAGCTCGGCGGCGAGCATCGCGAGGAGCCGGCGGAGGCCGTCGGACGCGACCTCGGCGCCGTGGGCGTCGGCGAGGGTCCGCAGCTTCCGCAGGTGGACGACGAAGAGGTCGAGCACCCGCACCGCGCGCCCGAGCACCGAACCCGGGTGATCGGAGGCCGCGCCCCAGATCCGCCGCTCGCCCTCGATCGCGTCGACGGCGATCGCGTACGCCTCGCGCACGACCTCGGGCCGATGAAGGGCGTCGGCGAGGATCGCCTGCCGGTACCGGATCGTTGCCGGGTCGTCGACGGTCGCCGCGAGGGCCTGGCGGGCCACGTCGCGGAGGAACGGGTCACCGGCGCCCATCGCCTCGAAGACGATCTCGAGCCCGAGATCGCGGATCACGTCGTCGACGCCCGGCGCGAGGGTGCGCGCGGGGTCGAAGTCCTCGTCCGGGTAGAGGAGGTGGACCTTCACCGCGCGAGCCGCTCCGCCACGGAGGCCCGGGTCAGCCGGTGCTTCTCGGCGATCGCGAGCGCGTAGGCGAGGCCGTCCGCCGGGCGACGTTCCACCCGGAACGTCCGCCGCCCCGGATCGGCGGGGTCGACGGCGCCGACCATGCTGACGGTCGCGGGCCCGAGTGACGCGAGCTCGTCGAGGAACGTCACGGTGACGCAGAGCATCCCCCGCTCGACGACGGTCCCGAGCACCGCGCGGTTGAGGAGGAGGGCGTCGGTCGGCGTCGTCGAACTGAAGCTCTCGTTCATGACGACGAGGCTCCGGGCGGTCGCCTCGGCGAGGATCGCGTGGATCCGGCGAAGGTCGTCCTCCAGCTTCCCGCTGAGGTTCTCGGCGTCCTCCTCGCGCTCGAAGTGGGTGAAGATCCCGTCGACGAGGGCCACCCCGGCGGCCGTGCCCGGCACGAGCCCGCCGATCGCCGCGAGGTGGTGGACCTGCCCGACCATCCGGGAGAATGTCGTCTTGCCGCCCTGGTTCGGCCCCGTCACCACGACGATCCGTTCCGGATCCTCGAGGCGGAACGAGTTGGGGACGACGGCACCGCCCTCGGGGACGAGCGTGAGCGCGAGGGCGAGGTCGAACGCCCCGTCGGCGTGGGTCGTCGGCGGCCGGGTCGCGACCTCCGGGTAGCAGAACGGCAGGCCGGCGTCGCGGAGGCGCTCGACGAGCTCGAGGTACCCGAGGTAGAACTGCACCTCGCGGTCGAACCGGGCGATCGTTCCGTCGACGACATCGGCGTGGGCGGCGACGTGCGCGTCGAGATCCCCGAACGGTCCCGGATGGAGGCGGGCGACCCGCTCGAGGATCGCCCCCTCGACGTGGTTGAGGTCGCCGCCGACGGGCAGGCGGAAGGCGTGCTCGCGTGGCGCGCCCTGGCGGAACTTCTCGAACGCGTCGAGCACCTCGGCGCCGTAGTCGGGCTCGTCCTCGCAGGCGCTCACCGTGACCCGCGGGCCGGAGACCTGGAGGCGGTACGTCACGGCGTCGAGCCCGGCGCGGACCCGGTCGGTGTCCGCCCGGAGCGCCGCGAAGCCGGGGGACCCCACGACGCCGGCGAGATGGGCCTCGAGCCCCCGAAGCCCCGTGGAGCGCGGCTCCGCCCGCGCGAGGTCGTCGGCGAGGGACACGACTGCGGCCACATACGCGGCGGCGGCGGCGAGGTGCCAGCGGGCCCGCTCGTGGCGGTAGCGGACCCGCGCGGCGCGCGTCGCGTGGCCGCGCATCGTCCGCATCCGCGCGGCAAACGACGTGACCGCGCCGCGGACCTCCGGCCGCTCGAGGTCCCGGAACACGTCATGGCGGTAGGCCACGGTGACGACGTCCCGGAGCCGGGTGAGGAAGATGGGCCCGAGGTCGTACGCCTCGCGGCCGGCGGTCATCGCCGCGACGATCTCGTCGAGGTGGAGGTCCACGACGACGTCGCCGCCGGTCGTGGACCCGGCCGTGGGCTCGGCGTCGGACCCGTCGAACAGGATGCTCCGGAACGGCACGCGTCGTCTCACCTGCACGAACGCGATCGACCTGCCCGCGCCGGCGTCGCCCTCCGAGGCCTCGCGGCGCCGGCTCCGCCCGGGCGGGGCGGCCCGCCGCTCGCGGCGCCTGAAACGGAAAAGGCTCCCGGGACCAGAGTCCCAGAAGCCATCACCCGTCGGACGGATTACGCGAGCTTCATCGCGTTCGGTTGTCGTGCCCGATTGTTGGGCCCGGACGCGGCGCTGTCAAACGGCCGGCAGGACCCGCGGGCATTGCGGCCGCTCGGCGAGGGGTCGCCGCGTCGGCCGCCGGGACCGACGGGCGGGCCTCAGGCGATCGGCGGGCCGCCGGGCTGGCCGGGGGCGGGCGCCGCCGCCGCGCCCTTCGGGCGGGCGATGCCGTACGCCGCCGCTCCGCCGAGGCCCCCGAGGAGGACGAGCACGAAGACCGTGCCGGCGGTCCCGAGCTGCTCCCGCCAGTAGAGGGCGGTGAACTCCTCGACGGTCGCGACGCCGGCAGCCTCGAAGCCGGGCCCGCGGCCCTCGGCGAGGTAGCGCCGGAAGACGCAGTCGGCGCCGATCCGGCAGCCCTGGATCGGGCCGCCGTCGGCGGCGCCCCGGTACCCGTTGTCAGCGGTGAAGAAGATCCACTTCGTCCCGAGAACGATCGCGGCGAGGGTGGCCGCGGTGAGGAGCCCGGCCCACGCGCCGTTCGCGAGGATCCGGGACCACGGGCCGCCGAGCCGGTTCGCTCGGGCATTCGCGTAGTACCCGATCACGAGCCCGGCGGGTAGCGCGAGGATCCAGATGACGGGCTCGATCGGGATCACGAGGAGGAACGAGACGGCGATCGTGAGGGCCATCCCGACCCCCACCCAGCCGGCGTAGACCGCGCCGCGGTCGACCCACCGGCTCATCGGTCCCGACCTCCGACGCGCGGCCGCCCCACGGCGCCGGCCGGGGACGGGGACGCGTCGGCGCCGGCCGGGCGGTCGGCCGGCGCCGGGAGGGACGCAGCGTCGGCGGGAATCACGCGGGGAGGAACGGCCCCGCGCCGGCGAGCGCCGCCGGGCCGAGGTAGACGGCCCCCGACCCGAGCTCCTCCTCGATCCGGAGGAGCCGGTTGTACTTCGCGACGCGCTCCGAGCGCGACGGGGCGCCGGTCTTGATCTGGCCGGTCCCCATCGCCACGACGAAGTCGGCGATCGTCGTGTCCTCGGTCTCGCCCGAGCGGTGGCTGACCTGGCACGTCCAGCCGGCGCGGCGGGCCATCTCGATCGCCGCGATCGTCTCCGTCACGGTCCCGATCTGGTTGAGCTTGATGAGGACCGCGTTCATCGCCTGCTCGGTGATCGCCCGGGCGATGATCCGCGGGTTCGTCACGACGATGTCGTCGCCCATGAGCTGGACCCGGCCGCCGAGGCGTGCGGTGAGCTCCTTCCAGCCGGTCCAGTCGTCCTCGGCGAGGCCGTCCTCCAGCGAGATGATCGGGTACTTCGAGATCCAGCGCTCCCACAGGTCGACCATCTCGCCGGAGTCGAGCGTCCGGCCCTCGCGCTCGAGCCGGTACCGCCCGACGACGTCGCCGGACCCGGTCCCCTCGACGAGGATGGAGCTGACGGCCGGGTCGAGGGCAATCGCGATGTCCTCGCCGGGTCGGTAGCCCGCCTTCTCAATCGCCTCGAGGATGACCTCGACGGCCGCCTCGTTCGTCGGCAGCGACGGGGCGAAGCCGCCCTCGTCACCCTGGCCGACGGAGAACCCGCGGTCGCGGAGGAGCCCGCGCAGGGCGTGGAAGACCTCGGCCCCGGCGCGGAAGGCCTCGGCGAACGTCGGCCGGCCGACGGGCGCCACGAGGAACTCCTGGAAGTCCGTCGAGTTCACGGCGTGCTTCCCGCCGTTGAGGATGTTGAAGAACGGGACGGGGAGGATCCGCGCCCCCGCGCCGCCGAGGTAGCGGTAGAGCGGGAGGTCATGGGCGGCGGCCGCCGCGTGGGCGCAGGCGAGGCTGACGCCGAGGATCGCGTTCGCCCCGAGCGAGCCCTTGTTCGGCGTCCCGTCGAGGTCGATGAGCGCGGCATCGATGTCCGGCTGGTCGGCCGCGTCGGCGCCGAGGAGCGCCGGGGCGATCGTCTCGCGGACGTTCGTGACGGCCTGGAGGACGCCCTTCCCGCCGAAGCGGCCCGGATCACCGTCGCGGAGCTCGACCGCCTCGTTCGCGCCGGTGGAGGCGCCGGAGGGGACCCCGGCGCGTCCGACGGATCCGTCGACGAGGACGACGTCGACCTCGATCGTCGGGTTGCCCCGCGAGTCGAGGATCTCGCGGGCGTCGATGTACTCGATCTCGGTGTTCACGCGGCGCCTCCGGCGGTCCCGGCCGCGGGCGCGGCGTCGGGAATGATGTCGATGCCGGGCAGCGTCCGCCCCTCGATGAGCTCGAGGGAGGCGCCGCCGCCCGTGCTGATGTGGGTCATCTTCGCGGCGAGGCCCTGCTGGGTCACGGCCGCGACAGAGTCGCCCCCGCCGACGACGATGGTCGCCCCCGCGTCGGCGAGCCCGGCGAGGAACCGTGCCATGTGGCGCGTCCCGGCGCCGAACGCCGGCATCTCGAAGACGCCGAACGGGCCGTTCCAGAAGACCGTCCGGGCGTCGGCCAGGGCGGCCTCCATCGTCGCGAGCGACTGCCGGCCGACGTCGACGATGTGCCACGAGGCGGGCACCTTCTCGGCCGGGATCGTCTTGTACTCGGCGCCCTGGGTGACCTCCTTCGCGATGACGACGTCGGTCGGGAGGATGAGCCGAACGCCGCGCTCCCCGGCGGCCGCGATGATCCGGCGGGCGTCCTCGACGCGGTCGGGTTCGGCGAGGCTCTTGCCGACGCTCTTCCCCTGGGCGAGGAGGAACGTGTTCGCCATCCCCCCGCCGACGATGAGGAGGTCGACCTTCTTCGTGAGGTTCTCGAGGACCTTGATCTTGTCCGACACCTTCGCCCCGCCGATGATCGCGGCGTACGGCCGGGCCGGATCCTCGACGAGCTGGCTGAGGTACCGGATCTCGCGCTCCATGAGGAACCCGGCGTAGGCCGGCAGGAGCGTCGCGACCCCGTACGTCGAGGCATGCGCCCGGTGGGCCGTCCCGAACGCGTCGTTCACGTAGGCATCGGCGTACGAGGCGAGCGCCTTCGCGAACGCTGGGTCGTTCTTCTCCTCCTCCGGGTGGAAGCGGAGGTTCTCGAGGAGGAGCGCCTCGCCCGGCCGGAGGCGGCGCACGGCGTCCTCCGTCCCGATCCCGAGGGCGTCGCCGGTGCACGGGACGTTGAGGCGGAGGAGGGCTGAAAGCCGCTCGGCGGCCGGGCGGAGGCGGAGGCCGTCCTGGACCTTGCCATCGGGGCGCCCGAGGTGGCTCGCCAGGATCACCCGGGCGTCCTGGTCGAGGAGGTGGCGGATCGTCGGGATCGCCGCCCGGATCCGGGTGTCGTCGGTGACCTGCCCGTCCTTGAGCGGCACGTTGAAGTCGACGCGGACGAGGACGCGCTTGCCGGACGCGTCGAGCTCGCGGATGGAGCGCTTGTCCATGGGGCGGTTCCTGTCGGGGTGATCGGCGGGCTCAGAGGCCCTTGTCGATCATGAACTTCACGAGGTCGGCGACGCGGCAGCTGTAGCCCCACTCGTTGTCGTACCAGGCGATGACCTTCACGAAGTTGCCGCCGAGGACCATCGTCGAGGCCGAGTCGACGATCGAGCTCCGCGGGTCGCCCCGGAAGTCGGAGGAGACGAGCGGCTCGTCGGACACGCCGAGGATCCCCGCCATCGGGCCCGCGGCGGCGGCCCGGAACGCCGCGTTCAGCTCCTCGACCGAGGCCTCCTTCTCCAGCTCGGCGGTGAAGTCGACGACGGAGACCGTCGGGGTCGGGACCCGGAGGCTGAAGCCGTCGAACTTGCCCTTGAGGTCGGGGATGACGAGGGCCAGGGCCTTCGCCGCGCCGGTCGTCGTCGGGATGATGTTCTGCCCCGCGGCGCGAGCCCGGCGCGGGTCCTTGTGGGCGACGTCGAGGATCCGCTGGTCGTTCGTGTACGAGTGGATCGTGTTCATGAGGCCGCGCCGGATCGTCCAGCCGTCGTGGACGACCTTCGCCGCGGGCGCCAGGCAGTTCGTCGTGCAGCTGGCGTTGCTGACCACGTCGTGCTTCGCCGGGTCGTACGCGGCGTCGTTGACGCCGAGGACGATCGTCACGTCCTCCTTCTTCGCGGGGGCGCTGATGAGGACCTTCTTCGCGCCGGCGGCGAGATGGGCGCGGGCCTTGTCGGCATCGGTGAAGCGGCCGGTCGACTCGATGACGATCTCGACCCCCAGGTCCTTCCACGGGAGCTGGGCCGGGTCGGTGACCTGGAGGACCTTGATCTCGCGGCCGTCGACGACGATCGCGTCGTCCGTGTGCGTGACGGTGCCGGGATACGCGCCGTACGTCGAGTCGTGCTTGAAGAGGAGCGCGTTCATCGCAACGTCGACGATGTCGTTGACGGCGACGACCTCGGCGTCCGGGGCGCGCTCGATGAGCGCCTTGAGCGACTGCCGGCCGATCCGGCCGAACCCGTTGATGCCGACGCGAACGGACATGCTGTGAACCTCCGCTGTGCGGTGACTGGTCAGGGGGAAGGGCGCGCCCCCGGGGTGCGCGCGGGAACGGCGACGGGAGCCGGCCGGTCGTCCTGGGGAACGGGGATCCCGGCGGAGCGGACCGCGGCGTCGGACGCCGGCAGCCCGCCGAGGTCGAAGGCGGTGAACGGCCGTGGGGACACAGGACCTCGTCGTAGCGTTGGGAACCGCGGCCATTCTAGCAAGGGGCCCCGCGAGGCCCTCGGTCCGAGCGGCACTCGCTCGGGGTCCGAACGTCTCCCGAGCGCGCGGTGAGCCGCGTCGGGAATCGGAGGGCCCCCGCCGTTCCCGGCGGGGGCCCTTCGCAGCGTCGAAGTCCGGGCGATCAGCCGCCGATCTTGAACATCTTCGTGCCGCAGACCGGGCACACGCCGGAGAGGGCAGGCTTTCCGTTCTTCATCGTGATGTTCTGCGCGTTCTTCACTTCGCGCTTCGCCTTGCACTTGACGCAGTAGGCCTCGGCCACCCCAGGAGCCTCCCTTCACGAGTGCGGACGTCGCGGAGCCCGTCGCCCTGCGCTCGTCCCTTGGAGCGAGACGGCTTCGCGGCCGGGGCGGGCGTATCCCACGCTCGGCGGCCCGAAACTCGCGCGAGCATAGGCACGCCCGATCACGAGCGTCAAGCCGGATCGCGCACGCTCGGCGGGGCCACCCCTCGAGCGGGACCGGCGAAGGCGACGATCCGGGCGGCGACCCGCGCCTCGGTGCGTCGCCGCGCGCGCCGCCAGCGCACCGCCGCCACGACGGCCCAGCCCACCGCGAGGAGCAGGGCGAGCCCAACGCCGGTGGCGAGCGCGGCGCCGTCGGGCGGCTCCTCGGCGGCCGCGCCGCCGTCGGAGCGGAGCCCGTCCGCGGCGAGCGAGGCATCCGCGGCCCCGGCCGGGAACCAGCCGGGGCCGCGGTCGGCCGCCGTCGCGTCCCCCGATGCGGCGGCCTCGAGCGGGAGCGCCTCGCCGAGGTCGCCGAGCCGGACGAGGTCGGCCGCGAGCGCGACCTCGACGCGCGCCCCGGCACCCGCGCCGACGACCCGGCCGGTGGCGCCGACCGCGTCGCCCGGCTCGAGGAGCGGGAGGAGGGCGGCTGCATCGCCGACGAGGGCGAGGTCGCCGGTCGCGGTCCCGTCGTCGAGGCGGACGCGCCCGCCGGCGATCGCAACGACGAGCCCGCCGACGCGGACGCGGCGCCCGCCGAGGCTCGCGATCGCGGAGAGGTCCGCGTCGACGGCCTCGGCGGCGGTCGCGGGGACGCTCGTCGTGCGGCCGCCGGACGACGGGCCGCCCGTGACCGATCCCCCGCCGGCGGCCGCGGCCGCGGCGCCGCCCGGGCGGGTCATGATGTCCGCCGGGCCGCGCGGCACCACGGCGAAGCGGCGGTCGGTCGATGCCGGGTGCGGGCGCCGGACGACGCCGACGACGACCACGACGGCGCCTTCCGCGACCGTCGTCGGGTCGATCGCCGCCCCGGCAAGACCGACGACGACGACCGTCGCGCCCGCCGTGCGGACCTCTGCCCGCCACCGGTCGCCGAAGCGCCGCAGGTCGACGACGCGGCCCGCGACGCGGACGAGCTCGCCCTCGTCGCCCGGGCCGGGCGCGCCGGAGAGCGCCAGGGCGGCGGGCATCGCCGCCCGGCCGAGGGGCGTCGCCGTCGCGGCGCGGATGCGCGGCGCTCCGTACGCCGTCCCCATCTCCCCCTCGACCCGCAGCAGGGTGCCCGGAGGCGGTCCCGTCGTGCCTGCCGGGAGGAGCACCTCGACGGCCGCCGTCGCGTCCTGGACGATCGTCCGCCGTCCGGTCGCGTCGAGGAGGCTCGCGGGGATCGTCACGACGCCCTCGACGGCGACACGATCGCCCGGGGCGCGGAGGGCCGCGGCGATCGGGAGGATCGTCGCGCCGGCGGTCGGTCCCGCGGAGGCCGTCGGCGACGGGGACGGGGACGCCGTCACGACGAGGTCGGCGCCGTCCCGGAGCCAGACCCGGTACCCGTCGAGAGCGCCCTTGCGCGACGCCCGCTGGCCGGCGATCCCGGTCAGGCGCACCCGCGCCCCGGGTCGCGCGACCGCGGGCTCGATCCCGCTCGCCACCGCCGCGCGGGCGACGAACGGCGCTCCCGTCACGTCGACGAGGCGCAGGACGAGGTCGCCGCCTGATTCCCGCGCGGTCGCCCGGTCGAGAATCCCGTCGACGACGACGAGCCGCCCTTCGGTCGCCTCCCCGAGCGAGGCGGCCACCGCGGGGAGTGGCGCCGGCAGGGCGGCCGTGCCGCCGACCGCGACGTCCGCGGCGGCGGGTCGGAGCTCGAGCTGGCCGTACGGCTCGGCGAGCCTCCCGCTCGCCCGGAGGATCGTGCCGCGGACCGGCCGGGGCGCCCCGTCGGGGAGCCGCACGACGAGCGCGCCGCTCGCGTCCTGGATCGCGATCTGCGGGGGCAGGTCGAGCGTGCCGGCCTCGGCGGTGACGACGCCCTCGACGGTCACGCGGGCTCCGGAGCCGGCGACGCGAGCCGCCGCGATCGGGACGGGAGCCGGGCCGGGCGTCGCGGTCGGCGCGGGCGTCGGCGTGGGCGCGGGCGTCGGCGTGGGCGCAGGGGAGGGCGACGGCGACGGGGAGGCGCTCGGGACGGGCGCCGGGGACGGGGTCGGCGCCGGGGACGGGGACGGGGCGATGGCGAGAGATGCGGCGTCGGCGACGAAGACGCGGTAGCCTTCGGCACCGGTCCCCGACGAATCGCGCTGGCCGAGGGGCCCGCTCACCGTCACGCGGTCGCCGCGCCGGAGCACGGGGGGCTCGGCGAAGGCGAGGATCGCCCGGAGGGGGCCGCTCCCGTCGTCGAGCAGGACCGACACGCCGCTCGCGAGGGGCGACGGCGCCTCGGCGAGCGGCGCCTCGACCCGGACGAGCCGCCCTTCGAGCGCCTCGGATGCGTCGCCGGTCGAGATCGCGAGCGGCTCCGGCCACGACGCCGCCCCGAGGAGGTCCGGAGGCCCGTCGAGGCGGATCGTCCGCTGGCCGTAGCGATCGTTTACCGTGCCGGCGGCAAGCGCGAGATGGCCCGCCGGCAGCACGCCGGCCGCGGCGGAGGGGAGGAGGAGGGCGATCCCCGCGGTCGCGTCCTCGAGGAAGCCGCCGAGCCCGTCCTCGAGGCTGCCGAGTGGCACCGTCAGGACTCCCCGGACGAGGACGCGCGTGCCGTCGGGCGCAGCCCGGGCGACGGCCACGTCGACGGCGGCAGGGGCGGGCGTGGTGGTCGGGGTCGGCGACGGCGTGGGGTCGGGCGACGGCGTGGGGTCGGGCGACGGCGTGGGGTCGGGCGACGGCGTGGGGGCGGGCGACGGCGTGGGGGCGGGCGTCGCGGTCGGGGTCGGCGACGGCGTGGGCTCGGGCGTCGGCGTGGGCGCGGGCGTCGGCGTCGGGGTGGGTCCGGGGGTCGGGGCCGGCGTCGGAGCCGGTGCGGGCGTCGCCGAAGGACCCGGAGCCGGGGCCGGGGCGCTCGCGAGGGGCTGGGGGACCGGGGCCGTCGTCACCGCCCAGTCGGTCGCGTTGTCGTTCGTGTCGGCGGTGTTCCCGGCGGTGCCACCGGGACGGCGCTCGATCGAGCTCCCGGCCGCCGGCGCGGGGGCTGCGGCGCCCTCGACCCACGCGTTCGCCGCGTCTCCCCACCCGACGGCGTCGACGACGACGCCGTCGAGCCTCCGCAGGACGACGACGCCGCCCGTCGCGGCGAGCCCGCCGCTGTAGGTCGCGTCTGCGACGGCCGCGTGGATGCCGAGTGCGTTCGCGACGAGGAGGTGCCGCCCGGGCTCGAGGACGAGTGGCGCCGCCCAGGTGGCCTTCCGCGTGACCGTCGCCCCCGACGCGGTCACGTAGACGAGCTCGTGACCGCCGAGGTCGAGCGCGCCCGGGCTGCCGTTCGTGATCTCGACGTACTCGTCCGACGCTGACGCGCCACCGGTGACGACCTCCGCGACGAGAAGGGCAGCGGACGGTGGCCAGCCGACGGCGGCGACGCGCTCCAGGGGCGGCGCCGCCCCGACGGGCTCGCGTGCGGCGGGGACGCTGGTCAGGCCGGCGAGCAGGACGACGAACGCCCCGATGACGGCGCTCCGTGGCGCGCGCATGGACGACCTCCGGGCGGGAGCAGCCGGCGGGGCGTGACCCCGAGGGTGTACCACGGGCCGCTCTGGCGCCCCGCATCCGGCGCTCACACGCCGCTGCACGGCCGCTTCGCCGGCGCTGCACGGCCGCTCACCGCCCGCACGGCAGCTCGCCGCCGCGCCCGCCGGACGCCCGCAGGAGGAGCGCGGTAGCATGCGATCCGCACCGTCGCCGCCGTACGCGCCCGCGTGCCGCCGCACGCCGCGGCGCTCCGCCGACCCTCACGATCGTCCATGCCCGAGGAGGACCCGTGGCCCGAGCCAAGAAGACCGAGCGCGCGGAAGCCCGTCGCCGCTACCGTGAGGCCACGGAGGGCGTCGCGGAGGGGCCCGACGACGGGCTCGAGGCTCCCGCCGTCTCGGCCGCGGCCCTGCCCCGCGAGTACCGCGACCGCCGCCTGCCGGCCGCCGCGGCCCCCCCGGCCCCCACCGGGCGACCGGGGCTCGTCGCGACGCTTCGCGACGCCGCCGGGGGCGTCGACCTCCGGGGTGATCTCCGCGCGTTCCCGTCACTCGTCGTCCGCTCGAAGGCGGCGATCATCCCGCTGATCGCCATCGTGGCGACGGCGGCCGCCATCCTCATCCCCTCGGTCGGCTCGAACCAGTTCGTCGCGCTCGCGGGGAACGTTCTCCTCCAGCCACCGCCGATGATCATCGCGTTCCTCGCGGGGATGCTCGCCCCGCGCGCCGCCTGGCTCTTCGGCGGGGTCACGAGCCTCCTCGCCGGCCTCGCCTGGATCGTCGTGATCTGGGCGACGACGGACGTCCAGGTCACGCCGCTCGGGTTCACGTACGTCGTGTCGGCCGCCCAGAAGCTCGCCTACGCCCAGAACGTGCTCATCACTGCCCCGGTGTTCGGCGTGGCGGTGGGGGCGTTCGCCGGCTTCTACCGGCGCTTCCTCAACCTCTCCACGCCCCAGCGCCAGCCGGGCGGACGTCGCCGCTGACCCGCTGACCCGCTGACCGTCGCTCGGCGGGCCGCGGACGGCGCGCAGCGTTCCGGTCACCCGGTGCGGCGCGTCCCCGCGTAGCCGAGCTGGCGGACCCCGTCCGGCCGGTCCGGCCCGCCCGAGCGGCGCGCCTCGTCGACGAGCGGCCGGATGTCGCGGGCAACGACGTTCACGACGCTCGACTCGCGCTGGAGCGTGCCCTCGACGAAGAGGAGCGCGTTGCGACGGACGACTCCGCGGAGGCGTCCCCAGGCATCCGGCCAGAGGGTGACGTTCACCATCCCGGTCTCGTCCTCCAGGGCGAGGAAGACGGTGCCGCGCGCCGTCATCGGGTGCTGCCGGGTCACCACGAGGCCCCCGAGGCGGACGGGACCCGGGGGCTGCTCGGCGAGCGACGCGCTCGTCGCGGCCCCCAGCCGTTCGAGGGCCGGCCGGAAGAGGGCGACGACCTGGCGCCGCGCGTCGAGCGAGAGAATCGCGTACGCGTCGCCGAGCCGCTCGAGCTCGGAAAGTGGCGGGAGGTCCGGGGCGGGCGTCGCCGGCAGGCGGAGGTCGAGCGGCCGTCCCGCAACACGCCCGCCGCCCCTCGGGGTCCCCCGGACCGGGCGGGCCGTCTCCCGCAGCTGCCAGAGGAGCTCGCGGCGCGGCCGCCCGAGGGAGTCGAGCGCGCCGGCACGGATGAGCCGCTCGACGACCTCCTCGGGGAACCCCGTCCGCTCGACGATGTCGGCGAGGGACGCGTACGGGCCGCGGGCCCGTTCCGCGTCGAGGTGGGCGGCATGCTCCTCGCCGATCCCCTTCACGAGATGGAGGCCGAGGCGGACCCCCCAGCCGACCGCGCTCTCCGCGGCCCAGCGATCCCGCGCCGCGCCGCCCGGCATCATGCAGGCCGGCGAGCGCACCGGGCGGGGACGGGCCGGGATCCCCGCGCCTGCCGGCAGGGGCTCGCCCGCATCGCGGTCGCGACGGCCGTCGTCGCCGACGGCTCCCGCGAGCGCCCAGCCGGGGCGGCCGACCCACTCGGTCGTCGTGCGGTACGACGACGCGTTGAGGTCGACCGGCAGGACGGCGACCCCGTGCCGCTTCGCGTCGTTCACGAGGACCTCGACGGGGTAGAAGCCCATCGGCTGGGCGTTGACGAGCCCGACGAGGAACTGGGCCGGGTAGAAGAGCTTGAGGAAGGACGACTCGTACGCGGTCCGGGCGAAGGCCGCGGCGTGGCTCTTCGCGAAGCCGAAGCTGGCGAAGCCGGCGACCCGCCGGTAGAGCTCCTCGGCGTCCTCCCGGGACATCCCCTGGACCGTGACGCAGCCGTCGACGAAGCGACCGTGGAGCTTCTCCATCTCCGCCGGCGAGCGCCAGGTCCCCATCGCCCGCCGAAAGCCGTCCGATTCGGCCGGCGTGAAGCCGGCGACCTCGATCGCGATCCGCATGACCTGCTCCTGGTAGAGGATCACGCCGAGCGAATCCCGGAGGACCGGCTCGAGCGAGGGATGGAGGTACGTCACCGGCTCGAGCCCCTGCTTCCGGCGGAGGTAGGGGTGGACCGCGTTGCCCTGGATCGGGCCCGGCCGGATGATCGCGACCTCCACGACGAGGTCGTCGAGGCAGGCTGGCCGGGATTTCGGGAGCGTCTGCATCTGGGCTCGACTCTCGACCTGGAAGACCCCGACCGTGTCGGCCGCGCGGAGCATCGCGAAGACCTCCGGGACCTCCTCGGGGATCCGGTCGAGGTCGACGCAGACGGCGCAGTCGTGCTCGATCAGCTGGACGGTCTCGTCGATCGCGGCGAGCATCCCGAGCCCGAGGAGGTCGAGCTTGATGAGCTTGAGAGTCTCGATGTCGCGCTTGTCGAACTGGACGACGACCCGGCCGGGCATCGCCGCCCGCTCGAGGGGCGCGATGTCGACGAGCGGGGCCGCGGTCACGAGCATCCCCCCGGTGTGGATCGAGAGGTGGCGCGGGAAGCCGTCGAGGCGGGCGCAGAGCTCGAGCCAGCGTTCCCACGGCGACATCCCGACGGTGCTTCCCCCGCGGGGCGCTGGCGGTGGCTCGGGCTCGAGCCGGGCGACCGAGGAGCGGGGGGCCCGGCCATCGCGCCCCGGCCCGACGACCGGCGGGGGCGGCGGGACGTCGAAGGGGCGCGGCCGGCCGAGCCGGTCGACGGCACGCGCCGGCGGCGCGAGGACGCCCGACTCCGCGTCGATCTCCCGGCCGTCGATCGTGCCCGGCGGCCCCGTGGGGCGGCGGGGCGGCCCGGCGCCCGGCCCGAACGTGTGGCCCGGGACCGGTCCCGCCGCCGTCACGGCGGGCGTCCCGCCGCGGACGATCCAGGCGACGCTCGCCGGGGAGTCGCCGGGGCCGCCCTCGTCGTCCGAGCGACCGCCCGACCGGATCGCCGGGGCGGAGCCCGTCCCCGGCAGGAGCCCGGTGCTGCGCGCGACGTCCTCCGGATGCGCCCGGGGGCGGTCGAGCCGCCCCATCCGGTCGACGAGCCCGCGATCGCCGGCACGCGCCGCCGCGGCCTCGCCCTCGCGGTCCTCGCCGGGGCGGTGGAAGAACTCGGCGAAGCCGCCGTCCGCCTCGAGGTCGCGTCGGACCATCACCGAGTCGTACGTCTCGAGCGCCTTCGCCACGCGGTCGACGAGCGGGCGCGGGAAGCCGAGCGCATGGCCGACCTCGCGGACGGCGCTCCGGGCCCGGTACGTCACGAGGTTGCAGACCATTCCCGTGTGCTCGCCCCCGTAGCGCCCGTAGACGTACTGGATCACCTCCTCGCGGCGCTCCGAGCTGAAGTCGATGTCGACGTCGGGATACGTCGTGCGGCCCTCGTTGATGAACCGCTCGAAGAGGAGGTTGTGGCGGATCGGGTCGACCCGGGTGATCCCCAGCACGTACGCGACGATCGAGTCGGCGGCGCTGCCCCGACCCTGGGCGGGGATCCGGCGCTCCTTCGCGAAGCGCATGAGGTCCCAGCAGATGAGGAAGAACTCGGCGAGGCCCGTGCGCTCGATGACGTCGAGCTCGTGGGCGAGCTGCCTCACGACGGCGGGCGTGACCGGGTGGTAGCGCCTCCGGACGCCGCCGTGGCAGAGCTCCGCGAGGTACGAGAAGGCCGTCTCGCCGGACGGGACCGGGAACCCCGGAAAGCGGTACCGCTCGAAGCCGAGGTCGACCCGGCAGGCGGCCGCCAGCTCCCCCGCGTTGCCGATCCCCTCGTGCCACGCCGCCGCGGTCGCCGCGTCGGCGGCCGCGTCCCCCGGCGGCAGGGCGGCGAGCTGGGGGCCCGGCTTCAGGAAGTGCTCCCCGCTCGGCGTCCGCAGATCGGCGAGCGTCTCGACCGTCCGCCCGTGGCGGATCGCGGTGAGGACGTCGTGGAGCTCCCGGTCCGCGGGACGGGCGTAGCGGACGTCGTTCGTCACGACGACCGGGAGGCCGAGCTCGCGGGCGAGCCGGGCGGTCTCGGCGACGAGCCAGTCGTCGCCCGGCAGGAGATGGTGGGAGAGCTCGAGGAAGAGCCCGGCCCGGGCAGTGTCGGAGCCGCGCCGCTCGCCACCTGGCGGAGCGAAGAGGCGGGCGTAGCCCTCGGCCGCGGCGCGCGCGCCCGCGCGATCGCCGGCGAGGAGGCGCCGGGCGATCTCCCCGTGACGACAGCCCGAGAGGGCGACGAGCCCCTCCACGTGCCCGGCGAGGAGCGCCTGCGTCACCCGCGGCGCCGCCTTCGTGCCCGCCAGGTTCGCCCGCGACAGGAGGCGGCAGAGGCTCCGGTAGCCTGTCCCGTCGCGGGCGAGCAGGACGAGGTGCGGACCACGCTCCCCCGCCCCGACGCCGCGGTGGTCCTCGCGGACCGGCTCGCGGTGCCCCGGCAGCCGGGCGCGCTCCGGCCGGGGGCGCGCGGGGAGGCCGGCCCGGGGCCCGGGAGGCGGATCCCCGCCCGGGGCGGGTCGGCCCCTCGTCCGCGGCGGCCGCCGCGCCGGGATCACGAGCCCGTGGGGGTCCGGGGCCGCGGCGTCCACGAGCTCGACCTCGACGCCGACGACCGGGTGGAGCCCCGCCTCCTCGGCCGCCGACGTGAAGCGGACGACACCGTAGAGCCCCTGCCGGTCGGTGACCGCGAGCGCGGAGAGGCCGAGCTCGACGGCCCGCTCGACGAGGTCGGCCGGCGGGGAGGCGCCGTCGAGGAACGAGAAGTTCGTGTGCGCGTGGAGCTCGGCATAGGCCGACGCGGGCATGGCACGGACCGGGCGAGGGACGGCGGCACGGCCGTCACGGTGGCGGGGCAGTGCAAAGATAGAACAGCTGTTCGCATTGTGTCAAGGCCGACGGCCTCGCCGCGCGCCGTCGGCGCCGGGACGCGAATCCCTCCCCGCCCCGCAACAAACCCGGGGTCCGCGACGTCTCAGGGGACGATGCGCGCGTTCTTCGTCAGCACCCGCTCGGTTCTCCCGACGATCCTCCTCGTCGTCGCGGCGAGCGCGCTCGTCCTCGTCGTCCTCCCCGCGGTCCTCGCGGCCGCCGGCCGGGCGACCGCCTGACCGAACCCTCCGCGCCGCTCCCGTCACTGGGGACCAGGAGCGGCGGCCTCCTCCGGGCCCCGTCGCCCCGCCGCGACGGGGCCCGCTGGATTCCTGGGCTACCATCAGCGGCATGCCGCGCCGCGCGACACCGCTCCTCCTTGCCGCCGTCGTGGCGATCGTCGTCGCCGCCTGCAGCGGCACGATCGCGACGCCCGTCCCGACGGCCTCGCCGGGCGCGTCGGAGCCCACGCCCGCCGGACCGACGTCCGTGCCGGGCGGCAGCGCGGCGACACCGCCCGCGACGTCCGGCACGTTCACGACCGCCTGGGGCACGGCCCGCGAGGCCGTCCCGCCGGGGTTCCCCGTCCCGCCCGGCGGGCGACCGGCCGACCCGTCCGATCCCGTCGCGGGACCAGTGTCGGGGGCGTGGGTCGTCGAGGGGAGCCCCGCCGAGGTGGCGCAGGCGATGGAGGCCCGGCTCGACGCCGCCGGCTACCGGACAGCGGCGATCGACGGGCCGAACGAGGACGGCGGCCTCGTGATCAGCTCCGCGGGCCCGGATCCCGCGTGCCGGGTCCAGACGACAGTCCGACCGCTCGGCGGCATGACGATCGTGGAAGTCCTCTTCGGGGCCGCCTGCCCGTTCGGCTGAGGCGCGCCCGACGGGCCGTCGTGAAGGCAGCATCACGACCGCGCTACTCTGGCACGCGCGGCCGTGCGGTGGCGGGCCCCCCGGGGGACGGGCGGGCAAGCAGGCTGGACCGGGGGACCCGGGCAAGGAGGCAGGACGATGAACCCGACCCCGCGCGAATGGCTGGGAGCCGGCATCCTGGCGGTCGTCCTCGTGCTCCTCGTCCTCGTCCTCGTCGTGGCCGCGGTGCCCGCCGCCGGCGAGGCCGGCAACGCCCTGCGGGCGGCCCTCGGCTAGGTCCCGCCGCGCCCGGCTCCGCCGCCCGGCTCCGCGGCGGCCCCGGAGGCCGCGGGCGGCTCGGCGAAGGCCGCGGGCGGCTCGGCGAGGGCTCCGGTGAGCGTCTCGATCCCGTAGCGGAACGCGCGCTCGACGTCGCCGCCGAGCCCGAACCCGCCGGCGAGCTCCATGCTCGTGAAGCCGTGCACGTACGCCGTGAGGAGCCGTGCCGCGTCGAGCGCGCGGCCGGGGCCGACGAGCCGCGCGCACGCGTCGAGGAGCGGCGCGACGGCCATCGCCGCGAGGTCGGCGGAGGGGCGGTCGGCGCCCGCGAACGGCCCGAAGAGATACCGGTAGGCGTTCGGCGCGCGACGGGCCCAGGCGCGGAAGGCGACGGCCATCGCTCGGACGTCGGCCGCCGGGTCGCCGGTGCGCGCCGCGTCCCCGAGGACGAGCCCGATCTCGAGAGTGGCGCTCTCCGAGACGGCGCGCAGGAGCGCGGCCCGGCCCGCGACATGCTTGTAGAGCGAGGGAGCCCGCACGCCGACCCGGTCCGCGACGGCCCGCATCGTGACGGCCTCGGGGCCGCCCGCCTCGAGCAGGTCGCAGGCGGCCGCGAGGATCGCCGTATCGGTCGTACGCGCCGGGGCAGGGCTCATCGGTCGAGTATAGGCTATTGACAGTAGCCTACAAGGCCCGGCATGATGGCTACGAACAGTAGCCAATGTTCGACGCCGGGGCCGGGCCGGCCACAGCCAGGGGGACAGGATGGAGATCGCGCCGGGCATCCGCCGGGTCGGCGCCCAGGGCCTCGTGAACGTCTACCTCGTCGAGGAGGCGGGCAGCGTGACGATCGTCGACGCCGGCCTGCCCGGACTCTGGAGGGAGCTGCCGGCCGAGCTGGCGGCGATGGGTCGCAGTCTCGATGACGTCCGGGCGCTGGTGCTCACCCACGCCCACTCCGACCATGTCGGTTTCGCCGAGCGGATCCGGCGCGAGCGAGCGGTGGCGGTCGCCGTCCACGCGGACGACGCCGCGCTCGCCCGCGGCGAGGAGAAGCAGGCGCGCGACGAGCACGGGCCGGGGTACCGCGGCTGGAGCCCCCTGGCCCTCACGCGGTTCTTCGCGTACGGGCTGACACGGGGGCTCACGACCGTCGTCCCGATCGCCGAGGTGGCCACGTTCCTCGACGGGGCGACGCTCGACGTGCCGGGCGCCCCGCGCGTCGTCCACGTGCCGGGCCACACGGCAGGGAGTGTTGCGTTCCATCTCCCCGCGCGGGACGCGGCGTTCGTCGGCGACGCCTTCGTGACCCGCGATGTCGTCACGGGCCGGCATGGCCCCCGGTTCGCGACCGCGTTCAACGCCGACAACCGCCGCGCGGTCGCGTCGCTCGCGCGCCTCGACGGCATCGCGGCCCGGCATGTCCTCCCTGGCCACGGTGACCCGTGGTCGCACGGGATGACGGAAGCCGTCCAGCGGGTCCGCGACAGCATCCCGGCCGAGCTGCGTGCCTGAGCGCCCGTGCGCCACCCCTGCCCGGCGCTCCGCCGCGCACGTCAGTCGTAGAGGCGCTCGAGGTGCCACGAACCGTCGACCCGGTCGAGGTAGACGAGGGCGAGCCAGCGGGCGCCGACGACCTTGAAGTAGTCGCGGGCGATCGGGCGACCCCACCAGGCCTCCTCGACCCGCCAGCGGGCGCAGACCTCGACCGGCTCGCGGCGTCCGGCCCAACCGATCGCGACGAGGCGACCGGCGGCGTCGACCTCGGCCTCGATCGGCGGGTGCTCGCGGAGGAGGCGCGTCACGGCGCGGCCCCCCGCGACGCGGCACCGCGCGGGACGCCGCCGGCGGGCGAGCCGACCCCGTCGGTGGGGACCGGGTGCCAGGACCAGCGGGCCTCGGGGAGCGGTGCCTCCGGGTCGGCGAGGGCGACACGCCCGACGCTCCCCTCCCCGAACCGGACGGCGAGGCGGGCGAGCTGCCAGCCGAGGCGCGCCGCCGCGTTCGCCTGCGGCGCGAAGAGGGAGAGCTGATGACCGGTCGCCGGGACGACGTCGAGGAGCTCCAGCTCGAGGCGGACGACGGGCGCGGCCGGCGGCTCCCGCTCCAGGCGCGCGAGGAGGAGCCGCTCGATCGCCTCCGGGTCGGCGGTCGGCTCGGGGAAGCGCTGGGCGACGGCCGCGACCGGGAGGTCGGCGCCGGGGAGCGGCAGGCGTTCGGGAGAGAACGCCGGGTCGAGCGTCGCGACGAGGCGGGCCCTGCCGGCGGCCTCGCCCCGGGCGTCGAGCTGCGCCGCGAGGGCGGCGGCGAGGCGGCGGAGAACGAAGTGGAGGGCGCCGAGGTCGGCGATCGGCTCGTCGAGGGAGAGGCCAAGGGCGAGCCGCTCGGGGATGCGGCGCGGGCGGAACGGGTCGGTCTCGCGGCCGTTCGCCCGGGCGTGGAGCCGCTCGCCCTCCGCGACACCGAAGCGGGCGACGAGGGCCGAGCCCGGCAGGGCGGCGACGGACCCGATCGTCATGAGACCGAGCCGGGCGAGCCGGCCGCGGACCTCCGGGTCGCGGGAGAGGGCGGCCGCGGGGAAGGGGGCGAGGAACGCGGCGTCCTCCCCCGGCGGGACGAGGACGGCCGGGACGGCGGACGGGCCGGGGCCGGTCGCTGCGGCGAGCGCCGCCGCGAAGCGCGTCCCGGCGATCCCCGCCCGGGGCGTCCCCGGGAGGAGTGGGCCGAGAGCGGCCCGGACCTTCCCGACGAGGGCGGGCTCCGGACCCCAGAGCGCCCCGAGGCCGTCCACCTGGACCTCGAGCGAGCCGAAGGCGCGGTCGGCGGGGTCGGTCGAGCCGCCGACCCCCGGGCTGAACGCGGCGAGGGCGTCGATGGCGGCCGCGACGGCCGCCGCGTCGGCGGCGGGGTCGGGCGGGAGGAAGGCGGCCTCGGGGGCGAGCCGGTGAGCCTGCCCGAGGGGGATCCCCCGGCGGACGCCGAGGGAGGCGGCCTCGGGGCTGGCGTCGAGGACGACGCCGTCATCCCACGGCCGCCCACCGAGGATGAGCGGCCCGGCGATCGGGATCGCGGGATCGCGCGCCCGCGCGAGCCGGAGGGCGAGATGAGGCCAGGCGAGGTGGAGGAGGCGCATCGGTCGATCGGTCCGGGTCGTGCGGGCGGGTGGAGTGGACGGGCGGGGTTGCAGGACGAGCGGCGGGGCGGGAATCCGGCGGGGAGGGGCGGGAGTCCGGCGCGGCGACGGACCGGGAGACTCCCACTGCGACGGGCTCCTCCGCCAGGAGCTCGTCGCAGGCGAGGCAGCGGTCGCGCGGCCCACCCTCCGCGTAGAGGAGGCGGAGGACCGTCCGCCGATCCGGCGCCCCGTGGCGGTCCTTCGCGACGCGGACCTCGGTCCGCTGCCCGACGACCTCCCGCCCGAGACGGATCCAGCCGGTCCGCCGCAGCTCGAGCCGGAGGCCCGCGCCCTCCTCGAGGATCGACCGGAGCGAGGTGGCGCCGGCCGGCTCGAGGACGAGGAGGAGCGTCCCGGCCCGCCGGGCGAAGGCGACGAGGCGGGCCAGCTGGTCGGCGGGCCGCGGTGAACGGGACGCTCCGCGAACGCGCGGGAGCACGGCCCCCGGGCCACCCTGCTTGGTCGTCCGCACCGCGCCGGATGCCCCGGCCCCCGCCCCGGCCGCCGCGAGGTCGAGGACGAGGACGTCGACCGCCCGCGCCTGGAGGAGCGTCCCCGCCATCGCGAGCGCCTCGCCGGCCGAGGCCGGCACGAGGACCGTGAGCCACTCCAGGCCGACACCCCGGGCGGCCGCCTCGACGGGGTCGAGGCTTCGCGGGAGGTCCACCCAGGCGACGAGCGCGCCGGCGGCCTGGGCCTCCGCGACGGTCCGCAGGGCGAGGGTCGTGGCTCCGCTCGAGCCGGCGCCCAGGAGCGCGACGGTCCCGGCCCGGGGCAGGCCGCCGGCGGCGAGCAGCGCGTCGAGCTCGGGGAAGCCGGTGGAGCGCGACCGGCCCGCGTCGTGCGTCGCGGCGCGTGCCGGCTCCCCGGGGAGCGGCCGCGCCCCGGGCACCGGCACGGCGCCGCCCGGCAGCGGGACGAGCACCGGGTGGCCCCGACCGGGCGCGGCCCCGGGGAGCGGTCCCGGCCGGCCGTCGGGGAGCGCGGGGACCGCCCCGGCCTCCGCCGGGAGCGGGGCGGCCGCGAGCGCTCCGAAGACCTCCGTCGCGGGCCGTGGCGCGGCCGACCCCCAGCGGGCCCGGAGGCTCGCGAGGAGGGCGGCACGGTCGGCGCGGCGGTCCATCGGATGCCCGATGATAGAACATCCGTTCGATGATGGGAAGGGCCGTCCAGCCCCGGAGCACCCGGCGCCGCACCTGGATCGCCCGCCCGCTCCCCTACCCGAGCGCGATGAGGAAGACGCTCGCCGCGACGAGGCCGAGGCCGAGCCACTGGACCGGCCGCGGGCGCTCCGCGAAGAGGATGACGCCGGCACCGACCGCGATCACCGGGCCGAACGAGCTCGTGAGGCCGATGAGCCACGTGGGGGCAATCTCGAGGCCGATCGCGAACGCGATGAAGCCGCCGATGTCGAGGAGCCCGGCAAGGGCGACGAGCGCGACCGTCCGGCCGTCGACCCGTCGCCCGGCCGCCGCCGGCTCGACCGGGCGCCGCGCCCGCGAGACCCCGAGGATGACGCTCACGGTGCTCGCGTTCGCCACCCGGGCGAAGAGGAGGACCGGCAGCCAGCCCGCGGAGCGGATCGGGCCGGCGAGGGCCACCGTCAGGACCGCGAACGCGACGAGGGCGGCGAAGGCGTAGGCGACGCCCGGCCCGACCGGCCGAGCGCTCCGGAGGCCCGCCTCGAACGCGATCGCGGCGAGGACGATCCCGGCGGTCGCGACCCCGACGCCGAACGCCTGGAGCGGGTCGAGCGACTCGCCGAGGAGGAGGACGGAGAGCGCGACGGTGAGCCCGCCATACGTCGAGACGACCGGGCTCACGACGGTGATCGGGCCGTGGCGGAGGGCGGTGTAGAAGGCGAGGTAGGCGACCGCCGACACCGTGCCGCAGGCGAGCGCCGTGAGGACGACGTCGGGCGCCGGCGGGAGCCGGGTCCCCGTGGCGACGACGAGGACGACGAGGACGACGACCGAGACGAGCTGCGTGCCGGCGGTCGCCCGCAGGCTCCCGACGCGCCGGCTCGCCACGGTCGCAGCGGTGTCGGTGACGCCCCACGCGAGGGCGGCGGTGAGGCCGAGGAGGAGGCCCGGGAGGTCGTGCACCCGTGGAGCGTACGGGGCGCCGGCGCGCGCCGTCGGCCGGGCTCGCCTCCCGCGACGAGCACGGATCGGGGGAGGTCCACCCGGGTCCGCGGCGGCCAGTCGGCGCTCCCGGGACGGCTGCGGGCCCGTGCTACACTTCCGGCCGGCGATCTCGCCCCGGCGCGGGTCGTCTGCGCGTGGGGATGTAGCTCAGCTGGGAGAGCACCGCGTTCGCATCGCGGGGGTCAGGGGTTCGAGTCCCCTCATCTCCACCAAACCCCCTCCGTGCTCAGGTTTCCGGCCTCCGGCCGGTCAACGGCACCTGCCGGGACAGCTGTGGCTCCGAAACCGGAGCTCTATCCCCTCGCTCCGCCCAGCGCCTCATTCATGCGCGCCGCGGTGTTGCCGGCCTTTCTGGATCGCCACCCGCGGCTGCGCATCGACAGCTGCGTCCTGTTGACCGACCGGGATCCGGGTCCTGCAGCCCCCGGATTGACGAGGGTGGTGACCGACGAGACACGCTCCTCGAGGCTCAGGCCTTGAGCCGGCTGAGGATCCGGGAAGCCTCGGCCGGCGCGCGACCCTCGCGCAGGAGCTGCGACATGAGGCGCATCGGTCGATCGATGTGGCGGAAGCCTCGCCCGGGAGGCAGGACTCGGCTCGATCAGCAGGACCGCGGTGAGCGGCGCCTGCCGGGAGCTGCGCGACCCTGGTGGCCCGGTTACTCAAGCACCACGAGATCGGTCGACACCGGCACCGCGTTGGCGAGGATGTCGCGGACCGGTGACGTGTCCTGGACGTACTGGCACAGCTCCTCGAGCTGCTCCTTGCTTGCGTTCGACGAGCGCACCCAGCCGGTCGCCCGAATGGCCGAGAAGCCAGCCCGCGGGCCGCCGAGCCCGAGGAAGCGGCGCAGGTCCAGATCTCCCTCGACCTGGTAGCGCAGTTCCTCGACCTCGAGGCCCTTTGCGGAAGCGTTGTAGATGAAGCCGACGCCGTAGCAGAAGGCCAGCGCCTGGAGGCAGAGCTCGACCGCGTTAGGACCGGCGTTCGTCCCGAGCAGGATGGGTGGCTCATCGCCGATCAGCTCGAACGGCACCGACCGCTCGGTCGAGCTCGCGCCGGCATGCTCGAACTCCCCGATGGTGCCGCGGTTCCGACCGCCCGTCTCCCAGCTGCTCCGTGCCCGGAATGTGAACTGTGCGACCGCCGGGTCGCTGTGGACGGCGCCGACCGTGGCCACCAGCCGGTCGACATCGACCCCGTTGCGCACCGTGACTGTGGACACTGCTGACCTCCCTGCCGGGATCACCGGCGTGCGTGGCGGTACTGAGCGCGGATGCCGGGTGCCGGAGCGGCGACTCGGCTTGCCGCACCTGGAGGCTAGGAGGCGGACCATGGCCGACGCTTCCGGGGCACCACCCAACGGGCGTGCCGCACCAGGGCGTCGCCTGGCGGGATCCACCCACCCCATCGTGGCGCGATCAAGGACGGCGGTCGCGACCTCGGAGCTCGACCTCGCGCGCGGCGGCAGCGGCTCGAGCGGACTTCCCGCTGAGATCGAACTTCACGTAGACGTTCGACAGATGACGCTCGATGGTACGCACACTGAGTCCGAACCGAGCGGCGATTTCCTGGTTCGAGAGACCCTGGCCGACCAGGCGCAGCACCTGGTTCTCGCGCGCGCTCAACGGCTGCCCGTTGGGCGGCTCGTCGATGGCCTCCGTTCCGATGAAACGCTCGAGCTGCCCGAGGAACTCAGGCCAGGCCTCGTCTCGCGGCTGGAGGATGTGATTCCTGCCGTGAAGCTGAACGAAGCGTACGTCGGGGATGGCGGCCGCGACGTGGCGCCCGCGGCTGAACGAGATGACCTGGTCGTTGTCGAGGTGCATCACGAGGGTAGGCACCATGACCTCCTGAGCAACCTGCGTAACGTCGAGCTGGCCAAACGCCAGCTCGAAGCGAACGGCGTTGTCCGGGGAGGTGGTGCGGCGCATGAGCTCGTCATACGCCTGGAGCAGCGCGTCGTCGCCGTCCGGGACGAAGTCTGCCGTGAATAGCCGCCGGAACGTGGGGTTGTCGCGTCCCCAGCCGATCCGCATGAGGGTCATCAATGCGTCCCGTTCCTGCCGCTCAAGGTCGGTCATCGGTCGCAATGCCCAGCCCAGCAGGTACCCGCCGTGGATGATGAGGTGGCTGACCCGCTCTGGATGGCGCACAGCGTATCTGATGGCCACCGGCGCGCCCTGCGACATGCCGAGGAGGGCGAAGCGTTCGTAGCCGGCCGCGTCGACAACGGTCTCGAGGTCGTCGACCCAGGCGTCAAGCGAGAAGTCATCGACGTCCCAGTCCGACAGCCCGCAGCCGCGCTCGTCGTAGCGGAGCATCCGGAATCGGCGGCCGAGCTCCGTCAGCCACGGGTGCCAGACGGGGCTCTCCCAGTCGTACTGGAGGTGAGTCAGCCAGTGCGCGGCCCGCACGAGAGGGTACCCCGAACCGTGCGTCGCGTAGGCGAGGCGCGTGCCGTCGGGCGCCCGCGTGAAGCTGATCCGCTGCTCATGATGGGGCATGGATGGTCAGATCGGTCCGAGGCTGGTCTACCCGGATGATAGGTCGTCGCTGGGCAGCGATGGTACCTGACGGCGGAGGGCCTCAGGCCGCACGAGCAAGCCATCGATCCGCGCCGAGGAGCGTGCAGTTGAGCCTTCTCGAACAGACGCCAGGGTCGGTGAGGGCGAGTCCCCTCATCTCCACCAACTTCCCTGCTGCGTGCTCAGACCGGGCTGCCAAGATGTCCAGGACAGCTACCGGGACAGCGATGGCACGGGCGCGGCCGCAGACGACAGGTCCGAGTTGCAGGGAGTACCCGAGAGCCCACCCGAAGTTGCCCAGGCCCGGGAGCGGCCGGCGCTCGTCGTCCGTCAGTAGCTCGCTTCGGCCGGCTCCGGTTCTCGCGCTGCCTCGGCGTCCGCCTTCGGCCACGGCAGGAGCCCGACGACGAGTGAGCAGCCGAAGATGATCACCGCCCCGCCGATGATCTGCGGGGGCGAGAGGCGCTCGCCCAGGAGCACCGCGGCGACGACGACCGCGACGACCGGGACGACGAACTCGACGCTGATCGCGAGCGTCGCCCCCACCTCCGCCACGAGGCGGAAGTAGAGGACGTACGCGAGGGCGCTGCACACCCCGGCGAGAAGGACGAGGTAGCCGACGTCGATCGGCCGGGGCTCGGTCGGGACGGGCACGACGAGCACGAGCGGCAGCGTCATGAGTCCGCCGGCGAGGAAGGCGCCGATCGTCTGCTCCCACGAGCCGACGGCCTGGAGGTGGCGCCGCGCCCAGTTGCTGCCGAGCGCCGCCGAGAACGAACCGAACAGCGAGCTCGCACAGCCGAGGACGAACTCGGGGGTCACCGGGACGGTCGGGAAGCCGACGAGGAGCACGATCCCGCCGAACCCGAGGACGAGCCCGAGCCGCGCGGTCGTCGTGACACGCTCGATCCGCCAGAGCTGGCCGATGACGAGCGAGAACAGCGGGATCGTCGCGACGAGGATCGCGGCCATCGCCGTCCCGATCCGCGGCGTGGCGTACGAGAGGCCGATGAGCTGGCCGGCCACGGTCGTCGCGCCGACGACGGCGATCGGGGCCCACGCGTCGGCGAACGCCAGCCGCCGCCGCATCGCGGCCGCGACGACCACCAGGATTGCGCTCGCGGCGAGCGCCCGGAACGTGACCGCGCCAACCCACCCGAACGCCTCGACCACGCGGAGCACCAGGATGAACGACGACCCCCAGATGAGGGCCATCGCGACGTAGTCAAGGACCTGGCGCCGTCCCACAGGGCTGATGGTAGGTGGCGACAGAGGATCCGCGCGCCCCCCCCCGCGGCGCGACCCGCCCCCGCGGCGCCCGTGGCGCCCGCACGTGACCGCGATCGTCCCCCGACCGATGCGCGTCGCCCGGCTGGCGCACAATCGCGGCGATGCGGATCCTCATCGCCCACGCCACGAAGCACGGCTCGACGGCCGAGATCGCCGCGGCGATCGGGGCGACGCTGCGGGAGGCGGGCCTCGAGGTCGACGTCCGAACCGCCCGCGACGTCCGGACGCTCGCCGGGTACAACGCCGTCGTGCTCGGGAGCGGCCTCTACTCCGCCCACTGGCTGCGCGAGGCGAACCGCTTCGTGAAGCGCCTCCTGCCGGCGCTCCGCGAGGTCCCGGTCTGGCTGTTCAGCAGCGGTCCCCTCGACCACTCGACCGACTTCGCCGACATCCCGCTCACGGAGCATGTCGCGCCCGACGTCGCGCCGATCGGGGCGCGCGGCCACCGGACGTTCGGTGGGCGCCTCCTCCCGGGGACCCCCGGCGTCGACGACGCGCTCCTTGCGACGCACCGCGTCGGCGACTTCCGGAGCTGGGACCGCATCCGCGCCTGGGCCCGCGAGATCGCGTCCGTGCTCCTCGCGGAGAGCCAGGCCGGCTGACAGGGCCGGTCCCGCGGGCCGATCGGCCGGCCCGGCTCGCGCCGTCGGGCACCTGCACCGTGGCGCCGGCCGGCCCGGCGGGCTCAGGGCGCCGCGTGGAGCTCGGCGGCGTGGACGCGGAGCCAGCGCCGGTGCGTCGGATGGTCCGGGACCCGCGTCGCCACGAGGCCCCAGAAGCGGGGGCCGTGCCCAAAGACCCGGAGGTGGCAGAGCTCGTGCACGACGACCGTCTCGAGGACGGCCGGGGGCGCCATCACGAGGCGCCACGCGAGCATGACCCGCCCCGCACGGGACGCGCTCCCCCACCGGCTCCGCGTGTCGCGGACGACGACGGCCGCCGGCACCACGCCGAGCGGTCCGGCATGGCGGGCGATCGCCGCCTCCACGGCGTCGCGCGCGCGGACCCGCAGCCACGCCTCGACGACCGCGGCGAGCGGGCGCCGATCGCGGGGCGCGAGGGTGACGAGCAGCACGTCCTCGCTCGCGTCGCCGGCGCGGTCCACGTGCGAGCGGCGACGCGCCGGCGACCCCGCCACGACCCGGATCCGGTGCGGGACGCCGAGGTACCGCAGGAGCGAGCCGTCGCCGAGGTCGCCCGCCGCCGCGAGGCGCGCCGCCTCCACCGCCTGGCGGGTGAGGTGGCCGCGGATCCACGCCTCGCGCTCCGCGAGGAACGGCTCGACGAGCGATCGAGCCGGCCCTTCGCCCGTCCGTGTCCCGGGCACCGTCGCGATGACGCCACGCCGCCGGTCGATCGTGACCCGCAGCCGGCGCGCCCGGGCGGATCGGCGGAGGGTGTACGGGAGGTCGCCACCCGCGAGGCGCGCGACCGCCGGGGACTCGACGAACGCAGGAGGACGCACCATCCGCCGATCCTGCCACAGGCGGCGCCGATCTTCTGTCCCGGCGGGGTCCTTCGGAGTGCAGGAGCCGAAGGGCGCCGGCCACCGCGCGGACTGCTGGGCGACTGACCTGACAACGGCGGATGAAGCGCACACCGATCTGGGGTGGTGGGCCGATCACTCTCGTTGGTGGCTCCGGCCACCACCCCACCGACGACGCTCACAAGCGTCCGCAGTTCAAGGCCACGTCTCTCCCTCGAGCCGGTGGAAGCCCGCTTCCGGTGGGAGGCGGTCGACGCGCTCAACGGCAGACGAACCGGAGGCGGTGGCGCATCGTCAGCCCACATATCATCACGATGTCGAACCGGAGGCTGGCCGCATCGTCGGTGTCTCCCTCAGCGCGCTCCCGGTTCGGGTTCCGGACTGCCGGCAGGAGGCGCGCCCATGTCGATCGCGGAAGGGGCTTCGGCCCTCGACGAGCTGCCGGCGGTCGCCCGGAGATACCTCAATCACGCGATCGGTCCCTTGGCGGAGCTCGCCGACAGCGTGGAGCTCGAGCTTCGCGGCTCGATCCTGCAGAAGGGCCGCTGGTTCTCGTTCACCGCCCACGAGCGGCTCGAGGCGGGCGTCGGCTTCCATTGGGCGGCGCGGCTGCACTGGGGCCCGCTGATGCTTGCCGGCGTCGATCAACTCCGTTCCGGCCAGGCCAGCCTCGACTTCCGGCTCTTCGGACGGCTGCCCTTCCTGCACGCGTCCGGGCCCGACGTCATCCGGGCGGCCCATGGACGCCTCGCGATCGAGTCCCTGTGGCTGCCCTCCGCGACCCACCCCGACCTCGGTGCCAGGTGGTCGGTGCCGGAACCGACGCAACCAGATCGGGCGGAGGTCCGGCTGGCGGTCGACGGTGAGGAGGCCGTGGTCACGATGGTCGTGGACCCGAGTGGCCGTCTCGAGTCGGCCTGGGTCCCGCGCTGGGGCGACCCGACCGAGTCGGGCTCGTACGGCCTGCATCCCTTCGGGGGCGTCCTCGAGGACGAGACGACCTTCGACGGCTACGCGATCCCGGGGAGGCTCCGGGCCGGCTGGGGTTACGGCACGCCCGCCTACCGCGAGTCGTTCCGGTTCGAGATCACTGGAGCGTCGTACTCACGGGCCGCCTGACGGCGGCGTCGGCACCGGGCCGGTCGGCATTCACGCTGCTGATCTCCATGACGATCGCCTGACCGTCGGCGACCGCTCAGCAGTGCACTGCCTCGAGACCTGCGTCGGCGCGCGACGACAAGACCTGACCTGACCCATCGGGTGGCCGAGCCTTGCCACCGGCTGAGGAGCGAGTCAGATGGCAGGGGGCGAGATCCGGAGCTTCGCGACACCCGACGAGACGCGCACGTTCGAGAAGGGGCGGGCCGACGTCCTCGCGATCGGCGGCGGCTCCGTCGGGAGACTGACGTTCGAGCCGGGGTGGCGCTGGTCGCTCCACGTCCGGCCGATCGCCGGCACCGAGTGGTGCGAGGCGCCGCACTTCCAGTACCACCTCTCGGGACGTCTCCACGTCGTCGACTCCGACGGGGCCGAGTTCGACGCGGCTCCCGGCGACGTGACCTGCCTGCCTTCCGGCCACGACGCGTGGGTCGTCGGCGACGAGCCGGTCGTCACCGTCGACTGGGCCGGCGCCCGGGACTACGCGAGCGGCCGCTGACCGCGGGCGGCGCGGGCACCGTGGGCACGGGACGCGTACGCTGGCCGTCGACCACCGCCCACGAGGTGCCGCCACGCCGCTCCTGACCGTCTTCGGGCTCGCGATCATCGAGATCTGGTTCGCCGTGCCCGTGGGCCTCGCGCTCGGGGTCCCCCCGCCGGCCCTCTGGCTGGCGACGGCGGCCGGTGCCCTCCTGAGCGTGACCGTCATCGCCTTCGCCGGGGACGCGCTCCGGGCCTGGCTCGTCCGCCGGCGCGGTGCCGCGACGGTGGCCGGCGCGGGCCGCCTCTACCGGATCTGGGTCCGCTACGGCGTCATCGGCTGGGGGCTCGTCTCACCTGCCGTCTTCGCCCCGCCGATGGGCACCGCCATCGGCCTCGTCCTCGGGGCGCCGCGGGGGCGCCTCCTCGCGGCGATGGCCGCCGGGACACTCCTCTGGACGACGCTCCTCGTCGGCGCGGGGGTCGTGGGCCTCGACCTCGTCCACCTCGGCTTCGGGTGAGGTCCGGCGGACGCGTCGCGCAGTCGCCCGAAGCACGGACGCGCCGCCCGGGGCCGGGCGGCCGTTCCGGTATACTCCGCCTCCGGACCAGTGGGGCTATAGCTCAGCTGGGAGAGCGTCTGAATGGCATTCAGAAGGTCCGGGGTTCGAATCCCCGTAGCTCCACCAGCCCCCTGACCCGACCTCGACCTCCGGCGGCACGCCGGAGGTCGTTCGTTTCGGCGTCGCCGCCCGACCCGCGGCGTCTCGTTCCCCCAGGCCCGCTGACCGTCACGTTCCGCGCGCGGGGTGCGTGATTCGCCGGATGTCGGCACCGCCGCTCGCTCTGCTACGGTCGAGCCATGCACCCGCGCCTCCGGAACGACATCGCGCTCTTCGTCGCCGCGGTCGGCCTCGCCGCGGGCGCGCTCCGCCAGCCGGATCTGCCTCGCGCCCGAGCATCCGGCCGCCGCACGCGCTAGCATCGAGCGCCATGACGACCGAACGGACCCGGATCGAGCGCTACGAACCCGCCGCCATCGAGCCGCGCTGGCAGGCGCGGTGGGCGGAGCTCGGCCTCCACCGGACCGACCTCGCGGACACGTCGCGGCCGCCGTACTACCTCCTCACGATGTATGACTACCCGTCGGGGAACCTCCACGTCGGCCACTGGTACGTGAAGACCCCGACGGACGCCTTCGGCCGCTTCCGCCGGATGCAGGGCCACAACGTCTTCTTCCCGGTGGGCTTCGATGCCTTCGGCCTGCCGGCCGAGAACGCCGCGATCCGGAACCGGATCCACCCGGCCCAGTGGACGTACTCGAACATCGCCAACATGCGGCGCCAGCTGCGGAGCATGGGCGCGGGGTTCGACTGGGACGCCGAGGTCGTGACCTGCGATCCCGCGTACTACCGCTGGAACCAGTGGCTCTTCCTCCGCTTCCTCGAGCGCGGCCTGGCCTACCGGGCCACCGCCCCTGTCGACTGGTGCCCGAACGACGGGACGCTCGCCCGCGAGCAGGTCGAGGGAGCCGACCGGCGCTGCTGGCGCTGTGGGGCGAAGGTCGAGAAGCGTGACCTCGCCCAGTGGTTCCTGCGGATCACGCGGTACGCCGATGAGCTCCTCGACTTCACCGGCATCGACTGGCCCGAGCCGGTCCGCGTCATGCAGACGAACTGGATCGGGCGGAGCGAGGGCGCCGAGGTCGTGTTCCGGAGCGCCCCCGACACCCACATCCCGGGTGGCGACGAGATCCGGGTCTTCACGACCCGCCCGGACACGCTCTTCGGGGCGACGTTCATGGTCCTCGCGCCCGAGCACCCGCTCGTCGAGAAGCTCACCTCGCCGGGCCAGCGCCCCGTCGTCGCCGCGTACATCGAGCAGGCACGGCGGGAGACCGAGATCGAGCGCCTGAACACGGAGCGCGACAAGACCGGCGTCCCGATCGGGGCCGACGCGATCAACCCCGTGAACGGCGAGCGGATCCCGATCTGGGTCGCCGACTACGTGCTGGGCGGCTACGGGACCGGGGCGATCATGGCGGTCCCGGCCCACGACGAGCGCGACTTCGCGTTCGCCCGCCAGTTCGACCTCCCGATCCGGGAGGTGATCCGGCCCGTGGCGACGTACGGCGAGGACCGCGACCTCGTCGAGGCGTACGTCTCGAAGACGCCGGACGACGTCCTCGTGAACTCCGGCCGCTACAACGTGATGGCAGCCCCCGATGCGATCCGGGCGATCACGGCCGACCTCGAGGAGCGCGGCGAGGGCAAGGCCGCCGTGAGCTACCGGATCCGGGACTGGCTCATCAGCCGCCAGCGGTACTGGGGCACGCCGATCCCGGTCGTCCACTGCGAGGCGTGCGGGATCGTGGCGGTCCCCGACGCGGACCTCCCGGTGCTCCTCCCCGAGACCGTCGACTACGCGGGGTCCGGGGAGAACCCGCTGGGCCGCGACGCCGCGTTCCTCCACGCGGCGTGCCCCCGCTGTGGCGGCCCCGCACGGCGCGAGACCGACACGATGGACACGTTCATGGACTCCTCTTGGTACTGGTTCCGCTACCTGTCGTCGCGGAAGGACGACGGGCCCGTCGACCGCGCGATGCTCGACCGGTGGACGCCCGTCGCCCAGTACACCGGCGGCGCCGAGCACGCGGTCATGCACCTCCTCTACTCCCGGTTCTTCACGAAGGCGATGGCGGACTGCGGCCTCGTCGGCCACCGCGAGCCGTTCCTCCGGCTCTTCAACCAGGGCCAGGTCCTCGGCGCCGACGGCGAACGGATGAGCAAGTCGCGGGGGAACGTCGAGGATCCCGATGCGCTCGTCGCGCAGTACGGCGCCGACACAGTCCGCCTCTTCCTCATGTTCATGGGCCCGTGGGACCAGGGCGGGCCGTGGAGCCCGACCGGGATCGGGGGCGTCGCGCGGTTCCTCAACCGAGTTTGGACGCTCGTCCTCGACCCGCACGGCCACGAGCCGGGCGATGCCGAGGCGGGGCGCCTCCCGACGGGCGAGGATGCCGCGGCCGCCGAGAAGGCGATCCGGGGTGCCGCGCACCGGACCCTCGCCGCCGTCACGGCGGACTACGAGGGCTTCCGGTTCAACACGATGGTGGCGAAGCTCATGGAGCTGGCGAACGTCCTGTTCCGGTACCGCGGGACGGAGGTCGCCGGCGGCCCGGCGTGGGACGAGGCGGTCCGGCTCCTCCTGCTCATGCTCGCCCCGGCCGCGCCGCACGTGAGCGAGGAGCTCTGGGAGCGGCGGCACGCCGCGGCCGGGACCGCGTGGTCGTCGATCCACCTCGAGCGCTGGCCGGAGGTGGACGCGGCGGCTGCGGCGGTCGCGACGCGGGAGCTCCCGGTCCAGGTGAACGGGAAGGTCCGCGACCGGGTCGAGATCGCCGTCGGGCTGTCCGCCGCGGAGGTCGAGGCGCTCGTCCTCGCACGCCCGAAGGTGGTCGCCGCGCTGGGCGGGGCGACGCCCGAACGGATCATCCACGCCGGCGGCGGGCGGCTCGTGAACATCGTCGTCCGCGGCTGACCCGGGCCGCGGGCGGTCGGCCTCCCGGCACGGACCCGCCGCTGGTCGCGCAGCCGCCGCGCCGACCGTCGACGCCCTACTTCGACGGCGCCGCCGCCGGGCAGGCTCGGTCCGCCGTGAGGCGCATCTGGTCGACCGACGGCGCGTCCGGCGGGCTGGCGAAGACGAGCAACTGGCCCTGGGAGCCCCAGGAGGCTCCCGTGAGCACGCTGCCGGCAGGGGGCTCCTCGTTCGAGCTGTAGCTGTCCCTCTCGTAGCGGTACTCGACCGGGTAGCCGCGCGCCCGCGCGTACAGGAAGACCTGCTGCGGCGTCATCGCCTCGGCGCCGATGCAGTGGAGGAGCTGGCCGCCCGCAAAGGGAGCGTCGATCGCGACGAGCACCGGACCGCCGTCACTGGACGGGACCGGTCCTCGCGTGGTGGCGGGTTGGAGTGCCGGGAACGTGGGCAGCAGCACCAGGCGGTCGGCGTGGAATCGACCGGTCGATGCACCGTTCGCGAGCGACACCTCCGCCGGGCCATCGTAGGCCTGCCCCAGCGGACCCTCGAAGAACGTCCCGCTCGCCGTCAGCCATTCGGCACTCTGACGGCCGTCATAGGCGCGGATCTCGGAGACCCACCACGTCGCGCCATCGCTCGCGAAGTAGAGGTTGAGGCGCATCTCGACCCCGTGCTCCGTCCACGTCCACTCGAGCGTCCGGTAGGTCGGGTCGCCCGGGTCGCTGACGACCGACGCGGTGGTGACGTCGAGCGTGAAGCGCTGGCTACCGGCGTCGATGAAGAGGCCGCGCGCATCGAATCGGATCCCTTGATAGGACGGCACCCCCGCGAGACCCGGCGCCGAGCCGGCCCCGGGCAGTTGTCCGCCGATGGCGAGGGCACCGACGGCCGCGACGACCGCCAGCACCGCAAGGGCACCCACCCCGAGCCACTCCGGGGAGCGGACCGGGCTGCGGAGGCTGATCCGGCCGCGGGTGGCGGGCCGAGCGTCGGCGCCCCGGAGGATGCCTTCGAGGAGGCCCGGTGGAGCGGCCCGAGGCGCCTCAGCGCGGAGGAACTCGGCCACGCGGTGCTCGAGGGTGACCTCGGGGATGTCGGCAGGGGCAGTCATCGAGCGGTCTCCTGGGTCCTCGCCGCCGCGGCGCGATCGTCCGCGGCCAGGGCTGCGCGCATCGCAGCGAGCGCATAGTGGAGGCGGGACTTCACGGTGCCGAGCGGCACGCCGGTCGCCTCGGCGATCTCGGGCAGGCCGAGATCCAGGTAGAAGCGGAGAGCGAGGACGAGACGGTGCTCCGGCGTCAGGAGCCCGAACGCGCGTGCGAGACGCTCCCGCTCGTCGATCGAGGACGTCTCTGCCCGCTCCTCGCGGAGCCACGGAATGTGGGGAGCGAGCGACCAGCGGCGACGGCGACGTGCCTCATCGAGCGCAGCGCGCGAAACGATGCGCGCCAGCCACGCGTCGAACCGCTCGGGGTCACGGAGCGTGCCGAGGTCACGCCACGCTCGCAGCAGCGCGTTCTGGACGGCGTCCTCGGCGGCTTCCGCATCGCGGACCACGAGATGCGCCGCCCCGTACAGCCGGTCCAGCCGGGGCGCCACGAGGGCCCCGAACGCATCCCGGTCGCCTTGCTGCGCGGCGTCGAGAAGTCGCTCGCTGTCGGTCATCTGCCTCCCTCGCCGGGCGCCTGCTCGGCGCTCAAGATGATGGCGCTCGCCGACCCGCGAAAGGTTCGATGATCGCCCGAGCGTCCGTCGCCCCGGCGAAGCCGTCTCCGACGTCCGGGCCCGCCGAGCGCGGGAGATCCCGCAGCCGAGGCGGCGATCCGGCAGAATCGGAGACATGAGGCCCTGGATACCTCGTCACGCCCGGCGGGCAGGCACGGGGAGCGCTGCCCTGGCGCTCGCGGCGCTCGCCGTCGCCGGGTGCGCCGGGTGGACGACGGACCCTGCCCTCACCCTTCGCGTCGACAGCCGGATCGACCGGCCGCTCCTCGTCTACGTCAACGGCGACTGGGTGGGGACGATCCCGGCCGGGGCGACCGACGCCACCGTCCCCGCCGCCGGCCATGGCGGACCCCCGTGGCGGGCCGAGGGCCGGGTGGCGAGCGGCACGGTCCTCGTCGCCCTGGCGATCCCCGGCGCGCCGGCCTCCGGGGAGGGCTTGACGACGACCGTGGTGACCGCCTGTGGCACGATCACGATGACCGTTGGCGCGCCGGAGCCCGGCCCGTCGCTCATGCCACCGGGACCGGGGGGCTCACCAGCGCCGTGCGAATAGCCGTCGTCCTCGCGACGGCGCTCCTCCTCGCGGCCTGCTCGGTCGTTCCCGGGGAGCGCCCGCCGCTCCGCGTGGCGAACGGCACGACGCTCAAGGTCGCCCTCCTCGTGAATGGGCAGGTCGTGGGGACGTTCGGCCCGGGCGAGGGGACGCCCGCAGACGGGTTCGAAGGCGCGCTGCCGCCGCTGCCCTGGACGGTCGTCGCGACGACCTCGACCGGCCGCGTCCTGGCCACGATGACGGTGAACCCGGGCGACGTGTCGATGTCCGAGTCGGGCGGGCACGCGTCCGCCCGCGGCCGGCTGGCGCGCCTCGACCTCTCCTGCGGGCGGCTCGACGTCTGGGCGGGCGGCCCGCAGCCGCTTGGCCCGGCTCCGGGCCCGGGAGCCCCGGGCGACTGCGTCCCCTGACCGCGGGGCGCCGCCGCGCTACGCGAGGCGCATCTCCGCGCGGAGGACGTCGTCGCTCGCGCCCGGCCGGACCGCGAACCCGACCTTCTCGGCCGCGCGCCGCATCCCGCTGTTCGTCACCCGCATGTCCGCCCCGAGCGTCGCGACCCCCTCGGCCCGGGCGATCTCGACGAGCCGCCGGAGCAGCTCCGTCCCGACCCCCCTGCCCTGGCGGGCGTCCGTGACGAGGACGGCGAACTCCGCGTCGTCCGTTCCGAACGTCCGGGACAGGCGGCCGATCCCGATGATCTGGGGCCGGCCCGTCTCCGGGCGGTCGCACTCGGCGACGAGCGCCATCTCCCGGTCGTAGTCCACGAAGCAGATCCGGATGAGCCGCTCGTGGGCCGTGCGCTCGTCGAAGCCGAGGTGCCGGAGGTACCGGCTGAAGACCGTCTCCTCGGAGAGCGACGCGTGGAACTCCACGACGAGCGGCTCGTCCTCGGGCCGGATCGGCCGGATCCGGAGCTGCTGGCCGTCCGGGCACGTCCACGTGCCGGCGTACCGGCGAGGGTACGGGCGGATCGCGAGGCGGGGCAGGTCCCGCGTCGCCGTGGCGGGGTCGTGGAGGACGACCCGCGCGTCGAGGGCGATGATCCGCTCCGGCGAGGCGAGGAGCGGGTTGATGTCGAGCTCGCTGACCCAGCGCTGCTCGCTCACGAGCTGGCTGAACCGGACGAGGAGCTGCTCGAGCTGGTCGAGGTCCACGCCCCGGCGGCCCCGGACGCCCTTGAGCGCCGTGTAGATCTTCGTGCTCTCCATCATCCGCCGGGCGAGCGTCGTCGTGAGCGGCGGGAGGCCGAGGGCGCGGTCTCGGAAGACCTCGACGAGCTGGCCGCCCATCCCGAAGAGGAGCACGGGCCCGAACTGCGGGTCGATCGAGCTCCCGAGGATGATCTCGTACCCGGTCCAGTTCACCATCGGCTGGACGGTCACGCCCTCGAAGTGCTCGGCGCCCTTCTTCGCCGTGACGGAGGCGCGGATCGCCTCGTACGCCTGGCGGACGGCCGCCGCATCCTTGAGGTTGAGCTGGACGCCGCCGACGTCGGTCTTGTGGGTGATCGTGTGCGAGTAGAGCTTCACGACGACCGGGTAGCCGATCCGCTCGGCGGCGGCGACGGCCTCGTCCACCGTCGGGGCGACGACCGTCTCCGTGATCGGGATCCCGTACGCGGCAAGGAGCTCCTTCGATTCGTCCTCGGTGAGGAGCGTCCGCCCTTCCGCCCGCGCGGCCGCGATGAGGGCGTCCGCCCTCGAGCGATCCACCGGGTGCTCATCGTCCGAGGGGAGGGTCGGCGTCTCGTAGATCTGGCGGAGGTTGCTGTCCAGGCGCCAGGCGGCGTTGAAGACAGCGACCGCGTCGTCCGGGTAGTCGAACGTCGGGATCCCGGCCTCCCGGAGGATCGCCGTCCCCTCCGCCACGTCCTCGCCGCCCATCCAGCTCGCGAGGACCGGCTTGCCGGGGATCCGGGCGAAGCGTACGAGCTCCTTCGCGGTCGCCGTCGGGTCGGTCATCGCCTGGGGCGTGAGGATGACGAGGAGCCCGTCGCTCGCCTCGTCGCGCGCCGCGACCTCGAGGGCCTTCGCATACCGCTCGGGGGCCGCGTCACCGATGATGTCGATCGGGTTGTTGTGGCTCCACGGACCCGGGAGGAAGCCGTTGAGCTCCTCCATCGTGGCCGCGGAGATCTCCGCCAACTCCCCGCCGCCGGTGATGAGGGCGTCGGTCGCGAGGACGCCCGGGCCGCCCGCGTTCGTGACGATCGTGAGGCGCTTCCCGCTCGGGCGGGGCTGCTTCGCGAGGACCTCGGCGACGTTGAAGAGGTCGGCGATCGCGTCGACGCGCAGGACGCCGACCCGCCGGAACGCGGCGGCGAGGACCTCGTCGGAGCCCGTGAGCGAGCCCGTGTGCGAGGCCGCCGCCTTCGCGGCCTGCGCCGTGCGGCCGGGCTTGATGACGATGATCGGCTTCGACAGGGCGACCTCGCGGGCCGCCGAGAGGAAGGCCCGAGCGTCGCCGATCGTCTCCATGTAGACGACGATGCTCGTCGTCGCCGGGTCGTTCCCGAGATACGTGATCGTGTCACCCCAGCCGACGTCGAGCATCGAGCCGAGGGAGACGACCGCGCTGAACCCGACCCTTTCGCGAGCGCTCCAGTCGAGGACGGCCGTGAGGAGGGCGCCGCTCTGGCTCACGAACCCGACGGTCCCGGGGGCGGAGATCCCGGCGGCGAACGTCGCGTTCAGGCCCGTCGTCGGGCGCATGACCCCGAGGCAGTTCGGACCGATGATCCGCATCCCGTTCGCCCGCGCCGTGGCGAGGATCCGCTCCTCGAGCGCCGCTCCCTCCGGCCCGATCTCCTTGAAGCCGGCGGAGATGATGACGACGGACTTCACGCCGGCGGCGGCGCACTCCTCGACCGTCCCGGGGATCGTCGACGCGGGCGTCGCGATGACGGCGAGCTCGGGGCGCTCGGGAAGCGCGGCGATGCTCGGGTAGGCCCGCACGCCGAGGATGCTCGCCCGCTTCTGGTTCACCGGGTAGACGGTGCCGCCGAACGGGCTGCTGATGAGGTTCCAGAAGACCGTCCGGCCGACGCTCCCCTCCTTCTCCGTGGCGCCGACGACAGCGACGGAGGACGGCGAGAAGAACGACTCGAGGGGATTCCGCGAGACGCCGAGGACGTCGCTCGCGAGGTCGCGGACGTCGCGGTCGGGCGGCGGCGCGGGCTCGGGACCCTCGAGGTCGGGGCCGGCGGGGAGGTTCAGGGAAGCGAGGTCGGGCACGGGATCAGCTCCGGGCTGCGAGGGGCGCGGGGCGGCTGCCCCGCGGGGATGACGGCATGTCGGCGCAAGGGTGCCACGACGACCCGCGTCCCGCGGAGGGCCGACCCGCCCCGATCCGGGGGCCGGGTGGCGGCGCTTGCGGGGCCGGTGGCACGGCGGGGCGGGGACGGGGTTCGCCCAGGCCGGCCTCGGCCGCGACGCGCTCCTCGCGATCCCGCGGCCCGGCGCCCCGGCGACGAGCTCTCGCCGGCGGGCAGGCCTAGACTCCGCTCATGAACGAGATCAGGCTCGGCGCCCTCTGCTGGAACCAGTACACCGATTGGCCGTCGCTCCTCGCGGCCGGCGTCCGGGCCGACCGGCTCGGCTATCACTCGCTCTGGACCTGGGATCACGTCTATCCCATCGTCGGCGACGCGCGCGGCCCGAACTACGAGGGCTGGCTCACGCTCGCCGCCTGGGCCCAGGCGACAAAGCAGGTCCGGATCGGGCTGATGGTCGGGGCGAACACGTTCCGCAACCCGGCCCTCGTGGCCAAGATGGCGACGACGCTCGACCACATCAGCAACGGGCGCGCCATCCTGGGCATCGGCGGGGCGTGGTTCGAGGAGGAGCACGAGGCGTTCGGCATCGAGTTCGGCTCGGGCTTCCCGGAACGGCTCCGCTGGCTCGGCGAGGCGCTCCCGGTCATGCGCGGGATGCTCGACGGGACCGAGCCGACGGCGGCCGGCCCCCACTACTCGTCCCGGCGCACGCGGAACCTCCCGCCCCCGGTCCAGGCCCACCTCCCGATCTGCATCGGTGGGAGCGGCGAGCAGGTCACGCTGAAGCTCGTGGCGAAGTACGCCGACATGAACAACGTCGGCGGCGGGTTCGAGACGGTGAAGCGGAAGGAGGCGATCCTCCTCCAGCACTGCGCCGCCGTCGGACGCGACCCGGCCGAGATCGAGCGGACGACGGGGGTCGGGACGGTCTTCATCCGCGATGACCGGGCGGAGGCGGAGCGGCTCTTCCACGCCGCCTTCGAGCGGAACCGCGTGGCGGGCCACTGGGAAGACCAGCCGGTCGGGACGCCGGAGGACGTCGCGGAGAAGCTCGCGCCGTACCTCGAACTCGGGTACCGCCACCTCATCGCCGGGGTGCCGGCCGACTATGACGAGGAATCGATGTCCCGGCTCGTGACCGAGGTGAAGCCGCTCCTCGAGCGGGGCTGAACCCGGGTCGCGTCCGCGGGCCCGCTGCGGAGCGCGCGCCGGGGACGCGCGGCGCGCCGGTCAGGCCGGGGTCGCGGAGGCAGCGCCGGCGGCCGCGCGCCGGCGGGCGCGGTGGCGGGCGGCCTTCGCCCGGTTCCCGCAGCTCGCCATGCTGCACCAGCGCCGGCGCCCCGTCCGCGAGGTGTCCTCGAAGACCCACCGGCAGCCGTCGTTCGCGCAGATCCGGAGGCGCTCGGTGGCGCCGCCCGCGACGAGGGCGACGAGCGGCTCGGCGACCGCGGCGAGCGCGTCGTCGAGGGGGTCCCCGGTGTGGCGGTGGCCGAGGGCGACGCCGCCCTCGCCCGGCACGAGCTCGACGACGCTCCGGGCGCGGAGGACCCCGTTCACCGTCGCGAGGGCCCGCGCCTCGACGGGCCGGTCGGCGACGAGCGCTTCGGCGACCTCGCGGAGCGCGGCCCGGACGGCGACGACGTGGGCGAGGAGCGTCACCGCCCGCGCCGGAGCGGAGGCGTCGATCGGCCGGCGCTTCGTCGGGTGGAGGAGGCCGCGCTCCTCGAGCCAGGCCGTCGCGTCCGGGAGCGCGGCGAGGTGCTCGACGGGGCGGCCGGAGCCGTCGAGCTCCGCTGTGTTCAGGAAGTCGAGCGTGTCCTCGAGCGCCGCCGCATGGCGATGCGCGGGGTGGGTGAGCGTCGTCATCGATAACCACTGTAGGGGCTTGACGGGTTACGCGCAAGAGGCTACGATTCGTAACCAGTCGAGGCGCCCGCACAGGTTAGCACCTCGGCGCCGCCACCGGGGGGAACGCTCGATGATCATCGCCCTCGTTTCGCTCCTCGCCGTCCTCGCCGGCCTCGCCCTCCTCGGCGCCGCCGCCGCCTGCTACGGCTGCGACACCCGGGACGCCTTCACCGACGACCACCGCCGTTGACCCGCCGGGAGGACCCACCGATGTGGCAGACGCACTACGTCCTCTACCGCGCCCGGATGGACGAGCTCCGCGCGGAGGCGGACCGCGAACGACGCTGGCGCCTCCAGGACGACGAGAACGGCCGGGGGCGCCGCTCGCAGGCGCCGGGGCCGGTGCGGGCCGCGGCGGCGCGTGCCGCCGCGCGGGTCAGCCGTGCCGCCGCCCGGGTCGCCCGGCACCTCGACGGCGGCGTGGTCGTCGACCGTGGCCGGGACCCCGTCGTCCGGATGAGATAAGCGGCCGGTAAGGGTCCCCCACTAGCCTTCCGCCTCGACGCCTGCCGCATCGGACGTGCCCCCGCATGCTGCAGGCGTCCGCCTCGTCCGGCGGTGACCGCCCTCCGCGCCGGACGCCGGTGTCGTCCCTGCCCGCCGCCGACCCGCCCGCACGCCCGCCGGGGAGTCGAGCGTGGAGAGCCCTCTTCCCTGGCGCGTCCTCGAGGACGGCGCCGACCTCGCGTTCACGGCGGACCGCGCCGTGCCTCCGGCCGTCACCCGCGCCGGCGGTGGCGGCGCGCCCGGCCCAGCCGGTCCGTCCACCGCGGCCGGCACGATCACCGGCCGGCTCACGCGTCCGGTCGTCGTCGCAGGGGTCGTGGCCGCGGCCGCGGCCGCGATCGCCGGCCTCGCCCTCGCGACATGGATTGCCGGATCCGCGTCGACGATCGTCGTCGACGCCGTGGCCGCGCCCGCGACCGACGGGCGCTCCGCGGGCCTGGTCGCGGCCGGCCCGCCCGGTGCCGGCGGTGCCGGAGCCACGACCGCGACCAGGATCGTCGTCGACGTCGCCGGCGCGGTCCGGAACCCCGGCGTCTACCGCCTGCCGCCGGGCGCCCGCGTCGCCGACGCCCTCGCCGCCGCCGGAGGGTACGGACCGCGGGTCGACGCCGCGGCGGCGAGTCGGCTGAACCTGGCCGCGCCGCTCGTCGACGGGGAGCAGATCCGGGTGCCGTCGCGCGACGACCCGCCCGCGGCGGCGTCGGCCGCTCCCGGCGGCGCGGACGGCGCGAGCGCCGGTTCGGGGCCTGGGGCCCGCCTGGACCTGAATGCGGCCACCGTCGAGCAGCTCGACACGCTGCCGGGTGTCGGGCCGGTGACCGCGGCGAAGATCGTCGCCGCGCGCGAACAGGCGCGGTTCACCGCCGTCGACGAGCTCCGGAGCCGGGGCGTCGTCGGCGAGGCGGCGTTCGGGAAGCTCCGGGACCTCGTGACCGCCGGACCGTGATCCCGCTCGGCGCGCGGGTCGGCGTCGGCGCGCTCGGCGCGGCGCTCCTCGCTGCCGGCGCCGGCGTGCCGCCCGTCGGGATCGTCGCGGCGGCGGGGGCCGCGACCGCGGGGGCCGGGGTCGCGGCCGCGCGGGCGGGCGGCCTCGCGCGTGCCCGCGGACCGCTCGGCTTCGTCGCGGGGGCGTGGCTCCTCGCCGCGCGGCTCGCGGCCGGGGGCGGCGGAGCACCGGCCGCCGCCGTCAGCCTCCCGACGGGCGCCGGGCCCTGGGAGGCCCGGGTGGCCGCGATGAGCGCTCCCCGCGAGGGGACGCAGCGCCTGACCGTCGCCCTCGAGGCTTCCCGCGGCGTCCTCCTCGCGGTGACGGCGCCGCGCTTCCCCGCGGTGGAGCCCGGCGACCGGGTGCGGCTCGCGGGGCGGGTCCAGGAGACGCCGGAGGGCGGCTACGGCGAGTTCCTCCGGCGGACCGGCGTGACCGGCACGCTTCGCTCGCCGACGATCGCGCTCGTCGGGCACGCAGGCGACCCTGGCGCGATCCTCGAGCGCGTGCGTCGGGCGGCCGGCGACGCCCTCGCGCGGGCTCTCCCCGAGCCGGCGGCCGGTCTCGCCGCCGGGATTCTCGTCGGGCTCCGCGACCGGGTCGACCGCGACCTCGCCGCGGCGTTCACGGCGACGGGCCTCTCGCACGTCGTCGCGATCTCCGGCTGGAACATCGCCCTCGTCGGCGCGCTCGTCGGGGCGGTCCTGGGGGGCCGCTCGCGGCGCACCCGCTCGGGCGGGATCCTCGCGGCGATCGTCGCGTACACCCTCCTCGCGGGCGCGTCGGCATCGGTCGTGCGGGCCTCGGCGATGGCCGGCGTCGCCCTCCTCGCGCGCGCGTCCGGCCGCCCCGCTGCCGCCGCCGCGGCGCTCGGCTGGGCGGTCGCGCTCCTCGTCCTCGTCGACCCCGCGAACGCCACGGACGTCGGGCTCCAGCTCTCGGCGGCGGCCACCGCGGGCCTCGTCGCGTGGGCGACGCCGCTCACCGGGCTCCTGGACCGGCACGCCCCGCGTCTTCCCGGCTGGGTCCGCGACGGGCTCGGCGTCTCCCTCGCCGCGCAGGCGGCGACCCTCCCGATCGTCCTCCTCGCGTTCGGCCGGGTCGCACCGTGGTCGCTGCTCACGAACCTGGCGGTCGTCCCGCTCGTCCCGCTCGCGATGGCGACGGGCGCCGCCGCGCTCGGCGGCGGCGCAATCGCCGCGGCCGGCGGACCGGAGCCGATCGCGGTGATCGCCGGGATCCCGGGGGCGCTCGTGCTCGGCCTCCTCATCGGGATCGTCCGGGGGGCCGCGGCGCTTCCGCTCGCGAACCTGACACTCACTCCCCCGGCCGCCGCGGCACTCGCGGCGCTCGTGGCAGGCGGCCTGGTGGTGGCACTCGTGCGGCGCCGGGCCGTCGCCGCAGGTGGTCTGGGCGCGGGCCGCGGTCCACGGCCCGCGGCGGCCGGTGCCCGCGGCGCGCCAACCGCCCGGGGGTCCGCGCTGGCCGGCGGGGGGCGGCCTCGGCGCCTGCTCCGCGCAGCGGGCATCGCCGGCGCGCTCGCGTTTGCCGTGCTCGTTGTCGCAGCGGCGACCCGGCCCGACGGCCGCACCCACATCATCGTCCTCGACGTCGGGCAGGGCGACGCGATCCTCCTCGCCGGGCCGTCCGGGGGGCGGATCCTCGTCGACGGCGGGCCTGACCCCGACCGCCTCCTCGTCGCGCTCGACGCCCGCGTGCCGCCGTGGGACCGCCGGATCGACCTCGTCGTCCTCACCCACCCGCACGAGGATCACGTCGGCGGCCTGCCGCTCATCGTCGAGCGCTACCGGGTCGGGCGCGTCGTCGAGCCGGGGATGCCCGGTCGCAGCCCAGGCTACGGGGCGCTCCACGCCGCGGCCGCCGCACGTCGAACGCCCGTCGGGCGCCTCGCGGCCGGCGAGAAGATCGTCCTCGACGGGGTGACGCTCGACGTCCTCTGGCCGGATGGCGCGACCGTCCCCGCTGAGCCATCCGACGACGGCAGCACGGTGAACGACAGCTCGATCATCCTCCTCGGCTCGTTCGCCGGGCGCCGCTTCCTCCTCGCGGGCGACGCCGAGGCCGACGTCGAGGCGCGACTCGTCGCCCGGGGCCTCCCGACGGTGGACCTCCTCAAGGCCGGCCATCACGGGAGCCGGACCTCGACGACGGAGGGGCTCGTGGCGGCCATCCGCCCGCGGGTCGCCGCAATCTCCGTCGGGGCGGGCAATGACTACGGCCACCCCTCCCCCGAGGTCCTGGAGCGCCTCGCCGCGGCAGGGGCGGCTGTCCTCCGGACCGACCAGGTCGGCTCGATCGACGTGGCCTTCGACGCCGCGGGCGTCCGGGTGCGGACCGACCGACCCCCACCCCGGCCTGGCGCCAGGACCCGGCGCGCCGTCGGCGCCCGGGGCCGCCCCGCCGCGCTCCCGTATGATCGAGGCGATGCCAGTCCCGTCGCGCGCGGACGCCGCCGCCCTCCTCCTCTCGCTCGAGCCCCCCGCCTGGCACCTCCGCCACGTTCGGGCCGTGGCCGAGATCGCGGGCTGGCTCGCGGCGCGCTGCGCGGCCCGGGGCGAGCCCGTCGACCGCTCGCTCGTCGAGGCGGCCGCCCTCCTCCACGATGTCGACAAGGCGCTCCCCCGCACGGACGCCACAGGGGCGCTCCCCCATGGGGAGGGCTCCGCGGCGTGGCTCGGGGCGCACGGGTTCGGCGAGCTCGGTCCGGCCGTAGCCGGCCACTCCGTCATCCGCCTCGTCGGGCCCGGCGCCGACCGCTGGCTCGGCGCGGCGTCCCTCGAGGAACGGATCGTGGCGTACGCCGACAAGCGGGCCGGGCAACGTCTCGAGTCGATGGAATCCCGCTTCGCCGGCTGGCGTCGGCGCCACCCCGACGGCTGGAGCGCCGCGGACCAGGCCGCGGCCCGCGCCCGGGCCGACGTCCTCGAGGCGTCCGTCTGCACCGCGGCGGGGATCGCCCCGTCCGGGGTGCGGCGCCTGCGCTGGACGGGGGCGGCGCTCCGCGCCGCCACGCGCGCGCCCCGATGAGCGCGCCGGCCCTCGGCTACTTCTGGGGCGACGACGAGTACGGGATCGAGACCGCGTCCGCCGCCCTCGGCCGACGGGTCGCGGGCGACGGCGAGCCCCTCGCGGCGTGGCGGACGACCGGCGCCGCGACCCGGCCCGGGGAGATCGCCGAGCGTGTCGCGACGGCGACCCTCTTCGGGGGTGGGACTCTCGTCCTCGTCGAGGACCCCCTCCCGCTCGTCCGCGCGGCGGCGGACCGCGACGCCCTCCTCGCCGCCCTCCACGCCGTCGCGCCGGGCAACGCGCTCGCGTTCCTCGAGGCGGTCGACGGGTCGAGCGCCCGCCGCCCGAAGGCGCTCGAGGATCTCGCCACCGCCGTCGCCGCCGCGGGTGGCGAGGTCCGCCAGGTCGTCGCGCCCCGTGAGGGCGGGATGGCGCGCTGGATCGCGGATCGCGCCGCCGAGCTCGGCGTGCGCATCGAGCCCGCGGCCGCCGAGGCGCTCGCCCGCAAGGTCGGGGCGTTCGTCCGGGAAGGCGACGTCGACCGCCGGCGGATGGGACGCCTCGCCGTCGCCGAGCTGGAGAAGCTCGCCGTCTACCGCCTCGACGCACCGATCCGGGCCGAGGACGTCGACGCCCTCGTCGCGGACGCCGTCCCGGGCTCCGTGTGGGCCCTCGCCGACGCCGTCGGATCGCGGAAGGCCCGCGAGGCGTCCGTCCTCCTCGAGCGGCTCTTCGACGCGACGCCGGAGCAGGTCCTCGTCGCGGTACTCCACCGGCGGATCCGCGAGCTCATCCTCGTCGGCGACCACCGGGAGCGGGGCGACACGCTGCCGGCGACGGCACGCGCCCTCAAGCTCAAGGAGTTCCCGGCGCGGAAGCTGTGGGAGCAGGGCCTGGCCTGGCGCGAGGACGAGCTCGTCGGCGCGCTCGAAGGACTCCTCGAGCTCGACGCGGGGCTGAAGGGCGAGCGGGGGAGGACGGACGCGCGGCGGCGGCGGCTCGCGTTCGCGCTCTGGCTCGCGGAGCGCGTCGCCCGCGCGTGAGCCGGGCGCGTCGCCCACGGGCGCGCGCCGTCGCGGGCGTTCAGTCGGCGCTCGACCAGGCCTGCTCCTGGAGGACGAGGTCCGATTCGATCGCGAACACGCAGCGCGCCCGGCCGAGGTGGAGGAGCTCGATGAGCTCAGGGTCGATGTAGAGCTGGTGACAGTCCTCGCAGAGGCCGCCCGGGATCGCGAAGCAGAGCCGCTCCCCCTGGTCCGGCAGCCGGAACGTGGCGTCGAACCGCGAGACGACGAGGCGGCGGTTGCACTCGGGACAACGATCGCGGTGGCTCGCCATCGGGACCACGGACCTCGCCTGCTGGGCCGATCCGGTCGGCCGCCTGCGGGGATTGTCGAGGCCGGTGGGGTCGCCGGGCGATGGGCCGCTCGTACCGCCCCGGGGCGGCGGTCGTCCCTGTCGCGGCCCCGACCGGGCTACTGGACGCGAAGGATCGTCCGCGCCTCGGCCCACAGCCTCTCGAGCGCGTAGAACTCGCGCTCCGGCGGCGCGAACACGTGGACGACGACCGAGCCGACGTCGAGGAGGACCCAGTGCGAGGTGGCCTCGCCCTCACGGGCGAGGATCCGCGTCCCGTCCGCCTTCAGCCCCTCGACGATCCCGTCGGCGATCGCCGCAAGCTGGCGCTCGGAGCCGCCCGAGCAGAGGACGAGGTAGTCCGCGACCGTCGTCAGGTGGGCGATCTCGAGGAGGACGATGTCCGCGGCCTTCTTGTCCTCGGCGAGGTCGACGACCCGGCGCGCGAGCTCGAGCGGCGCGCGGTCTGTCCCCGGCGGCGGCGTCGTGCGGGCGGGCAGGCCCGCCCGCGGTCCGACCGACGGCGGGGCGGGCGTCGGGTCGCTCGCCGCGGCGGGTCGGCGGGCGGCGACCGCGCCGTCCGCGGCCGCCCCGTGGAGGGGCTCCAGGGGGGCAGCCGGGGGGGAATCCTGCGAGTCGGGCACGGGGTCGCTGGGCATGGGCCTCCTCATGGGTCGGACGGTGCCGGGGCGGGGTTCGGGGACGGTGCCGGGGCTGACGCCCCGTCGGCCGTCGCCGCGGCGCGGTAGAGAGCGTACTCCGCGACGAGCGCCGCGACGGCGTCGGGGACCAGGTAGCGGATCGAGCGGCCGGCCTGGACCCGGGCCCGGATCTCCGTCGACGAGATCGCGAGCCGCGGGCCGTCGAGGACGACGAGCCGCTCCGCCGGGACGCGGAACCGCGCCCGGAACGCGGCGACCGCGGCCGCCGGGTCGTCCCCGCGGGGCGCGACGCAGAGCCGGGCAAGGTGGAGGACGGCCTCCGGCTCCCGCCACGTGGCGAAGCCGGCGAGGGCCTCGGAGGAGAGGATGAGCCACGGGTCGCGGTTAGCCCCCTCGGCGGCGAGCTCGCGGAGCGTGTCCACGGTGTACGTCGGGCCCTTCCGCTCCACCTCCCGCGCGTCGAGGACGAACGCGGGATTCCCGGCGATCGCGCGCTCCACGAGCGCGAGGCGGAGCGGGCCGGGCGTCAGGACGCGATCCGCCTTCTGCCACGGTCGGCCGGCCGGGACGAAGAGGACGCGGCGCAGCCCGAGGACCTCCCGCGCCTCCTCGGCCACGGCGAGGTGGGCGAGGTGCGGCGGGTCGAACGTCCCGCCGAGGATCCCGACCGTGGTCGCGGGGGCGACCGTGGTCGCGGGGGCAGCCGTGGTGCCGGGCGCCGTCATCGGTCGGCCTCCTCCCAGGCGTCCGGCCCCCACTCGAGCTCGACCCCGCCGATCCGCACCGTGTCGCCCGGCCGGACCCCCGCGCGGCGGAGCGCGGCATCGACCCCGAGGCGCTCGAGGTCGCGCTGGAACCGCGCCGCCGACTCGTCGACCCCGAAGTCCGTCTGGACGGCGAGCCGCTCGATCCGCCGCCCGTGGACGCGGAAGGACTCCTCCTCGCGCTCGAGCGTGAAGCCGTCGCCGGCGGCCTCGAGGCGGTGGATGACGACGCCCGTCGGCTCCGGCTCGGCGGCCAGCGTCGCCGCGTCGGGCAGGAGGTCGCCGAGGAGCGCGCGGAGCACGGCGAGCCCGTCGCCGGTCGCGGCGGAAGCGGCGATACAGCGGATCGCCTCGGCGCGGCGGGCGGCGGCGAAGGCGGGCCACGCGCGGCGCGCCTCGGGCTCGTCGATCTTGTTGAAGACGACGACGAGCGGCTTCGCGAGGAGCGCGGGGTCGTGGAGGCGGAGCTCCTCGCGGATCACCCCGTGATCCCACTCCGGGTCGCGGGAAGACCCGTCGACGACGTGGACGAGGACCCGCGTCCGCTCGACGTGGCGGAGGAACGCGTGGCCGAGCCCCGCGCCCGCCGACGCGCCCTCGATGAGGCCCGGGACGTCGGCGATCGTCGGGCGGCGGTCCTCGGCGTCGCCGAGCTCGAGGACCCCGAGGTTCGGCTCGAGGGTCGTGAACGGGTACGGGGCGATCTTCGGCCGCGCGGCGGTGAGCGCGGCGAGGAGCGTGGACTTCCCCGCGTTCGGCAGCCCGACCAGCCCGACATCGGCAATGAGGCGGAGCTCGAGACGCAGCCAGCGCTCCTCGCCGGGCTCGCCCTTCTGGGCGTGGTGCGGCGAGCGGTGGGTCGCCGTCGCGAAGTGGACGTTCCCGAGGCCCCCCCGCCCGCCGCGGGCGACGACCGCCTCCTGGCCGCTCGCCACGAGGTCGGCAACGAGCTCCCCGGTGGCGTCCTCCACGACGCCGGTCCCGGGCGGGACGGCGAGCACGAGGTCGTCGCCAGCCTTGCCGTGGCGCCGCGCGCCCGTCCCGCGCCCGCCCGGCTCGGCCCGGAAATGGTGGTGGTACCGGAAGTCGCGGAGGGTCGTGAGGCCCGGGTCGACCCGCAGGAGCACGCTCCCGCCGCGCCCGCCGTCCCCACCGTCGGGGCCGCCCCGCGGGACGTGGGCCTCGCGACGGAACGTCGCGGCCCCGTCGCCGCCGCCGCCGGCACGGACCCAGATCTTCACGCGGTCGAGGAACACGGGGCGATTGTCGCACGGGCGTGCCGAGCGGCCGGTGACGGCCGCCGCGGGGATCGCCTAGAGGTACGAGAGGGGGTTGACCCGGTAGCCGCCGTCCCAGATCGGGCCGCGCCACACCTCGAAGTGGAGGTGCGGGCCGGTGGCCCAGCCGCTCGCGCCCACCCGGCCGATGAAGTCGCCCCGCCCGACGTGCTCCCCGGCCGAGACGCCGATCGCCGAGAGGTGGTTGTACGTCGTGTAGAGCCCGCTGCCGTGGGCGATCCAGATCTGGTAGCCACCCCCGTTGCTCTTCCAGCCGGCATAGAGGACCGTCCCGGCCGCGGCGGCCCGGACCGCCGTCCCGTAGTCGGCGGCGATGTCGAGCGCGGGATGGCTGGCGTGGTAGCCCTGGCTGATGTAGCCGCCGGCGACGGGCCATGCGAACGTCCCGCCCTCGTACTGCGCCGGCGGGCGGACGGTCGTCCGGGAGCCGGCCGTCGGGCGGCTGACGGTCGCGACGCGGACCGCGGGGCGCGGCGTCGGCTTCGGGGTCGGGATCGGCTTGCCGCGCGCACCGGGGATGATGAGCACCTGGCCGATGACGAGCGTCTGGTCGGTGAGGTTGTTCGTCGTCAGGATGTCGGTCGCGTCGACCTTCTTCGCGGCGGCGATCGACTGGAGGGTGTCGCCGGGGGCCACCTTCACGACGAGGCCGTCGACCGGCGGGATGACGAGGGTCTGGCCGATCTTCAGGTCGTCCTTCGAGGTGAGCTTGTTTGCCCACCAGATCGTCATCATCGAGACGCCGGTGCGGCTGGCGATCCCGGTCAGCGTGTCGCCCGAACGAACCTTGTACGTGCGGAGCTGGCTGCTGCCGTCCTCGACGGTCGTGTCCACGACAACGGGCTTGAGGAGGGTCCCGTCGGAGAGGAACTGGCCGGCCACGTCGGGGACGCTCGCGGCATCCTCCACACCACGCGCGACGCGGCCGGCCGGTTCGTCCAGTCCCAGCCCCTGGTCGACGCCGGTCCCGGACCCGTCGTTCGGGCCGTCGACGAGGGACCCCGAGTTGGGGCCCTCGTAGCCGCCGACGAGGAGTCGAGGCGCGGCGCCGGATCCCTCGGTGCCGCCCGTCGCACCGCCGGCGAGGCCGGGGGCAGCGGTGACGGAGGCGACCAGCAGGAAGCCGGCGACGAGGACGGGAACGAGTCGTTCGGGGGATTCGAGCCGCCGCAGGAAGGCGGCCGGCCCGCGGGCCGGGCGGGCGGCGGGAGTGGCGGGCTTCGTGCGGCCCGCGCTGCCGGATGCCGCCCGGAAGGCGGCGTCCGCGCGCCGGGCGAGGCCCAGGCCGGGGCGGGGCGAGGATGCGGTCCGGCGCTCCTGGCCGGCGCTTTCACCGCGCAGTCTCGACCGAAGTCGGCGCGCGATGGCCGTCGCGTTCAGCAATACGTTCTCCTGGAGCGGGACGGCGGCTGGCGCAGCGGGGACCAGTGCGCGGGACGTGCCTTCGTCCGTCGGTCGCGGTATGGAGCTGGGGTCTCGATACGGCGCTTCGGCGCCCGTCCGTCGGACGAGCCGAGGGCACGGTAGCAGAGGACCGGCGGATCGTGCAACGTCGCCCCACGCGGGGGCCCACCCTGCCGAACGGCCCGCAGGACCGTGCCGTTCGGCCCCTTCTTGCCGGCGGTCAGCCGGCGGTGCCGTCCGCGCTCTTCTGGAGCGCCGCGAGGAACATCGCGTTGTTCTCGCTCTTCGCGAGGCGATTGAGGAGCAGCTCGATCCCCTCGTTCGTCCCGACGGCCGAGAGCATCCGGCGCATCGTCCAGACCATCTTGAGGACCGGCTCCTCGAGGAGGAGCTCCTCGCGCCGGGTACCAGAGCGCTGGACGTCGATCGCGGGGAAGATCCGCTTCTCGGCGAGCTTCCGGTCGAGGATGAGCTCGCTGTTGCCGGTCCCCTTGAACTCCTCGTAGATGACGTCGTCCATGCGGGAGCCCGTGTCGACGAGGCAGGTCGCGATGATCGTGAGCGAGCCGCCCTCCTCGATCTTCCGCGCGGCGCCGAAGAAGCGCTTCGGCGGGTAGAGCGCGATCGGGTCGATGCCGCCGGAGAGCGTCCGTCCCGACGGGGGCAGGGCGAGGTTGTAGGCGCGAGCGAGGCGGGTCACCGAGTCGAGGAGGATGACGACGTCGCGGCCGGTCTCGACCTGGCGCTTCGCGATCTCGAGGGCCATCTCGGCGACGTGGGTGTGGTTCTCCGTCGGCTCGTCGAACGTCGAGGAGATGACCTCGCCCTTCACCGAGCGCCGCATGTCGGTGACCTCTTCGGGCCGCTCCCCGATGAGCGCGACCATGAGGAGGATGTCGGGGTAGTTCGCTGTGATCCCGTTCGCGATGTTCTTGAGGAGCATCGTCTTGCCGGCCTTCGGCGGGCTGACGATGAGGGCGCGCTGGCCCTTCCCGATCGGGTTCACGAGGTTGACGAGACGCTGGCTGAGGTTCTTGGGGTCCGACTCGAGGTTGATGAGCTGGTTCGGGTGGATCGGGGTGAGGTCGGCGAAATGGGGCCGCCGGCGCGCCGTGTCGGGGTCGACGCCGTTCACCGAGTCGACGCGGAGGAGCCCCCAGTACTTCTCGCCCTCGCGCGGCGCGCGGACCGTGCCCCCGACGCGATCGCCGATCCGGAGCCCGAAGCGGCGGACCTGGCTCGAGCTGACGTAGACGTCGTCGGGCCCGGGCATGAGCCCGTGCCGACGGAGGAATCCGTACCCCTCGTCGACGACGTCGAGGATCCCGGTGACGAACGCCTGGCCGAGGCGCTCCGACTGGCGCTGGAGGATCCGGTCGACGATCTCGTCGCGGCGCTCAGCCTCGCCGGCCTCGACGTCGAGCTCCTCCGCGGTCGCGCGCAGCTCGGCGGGGCTCATCTCGAGGAGCTCGGCGGCTCCGATCTCGGGGGCCTCGGCGGCGCTGCCGTTGAGCTCGTCGACGTCGGGGAAGCCGGCGGCACGGCCCTGCGGACGGCGGCGCGGGCGCCGGTTGCGGGTGCGCTGCGGATCGGGAACGTTCGGCATCTGGGTGCGTGTCACCTGCGGGGGATCGGCCGTCGACGGCCGGAGGGATGAACGCACGGGCGCGGAATCGGAACCGCGGAGGCGGTGCGTGTGGGGTGCCCGGAGCATACCACGGGCCGCTCGGGCGTCAACACGCGCGGGTGCCGTGTGTCGGGTGCCGGGTGAACGCGCGGGTGCCGGG
>JAJZRQ010000001.1:86003-86902 GCA_021802585.1 Chloroflexota bacterium
CGGGTGCCGGGTGAACGCGCGGGTGCCGGGAGCGCGCCGGTGCCGCGCGCCGCCGCGCGGGTGCAGCGGCCCGAACCCGCGGGCGGTCGCCGGCCCGGGCGCCCTCGCGGGCGGGCGGGCCCGCTATCCCTTCGCGGACGCCGCCTTCGTCGCCTTCGCCCAGTCGGCCTTGAAGAGCTCGATCCCGCGGTCGGTGAGGGGATGGCGGACCATCTGCTGGAGGACCTTGAACGGGATCGTCGCGATGTGCGCCCCGGCGAGCGCCGCATCCGTCACGTGGCGGGGGTGGCGCACGGAAGCCGTGATGATCTCGGTCTCGAGCTCGAAGATCCCGACGATGTCGGCGAGCTCGCGGATCACCGTCATCCCCTCCTCGTTCACGTCGTCGAGCCGGCCGACGAACGGCGAGAGGAACGACGCCCCGGCCTTCGCCGCGAGGAGCCCCTGGTTCGCCGAGAAGATGAGGGTGCAGTTCGTCCGGATCCCCTCCTCGGCGAGCCGGCTGATCGCCTCGAGGCCGTTCTCGCACATCGGGATCTTCACGACGATGTTCGGGGCGAGAGCCGCGAAGTGGCGGCCCTCGGCGACCATCCCCTCGACGTCGTCCGCGATGACCTCGGCGCTCACCGGGCCCGGGGTGAGCTTGCAGATCTGGCGGAGCACCTCGTCGTACGAGCCGCCGACCTTGGCGAACAGCGTCGGGTTGGTCGTGACGCCGTCGATGACGCCCCACCGGATCCCGGTGCGGATCTCGTCGATCTCGGCGGTGTCGAGGAAGAGCTTCATGGCCTGGGGGCTCCTTGAGGACCGGGCGGCGGACATGTCGCCGATAGTACGCCCGATCGGCGAGCGACCTCGACCACCGGGCTGCCGGCGCCGGACCCTCGTCCCGGCGGGCC
>JAJZRQ010000001.1:86912-102686 GCA_021802585.1 Chloroflexota bacterium
GTCAGGCCTCGCCGACCGAGCGGGGCTCCGGGACGAACGTCTCGCCCGGCTCGCCCTCGCCCGCGGCGAGGCGTCGCGGCCCGCCCCGGGCCCCGAGCGTCAGGGGCCGGCTGTCGCGGAGGGCAGCGGCGGTGGCGACGAAGCCGTCGAAGAGTGGGTGCGGGCGCTCGGGCCGGCTCCGGAATTCCGGGTGGAACTGGCTCGCGACGAACCAGGGATGATCGCGGAGCTCGACGATCTCGACGAGCCGGCCGTCCGGCGACTGGCCCGAGAGGATCATCCCCGCCCCTTCGAGGAGCGAGCGGTAGCGGTTGTTCACCTCGAACCGGTGGCGGTGGCGCTCGTACACCACCTCGTCGCCGTACACCGCGTGGGCCTTCGAGCCGGGGGCGAGGCGCGCCGGGTAGATCCCGAGGCGCATCGTCCCGCCCTTCTCCTCCACGTCCCGCTGGTCGGGCATGAAGTCGATGACGGGGTGCTCGGTGAACATGTCGAACTCGGTCGAGTTCACGTCCCGCGATCCGGTGGCGTGGCGGGCGAGCTCGATGACCGCGCACTGGAGCCCGAGGCAGAGCCCGAGGTACGGCACGCCGCGCTCGCGGGCGTAGCGGGCCGCGAGCACCTTGCCCTCGATCCCGCGGTGGCCGAAGCCGCCGGGGACGATGACGCCCGCCGCGCCGGCGAGCGCGGCGTCGACGTTCTCCTCGGTGAGCGACTCTGAGCTCACCCAGCGGACCTTCACGTCGACGCCGTTCGCCCAGCCGGCGTGCTTGAGCGATTCCGTCACGGAGAGGTACGCGTCGGGGAGCTCGATGTACTTCCCGACGAGGGCGATCTCGAGCTCCGGCTTCGGGCGCTTGATCCGCTCGACGAGCTCGCGCCACGCGGAGAGGTCGGGCGGGGCCGCGACGGCGGCGAGGCCGAGGTCGCGGACGAGGAGGTCGCCGAGGCCGGCCTCGTCGAAGAGGAGCGGCACCTCGTAGATCGTCTCGGCCGTCTCGGCCGGGATGACCGCCTCCGAGGCGACGTCGGTGAAGAGGGCGATCTTCTCCCGGATCTCGTCGGAGACCGGGTGGTCGGAGCGGAGGATGATGACGTCGGGCTGGATGCCGATCCCGCGGAGCTCCTTCACGGAGTGCTGGGTCGGCTTCGTCTTCAGCTCGCCCGTCGCCTGGAGGGCCGGAAGGAGCGTCACGTGGACGTAGGCGACATTGTGGCGCCCGACGTCCTTCCGCATCTGGCGGATCGCCTCGAGGAACGGGAGGCTCTCGATGTCGCCGACCGTGCCGCCCACCTCGACGATGACGACGTCCGCCCCGCCGTCCCGGCTGACCCGCTGGATCCGCTCCTTGATCTCGTTCGTGATGTGGGGGATGACCTGGACCGTGCCGCCGAGGTAGTCGCCCCGCCGCTCCTTGGCGATGACCGCCTGGTAGATCCGGCCCGTGGTGACGTTCGAAAGCTGGGAGAGGTTCTCGTCGATGAACCGCTCGTAGTGCCCGAGGTCGAGGTCGGTCTCGGCCCCGTCGTCCGTGACGAAGACCTCGCCGTGCTGGTACGGGGACATCGTCCCCGGGTCGACGTTGATGTAGGGGTCGAGCTTGAGGACGGAGACCGAGACGCCGCGGGACTTGAGGATGCGCCCGATGCTGGCGGCGGTGATGCCTTTGCCGAGCGAGGAGGTGACGCCTCCGGTCACAAAGACATACTTCGCCACGGGCTCGGTCCTCCGGGGGTTTTTCCGATGCTACCGGATCGAGGCCACGGGCGCCAGACGCGAGTCGGGCCCGGAAGGTTGCACTTCGGATTCGTCCGGCCCCGATCACCGGCCGGGGCGCAGGAGGAGGCCGCGATGGAGTTCCGCGACGTCGTGATGAGGCGGCGGGCCGTCCGCCGCTTCGAGGAAGGCGGCGTCGAACCCGCCGTCATCGAGAGGATCGCACGGCTCGCCCAGCGGACGCCGTCGGCCGGCTTCAGCCAGGGCCAGCGTGTCGTGGTCGTGACGGACCCGGAGGCGCGCCGCCGCGTCGCCCGGACCTGCGGCGAGGACGAGTACGGGGACCTCGGGATGGGGCCCTGGATCTCCGAGTGTGCGGCGCAGTTCGTCCCCTGCGTTTCCGAGGAGGTCTACCACCGGCGGTACCGCGAGCCGGACAAGCTTGACGAGCAGGGTCGTGAGATCGACTGGCCGGTCCCCTACTGGTGGGTCGACATCGGGGCGACGACGATGGTCATCATGCTCGCGGCCGTCGACGCCGGGCTCGCCACGGGGTTCGCCGGCGCCTTCGACCCGGCGGCCCTCCGCGCCGAGCTCGGGATCCCCGACGAGTTCGTCCCGATCGGGGTCATGCCGGTCGGCCGCCCGCTGCCGGACGTCCGCTCGCCGTCGCTGAAGCGCGGCTGGGTCCCCTTCGAGGAGTTCGCCCGCTTCGGGCGCTGGGGTTGAGCGGCGCGCGGCGGCCGGGGCCTGTACCGAGGCCTGGGCCGCAAGATCGCCCGGGGCGATCGCAGGTCGCCGAGACCTCCGCCGGGCCGGCGGAGCGGGGCCAGGACGGCGCGCCCGCACCCTCGAGCGGGACGGGTGCCGCCGTGGTCGACGGGCCACGGCCCCGGAAGCCGTGCCGGTGCATCGCCCCGGGCGATGTCCCGGCACGCGGGCGCCGGCGGGGCACCCTTGCATCGCCCCGGGCGATGCACCGGCACGCGGGCGCCGGCGGGGGCACCCTCGCCCCGCGGCGGGTCCATGCGCCCCGGAGTTGCGGTCCGCGGCACCCTGCGGCCCCTGCCCAGCGGCGCCGGCGAGCCGGGGCCGGCGTACGCTGATCGTGGCCGCGCAGTGGACGGCCTCCGGAGGTGCGCAGGATGCCCTACGTCGGGCCGCAAGAGGTCGAGGCGCCGGACGGCGCGACGCTGCTGGAGCTCGCGGCCCGCCTGGGACCTGCGCCGTGGCGCCGGCCCGTGGCCGCGTCTCCGGCGCTGCGGGCGGTCCTGTGGGGCTGGCCGGCCGGGTTCGCGACGACGCCCCACGTCCATCCGCGGGCGGAGGAGCTCTTCCACGTCCTGGCGGGCCGCGCGGCGTTCGAGCTGGCCGGTCGACCTGAACGGGTCCTGGGACCCGGCGAGATCCTCGTGGCACCCCGCGGCATCGAGCACGTCATCCGGGTCCTCGAGGGCGACCCGTTCGTCATGCTCATCGTGCTCGGACCGAACGAGAGCGCGCCGGACGAGACGATCGAGCTGGTCGGCCCGCCCGGCGGGGGCGCCTGACCTCGGGGCGCAGGCGGCCGGCGGCGGGGCACGGGGCGCCCGACCCCCCGGCACGGGGCGGCGGCGGGCCGCGCGGGCGGTCAGCGGACGACGACGTCCTCGCCCGCGGCCTCGACCGCATGGACGGCGTCGAGGCCTCCGAACAGGGCGAACGCGACCTCCGTCTCCAGGGACTCGCCGGGGGCGAGGATGCGGGCCCGACCGGCCGCCGCCGCCTCCTCGAGCTGCATCGGATAGCCGGTCCACGGCTCCAGGCACACGTGGTGGTGCCCCCGCCAGCCGCCGTAGACCTGCCAGAGCCACGCGTGGGGGAGGACCGCCCGGTCGACGGCGATCGCGATCCCCCGTCGCGCGGCCGTGTCCGTCAGGGCGAGCCAGCCGGCCCGGAGGTCGGTCGCCCAGTGGCCGCCGAAGACGCCCGCCTCGCGCGGGAGCACGACGCGCGCGTCGCGGACGTCGCCGGACCCACCGGGCACGGGCTGGTCCGGCCAGCGGTACGCGGCGCCGACCTCCCCCATCCGCGGCCCCGACGACACGCCCACGAGCATCGCCGCCCCCGGGAGGTCGATGCGATGGGACCCGGTCACCGCGAAGCAGGGGTGGATGCCCCACAGGAACGGGAGGGGGCGAACGTCGAGGTTCGTGATCCGGTAGCGCGCCCGCAGGATCGGCGCGTCGCCGTCGAGGCGGAGCGTCCGCTCGAGGCGCGCCGGCGCGATCGTCGCGAGGCCGCTCGCGGCGATCCAGGCCGCGGCGCCGTCGAGGCCGCAGCGGGCCTCCCAGGGAACCGACCAGGTCTCGCCCATGTACGGGAGCGGCTCGTCGTGGAGCGGCGCGCGGTCCCCGGTCGGGAAGATCTCGTCCCAGCCCCCCGACCACCAGTCGTCGAAATGGGCCCCGTAGGGGGCGCGGCGTGGGAAGGTCCGCGGGTTCTCCCACAGGAGGTTGCGGTCGAGCACCTTGTCGACGAGCTCCAGGACGTGCCCGCCGAGCTCTGGCAGGACGGTGACGCGCAGGGCCGCGTTCTCCAGCCGCACGGCCGCGAGACCATGGTACGACCAGCCGTCCTCGACGCGTGCCGTCATCGGGGCCGCCCCGGCGCGGCGGCCGGCGCCACCGACCCGGACCCCGGGGCGAGGCCGTCGCCGGCGGCCTCGACGTCGCCGAGCGCGGCGTCGAGGATCCCGATGATCTCGTCGACTTCGGCGGCCCGGATCGTGAGAGGCGGGGCGAGGACGAGCATCCAGTGGCTGGCCCGGAGCAGGAGGCCACGGCGGCGGGCCGCATCGCGGACGCGCGTCCCGATCGCGGCCTCGGCCGGGAACCGCGCCCGCGACGCATGGTCCGCGACGAACTCGACGCCGACGAGGAGGCCGAGGCCGCGGACGTCGCCGATCCACGGGTGCCGTTCCCGAAGCCCGCGCAGCCCGGCCCGGAGCCGGTCTCCCTGGGCGACGGCATTCGCGGCGAGGTCGTCGCGGACGAGCTGATCGATCGCCGCCAGCCCGATCGCACAGGCCACCGGGTTCGCGCCGTACGTGTGGCCGCTGTGGAACTGGACGAGATCCCGCGGCTCGCCCCAGAAGGCGTCGGCGACTCGCCGCGCGAGCACCACCGCCGAGAGCGGCGCGTAGCCGCCGCTCAGGCCCTTGCCCACGCAGAGGATGTCGGGCCACGTGCGGAACAGCTCCGCGGCGAACATCGCTCCGAGGCGCCCGAATGCCGTGATGATCTCGTCGAAGATGAGCAGGATGCCGTGCCGGTCGCAGAGCGCGCGGAGGCCCGGGAGGTAGCCGTCGGGCGGGACGACGACTCCGGCCGACATGAGGACCGGCTCGGTGATGAGCGCGGCGATCGTCCGCGGATCCTCGAGCTCGATCGTCTCCTCGACGAGGCGCAGGTACGTCGCGGCGACGGCCTCCGGGGCGACATCGAACGGCGGGCGGAACGGGTCCGGCGTGTGGAGGTGGATGAAGCCCCCGGCGAGCGGCTCGTACGGGGCCCGCCAGACCGGCCAGCCGCTCGCGGCCACGGCGTGGCCGGTCGCGCCATGGTACGAGCGGTAATGGGAGAGGATCTTGTACCGCCCGGCGTCGCCGGTCTGCTTGTGGTACTGGCGGGCGATCTTCATCGCCGATTCCGTCGCCTCGCTGCCCCCCGAGAGGAGCTTGGCGACCGTGTAGTCGGCGGGGAGCAGGCCGAGGAGGCGGTCGACGAGCTCCAGCGCCCGGTCGTTCGTCGCCATCGTGGGCGCGGCCATCGCCAGCCTCCGGAGCTGCGCCGCGCCCGCGTCGGCGAGGGCAGCGTTCCCGTGGCCGAGCGAGGCGCAGAACGTCCCCGACAGGCCGTCGATGTACCAGCGGTCCTCGACGTCGACGACGCGGATTCCGTCGCCGTCGGTCAGGACGAGCGGGTCGTCGGCGAACGACTTCATCTGGAGGAAGTCGACCATCGTGCGGGTCACGTCGTCGTGCACCGTCATCTCCCGTTCCCGGCGCCGCCGGCAGGTCGCCGGCCCGTCACAGCTCGTAGATCCGCGCCATGAGCGCGCCATCGACGACCACCTGCGAGCCACTGACGAAGGATGCGTCGTCGGAAGCGAGGAAGAGCGCGACCCGCGCGATCTCCTCGGGGTCCGCGATCCGCCGAAGCGGGTACTCGCGCTCCAGCCGGCGGCGGAACCCGGCCGGGTCCGGGTGGGCCCGGAAGAACGCCTGGTTCATCTCGGTGTCGACGTCGCCGGGGCAGATCGCGTTGGCCCGGACCCCGTCAGGGCCGTACGTGATCGCGATGTTCTGCGTGAGGGCGATGATCCCCGCCTTCGTCGCGCCGTAGACGGGCAGGAGCGGGTCCGCGACGAGGGCGTTCAGCGAGGAGAGGTTGACGATGGCGCCCGCCTGGCGCTCGACCATCGCCGGGATGACCGCCCGGCAGAGGAGCAGGCAGCCCAGGAGGTTCACGTTCACCACCCGGTGGAAGTCCTCGACCGTCACGTCGAGGAGCCGGGCCTCCTTCTGCACTGCGGCGTTGTTCACGAGGACGTCGACCCGGCCGTGCTCCGCGAGGACCCCGTCGACGACCCGCCGGACGTCGTCCTCGTCGGCGACGTCGCCGCGCGCGAATGACATGACGCCGCCGGCGGCGCGCACCGCGTCGGCCACGTCGCGGCCGGGAGCCTCCAGCACGTCGACCCCGGTGACGGCCGCGCCCTCGCTCGCGAAGGTCCGGGCGATCGCCGCTCCGATCCCGCGAGCCGTGCCCGTGACGATCGCGACGCGTCCGGCGAGCCTTCCATCCATGCCGCGTGCACTCCTTGGGGGCACCCGTCGAGGCCGGTGCGCCTCGGCGGGAGACGTCGCTCAGGCGAGGATGACCTCGATCCCGAGGTCGCGGGCGCGGGCGAGCTGATCCGGGTCCGCGGAGGTGTCCGTGACGAGCACGTGGACCGCCGTGAGCGGGACGATCGGCGTGAAGCCCTGCCGGCCGACCTTCGTCCCGTCGGCGACGACGACGACGCGACGGCCCCGTGACGCGATGACCGCGCCCACCTCCGCCACGAGGACGTGGGGCGTCGTGAGGCCCGTCTCGGCGGTGAGGCCGTCGCAGCCGAGGAAGACGATATCCGCCGAGAGGTCGCGCATGTCGGCGACGGTCTGCGGCCCCACGAGGGCCTGGTGGTCCGGCAGGTAGAGTCCACCGAGGCACACGAGGTGGGGGCTCTCCCAGCGCCCCACCTCGTCGAGGACGGGCAGGGAGTTCGTGACGATCGTCAGGGCGTTCGGCCGCCGGAGCGGGCGACTGATGTGGGCCGCCACCTGGGCGACCGTGGAGCCGGAGTCGAAGCCGACGACATCGCCGGCGTTCACGAGGGCGGCGGCGGCGGCGCCGATCCGCTTCTTCTCCTCGCGCGCGATGCGGGCACGCATCGCGTAGGCGTTGCGCCCGTGCTCGCGGGTCGCGGCGACCGCCCCGCCGTGGACCCGGCGCAGGAGCCCGGCCTCCTCGAGGAACGTGAGGTCGCGGCGGATCGACACGTCGGTGACCCCGAACTGCTCGGCGAGCTCGGCGACCGAGACCCGCGGCATCACCTCCACGAGGTTCGCGATCTGGTCGCGGCGCTCCAGGACCGAGACGGCCGGGGCATCCGTCGCCGCCACCGCCGCGGCGACCGGCCGTCGACCCCGGGCGCCCGCGCGCGCGGTCACTTGCCCATCCCCATCGTGAGGCCGGCGATGAGCTGGCGCTGGAAGAAGAGGTAGACGATGACGGCCGGAAGCAGGCTGAGGATCGACCCGGCCATGATCATCGGGACCGGGATGATCCGCGCGCTCTGGAGGGTCGCGAGCCCCACGGTGATCGTCCGGACGTCCGGCTGGTTGAGGAACAGGAGGCCGATGAGCAGGTCGCCCCAGATCTGGATGAACTGGAGGACCGCGACGGTGACGATCGCCGGGACGGCGAGCGGCACCATGACCCCGATGAAGATCTGGCGATACGACGCGCCGTCCATGAGCGAGGCCTCGACGAGCTCCGTGGGCACGCCGCGGAAGTACGTCGTCATGAGGTACGTGCCGAACGGGATGCCGAGCGCAGCGTAGACGAGGATCGGCCCGGGGTACTGGTTGATGAGCCCGGCGTTCGCGATGTTCACGAACTCCGGGATGATGATCGACTGGACCGGGATCATCATCCCCGCGAGGATGCCGACGAAGAGGAGCGGCGCGACGGGGAAGCGCAGCTTGGCGAAGGCATAGCCGGCCGTCGTGCTCGCGAAGAGGATGAGCGCGACCGAGGACCCGGTGACGATCGCCGAGTTGATCATCTGCTGGACGACCGGGAGCTCGTCGAAGAGACCCTGCCAGCTGTCGAGCGAGAACCCCGACCCCGCGAGGAACTGGTCATACGACCGGAACGACGTCAGGAGCATGTACGCGAACGGGAAGAGCATGACGACGACGGCGACGCTGAGGATCGCGAAGATCGCGAGGCGCTGCAGTCGGCGACCGGCGCGAGCCACGGCGTCTCCTATTCGCTCCGGTCCCGCAGGAGCCGGAGCTGGATGAGGCTGATCCCGAAGACGATGACGAAGAGGACGACGCCCACGGCGGCCGCGTAGCCGAACTCGCCCTGGGCGAACGCCGTCTGGTAGACGTAGAACTCGAGGGTCGTCGTCCCGAAGCCGGGCCCTCCCGTGGTCATGACGAAGATGAGGCTGAAGAGGGCGGTGAACCCGGTGATGAGCGTGAGGACGAACGCGAACTGGATGAACCGCATGAGCAGGGGGATCGTGATGTGGCGAAAGGTGGCGAACCCCCCGGCGCCGTCGACGCGGGCCGCCTCGTACACGTCACGGTCGAGGGTCGCCATCCCCGTGATGAAGATGATCGTGTTCGTCCCGAAGACGGACCAGATGAACGTGATCGCCACGGCGACCATCGCCGTCCACTCCGAGGCGAGCATGTCCGTCGTGACCGGGATCCCGAGCGCGGCGAGCAGGCTGTTGAGGATCCCGCGCTGGGCGAAGAACCGGACCGCCACGATCCCGATGACGACCCACGAGATCGCCGTCGGCAGGAAGTAGGCCGAGCGGAAGAACCGCCAGCCGGACACGTGCTCGTTGAGGAGGAACGCGACCGCCAGCGGGATGAGGATCGCGATCGGGATCGCCGCCAGCAGGATGACGTTGTTCGCCACGACACGCCAGAACGTGGGGTCGGAGAAGAGCCGCTCGTAGTTCGCCAGGCCGATGAACGTCGCGTCGATGCCGTTCCACCGGGTGAGGCTGTAGTAGAAGGTCTGGATGATCGGGAGCGCGAGGAGCAGCGCGTAGAGGAGGACGGCGGGGATCACGAAGAGGACCCCGGCACGCCGCTCCGACCGGCGAAGGCCGCCCGTGCTCCGTCGCGGCGGCACCGGCTGGACCTCCGCGACGGCGGGCTCGAATGCGGCTGCGTCTCTCACGCGCGCTGCTCCGGAAACGAGCGGGCCGGGACGGTCACGTCGACGCCCCGGCCCGCGGCTCGGCTGGCTACTTGATCTGGTTCTTCTGGTCCGCCGGCAGCTGGTCGAGGGTCTGCTGCATGCTCGTGAGCGCGTCCTTCATCGACTGGGCCCCGCCGAACGCGGCATTGAGGACCTTCGTGCCGACGTCGCTCACCTCCGGCTGGATGACGTTGTCGATCATCGGGTAGCGGGTGTACCCCTGGTTCGCCGCGAAGTCGAGGAGGTTCTTCGCCATCCGCTGGTCGCTGCTGAACCCCTCCTTGTCGGGGATGACCCCGGCGCCGGCGATGAGCTGCTGCCCCTCGTCGGAGGCCATGAACGCGAGGAAGGCGGCGGCCTGCGGCTTGTTCTTGGAGTACGTCGTCATCGAGAAGCCGTCGCCGGAGTACTCGACGATCCCCTTGATCGGCGTGTCGGAGAACGGCGGCACGAAGACGTCGACCTTGTCCCCCATCTTCTCCTGGAACTCGGCGATCTGCCACGTCCCCTCCATCGTCATCGCGGCCTGGCCGGCCTCGAACTGGGCGATGGAGTCCTGGTTCGTCAGGACGTCGGTGTTCGTGCAGCCCTTCGTGAAGAGGGAGCCCCACTTGTCGAACTGCGACTGGACCGTCGCGTCGGTCCACGGGATCTCGCCCGTGTAGAGCTTCTTCCAGTCGGACGGCTGGAGGTACATCATCAGGTAGCTGACGTCGTACCAGGGGTAGAAGCCGCCGCCGAGGGCCTGGCCGCCGGTGCCGTACGTGAACGGCGTGATGCCGGCCGCCTTCAGCTTGTCGCAGACCGCGAAGAGCTCGTCCCATGTCGTCGGGAACGTGGAGATCCCGGCCTTCGCGAACAGGTCCTTGTTATAGAACCCGTTGTAGAACTGCAGGTCGAGGGGGACGACGAGGACGCCGTCGTCGGGGCTGAAGTTGATCGAGCTGTACTCGATCCCCTTCATCTTCTTCAGCTCGTCCAGCGGGATGTACTGGTTGAGCGGCTCGAGGTAGTCCTTGTACTTGAGGTCGAACAGGCCGGTCCACTGGGTCGCGATGTCGGGGCCGGTCTTGCTGATGGCGGCCGTCTGGAGCAGGTCGAAGTAGTTGTCAGCCGGCTGGCTGACGACCTTGATCGTGACGCCGGGGTTCTTCGCCTCGAAGGCCGCGACGAGGGCCTCGGTGGCCTTGGCGTTGGCCTCCGTCCCGTAGTTGTGCCAGAGGGTCAGCTCGGCCGGCGCGAGGGTCGGCGCGGCCGACGGCGCCGAGGACGCCCCGCCCGCCGGCGTGGCGCTGGGGGCGGCCGACGGGGCGGTCGTCGCCGCCCCGCCACAGGCCTGGGCGATGAGACCGACGACGAGCAGCGACGAGGCCATGAGGGTCGTCGACTTCCGATGCAGCACCGGCTCTCTCCTTTCCGGCGTGACCTGGGAGCAGTTGGAACGAGGATCGCCCCGCCGTTCGGCCGAGGCTCCGGACGCCCGTCCGGCCCGGCCCGCGGCGCGCCTCGCGCACGCGTCGGCCCCGGCGGATCCTGTCCGCCGCGACCGCGGAGGATCGTCAGCTCAGTCGGGCCTCATAGGCATCCTCGCGACGAGGTGCGCGACGTGCGAGATCGACGACCGCGGGGTGCGCGGGCGCGCAGCCCTGCGCCGCGATGCCGGGGGACCGGACGGCGGGGCACAGCCGGAAGCGCTCGCGGTCGCTGCTGGAACGCTCACGGCCGGCACACTACTCCAGACAGTGAACCGGCGTCAATCCGAACCGAAACGAACATCGCTGCGGACGGCGATCGTGCCGTCCCGCCTCCCACATGACCTGGACAGGGATCGCCAGGGTCATGGATCGATTGACATTCGACGCCCGATTCGCAACTATCCGCATGGCGAACGATCATCAATCCGTCGGCCTCCCGCACGAGCTCGCGGGCGCGACGGACCCCGCGAGAGGTGCACACGTGAGCACGGGCGAGGCCATCCGCCTGAAGCGGCTCTTCGACGACGGGCGGAACGCGGTCGTCGTGGCGATCGATCACGGCCTGTACAACGGGCCGCGCGCCGGGTTCGAGGACCTCGCCCCCGTCGTCGACCGCCTCCGCGGCGCCGACGCGATCCTCCTCAGCCCCGGCATGGTGGCCCACGTCAGCTCGGCGTTCGAGCGGCGGGGCGCCCCGGCGATGATCCTCCGCCTCAACTGGGGCACCCAGTACGCCACCCAGTGGGCCTACCGCGAGAGCCGGAGCGTGCCGATGATCTCCGCCGCCCAGGCGGTCTCGCTCGGCGCCGACATCGTCCTCGTCGGCATGTCGATCAAGACCGGCTCGGAGGCGGTCGACGCCGAGAATGTCGCGCAGGTCGCGGCCTGCGTGGCCGAGAAGCGCGTCGTGGGGGTGCCGATCGTCGGCGAGGTCTATCCGGCGGGGCACGAGGACCTCGCGCCGGAGGAGCGCCACGAGCAGATCGCGATCGGCTGCCGGATCGCGGCCGAGCTCGGCGCGGACCTCGTGAAGACGTTCCACACGGGAGCCCGCTTCGCGGAGATCGTCCGCTCGACGCCGGTGCCGATCCTCGCCCTCGGCGCCCGGAAGCTGCCGCGCGAGGTCGACGCGCTCGAGCTCGCGGCCACGGCCGTCCGCGACGGGGCCCGGGGCGTCGTCTTCGGGCGGAACGTGATCGGCGCCCGGAGCCCCGAGCGGTTCCTCGAGGCGCTCCAGGAGGTCGTGAAGTCCGGCGCCGAGCCGGCGGCCGCGGCCGCGAAGCACGGGCTCGACTAGCGGCGGGCCGGGACCGATGGACCTCCTCCTCGGCCTCGACGTCGGCACGACCTCGGTCAAGGCCGGCCTGTTCGATCCCGCGGGAGCCTGCCTCGCCGTCGCCGGCGAGGAGTACCGCCTGGACCACCCGGCTCCCGACCGCGCCGAGCTCGACGCGGAGGTCTACTGGCGCGCCGCGCGGGCGGCCGTCCGCCGTGCCGTCGCGGCGGCCGGCGCGGGGCGGGACGACGTGACCGCGCTCGCGGTCTCCAGCCAGGGCGAGACGGTCGTCCCCGTCGACGACGCGGGCCGGGCCCTCGCCCCGGCGATCGTGTGGCTCGACAACCGGGCGATGGCCGAGGCGCGGGAGATCGAGGAGGCGTTCGGCGAGGACCGCGTGTACGAGGTGACGGGCGTCCCCTCGGTCGCCCCGACCTGGCCCGCCTGCAAGATCCTCTGGTGGCGGCGCCACGAGCCCGCGGTGTTCGCGGCCGCCCGGAGGTTCCTCCTCGTCGAGGACGTCCTGCTCCACCGCCTCACCGGACGCTTCGTCACCGAGGGGGGCGTCCAGTGCACGTCGCTCCTCTTCGACATCCGCGAGCGGCGCTGGTGGGACGAGATGCTGACCGCGGTGGGGATCGACCGGGGGCGGTTGCCCGAGCTCGTCCGGCCGGGCGACGTCGTCGGGCCCCTCGTCGCGGACGCTGCCGCGGCGCTCGGGCTCTCCCCGCGCGTGCGTGTCGTCGCCGGCGGCATGGACCAGGGCGCCGGCGCCGTCGGGGTCGGCAACGTCGGCCCCGGGATCGTGTCCGAGAGCACGGGCGGGGCCCTCACCCTCCAGGCGTCCGTCGATCACCACGGCGGCGACCCGACCCGCCAGACCCCGGTCTACGTCCACTCGGCGCCGGCCGCGTACCTCTACTGCCCCGTCTGCCCCACCGGAGGGATGGCCCTCACCTGGTTCCGGGACCAGTTCGGGGCCCCGGAGATGGCCCGGGCGGAGCGCGACGGCGGAAGCGCGTACGACCTCCTCACGGCGCTGGCGACGGACGTGCCGCCGGGCGCCGAGGGGCTCCTCATGCTCCCCCACCTCATGGGCGCCTTCAGTCCCGAGTACGTGCCCGAGGCGCGGGGCGTCTTCTACGGCTTCACCCTTCGCCATCGGCGAGGCCACTTCGTGCGGGCCGTCCTCGAGGCGGTCGCGTTCATGCTCCGGCGCAACCTCGAGCTTCTCGCCGGCGCCGGCGCGACCGCCGGGGAGATCCGGTCCCACGGCGGCGGCGCGCGCAGCGCGCTCTGGAACCAGGTCAAGGCCGACGTCTGCGGCCTGCCGGTCGTCACCCTCGAGGGGGACGACGCCGCGCTCCGCGGCAACGCCATGCTCGCGGGCGTCGCCACCGGGATCTTCCCCGACCTCGGCGCGGCCGGGCGGTCCCTCGTCGCGACGAGGGACCGGTACGAGCCCGACGCTTCGGCGCACGCGACCTACGATCGGGCGTATGCCCGCTACGTCCAGCTCTTCGAGGCGCTCCGGCCGCTGTTCGCGGACCCGGGCGCCGGGTGACCTCGCGGCAGACGACGACGGAAGCACGGATCGAGAAGGAGGCCCGAGCGGTGGCAGTTCGAGCGAAGATCGGTGTCCTGGTCATGGCGCTGCTCGAGGACGACTACAACAAGACGGGCCACATGCGCCCGGCGGCGACGGCCGCCGCCCGGGAGATCGCCGACGGGCTCGCCGCGTACGGGGACGTCGTGCACGCCGGCCTCGTCGAGGAGGAGGCGCAGGCTGCGGCGGCGGCCCGCCTGTTCAACGCCGAGGACGTCGACGTCATCGTCGCCTTCGAGCTCGCCTACACGAAGGGGATCGTGCCCGCGCGCTGCTTCATCGACACGACGGCGCCGGTCCTCGTCTGGAACACGCAGCGGATCCGCCGCCTCGGCGAGGATGACGGCTTCGACGTCGTCATGCTGAACTCGGGCATGGCCGGCATGCCGGAGCTCACCGCCGTCCTCCTCCGGACCGGCCGCGAATTCGAGATGGTCACCTCCCACTGGGACGACCCCGAGGGCCGCCGGAAGGTCCGCGAGGTCATCACCGCGGCGGCGCTGCGACGGCGCCTGCGGACGGCGCGCATCGGGCTCGTCGGCCATCCCTTCGAGGGGATGACCGACCTCATGTTCGACGGCCTGTCGCTCCGCCAGGAGGTAGGCCCGGTGGTCTGGCCGCTGGAGCCCGAGAAGATCGCCGTCCGCTGCGGGGAGATCCCCCAGCGAGACGTCGACGCGGCCGTGGCCGCCGAGCGGGCGAAGCACGCCGTCGAGATGGAGCCGGCGCTCTTCGAGCGCTCGGTCCGCCTCGCCCTCGCGATCGAGTCCGTCGTCCGCGAGCATGGTTTCGACGCGTTCACGGCGTTCGACCAGGTCTGGCTCACCGACCCGCGGGTCGGGATCATCCCGTCGTTCGGGACCGGCCGGCTCTGCGAGCTCGGGATCCCCGCCGCGCCGGAGGGCGACGTCAACTGCGCGGTGGCCCAGCTCGTCCTGCAGGAGCTCGCCGGCCAGGCGACGACGGTCGAGAACTACGTCATCGACTTCGACAACAACGCCGTCATGTTCAGCCATGACGGTCACGGCAACCCGGCCCTCGGCGCGCCGGGCACGACGAAGGTGAAGCACTCGATCTACTACGAGGGCGTCCACGGCTTCGGGGCCGGCTTCGAGTTCGCCTATGAGCCGGGACCGGTCACGAACCTCGCCCTCGTCACGATGGGCGAGGGCGTGTGGCGCTTCGTCATCTCCGAGGGCGAGTTCCTGCCGTTCCCGCCGCGCCCCATCTCCGCCCCGCAGACGCTGTTCCGCCACCACGAGCTGGGGATCGCCGAGTGGTGCAATGCCTGGTGCGAGGCGGGAGCCCCGCACCACATGGCGGCCGCGGAGGGGCGCTGGACGAGCCAGCTCGTCACGCTCGCGCGGATGCTGGGCATCGAGGCCGTCGTCGTCTGACCGCCGGCGACCGCCGGCCGCAACGCGCCGGCGGCCGCCCCGCCGAAGCTCCGCACGAGGGTCGCTGTGAACCGGGACGTCGTCATCACGCCGCCGTTCTTCGAGATCGGGCCGAAGGCCTACGTCTACGGGGCCGAGATCGTCGCGCTCGCCCGGCTGGCCGACGACCTCGGCAGGGAGCACCGGGTCCAGGTGATCCTCACGCCGCAGATCGTCGATCTCGCCCTCGTCGCGCGGGCGGTCGAGTCGGCCCTCGTCTTCGCCCAGCACATGGACTCCCTGCCGGTCGGGCGGGGAGTCGGGTCCGTGCTGCCGGAGGCCGTCCGGGCGGCGGGAGCCGCCGGCGTGCTCCTCAACCACGTCGAGCGGCGCCTCCCGCGGGACGAGCTCACGCGCACGATGCGCCGCGCCGAGGAGGTGGGGCTCGCCACGATGGTCTGCGCCGATGACGCGCGCGACGCGGCCGCGATCGCGGCGCTGCGGCCCGACGTCATCATCGTCGAGTCCCCCGAGCTCATCGCGGGCGGCCGCCGCGACGACGATGAGCGGCGCGCGGTCGCCGCCGCGAACGAGGCAGTCTGGAGCGTCGATCCGGCGATCCGCGTCCTCCATGGGGCGGGGATCACGGATGCGTCCGATGTCGAGGCGGTCATCGCGGCCGGCGCCCAGGGGACCGGGTCGAGCAGCGCGATCTTCACCGCCGCCGATCCTTCCTCGATGCTCGAGGCCATGATCCGGTCCGTGCGACGCGCCTGGGACCGGACGCACTGA
>JAJZRQ010000118.1 GCA_021802585.1 Chloroflexota bacterium
TTCCGATCTGGCCCCGGCGACGGCCCCGGCGGCGTCCCAGGCGGCGTCCCTGGCGGCGTACCTGGCGACGGCCCCGGCGGCGGCCAGCCTGCGGATCTCGTCGGGAGTCAGTCGAGACGTCCGCTCGATCTGTGCGGCGACAGCCTCGCCGTTTGGTCCGAGCGCCTGCCAGGCGGGCACCTCCTCGACGACGCGCAGGGCGGAGACGGCCCGCTTGTTCGGGCTCGCTTGCAGCGGGACCTTACCGCCGCCCATGACGCGACCGACAGGTTCCACCCGAAACAGCCGGCAGGGCCAGCGGAATCCGCTGCAGTCGGCGGCGCTGACAGAGACGGAGAGGTAGGTCTCGGGCCGATTGCGGACCTTCCGGGAGGTCGGATGGCGGATGATCTCGCCGGTCGCGAGAGCCCCCGCGTAGTCGATCGTGCCGCTGTGGAAGTCCCGGCCATCCGGCCGGGTAGCCTTCCAGTAAGCCGTCGGGGACAGCTCCTCGGTCATTCCGGGTCGTCCTTCTCAGGCGCATCGTCCGCCGCGGTGACGTGGGCGCCCGTGTGGCCGCCGTAGCGCTCGCAGCCGGGCCACGGGCAGCCGCCGAGGTTCTCGCCGGGGAGGAGGTCGTCGTCGGCCGTCTCGGCCGGAATGACGCGATCGGCCAGCCGGGCCGCCCGCTTGGCCACCACACGGCCGGCCGCCGCCTCCTGGCGGGTCTTGAACGGCACGATGGTCTGGTCTCCCTCGACCGGCGCCGACGTCCCGAGGCCCGGCTCGAACATCGCCAGCTGCTTGTCGAAGAGGGCGATGTGCTCCTGCCAGGCGCCGTACTTGCGGACGACGAAGCCGAACTCCTCGAGGTCGTGCTTCATGATCCGGAGGGCGCCCTTCTCGCTCATCGACCCGTGGCAGAGCTCGTGGGCGATCAGCGCCTCCTGCTGGGAGGCCTCGAGGTTGCGCCAGGCCCAATCCTCGACGCGGATGATCGCGTCGTAGCCCGTCAGGCCGTGCCAGAGCGGCGGGACCTTGACGAAGCGGGCGAGGACGACGCAGCCGCCATCGGCCTTCGGCTTTGAGCCGCGGACGATGACGGTGCCGATCTTGAAGTTGTGGGTCCAGTCGAACTGGGCGGGGTTGAGACGGGTGATGCGGTGCATGACCGTCTCGATCTCGGTACTGAGCTCGTAGACCACCGGAGCCGTCGGCTCCCTGGTCTTGCGGGCGCGGGCGAAGGACCTGGCCATGGCGTGCTCCTCTCAGGCGACCTGGCCCGGCGTCCGCCAGTCCAGATTGAGTTCGTCGGCGAGCCGCCCCCGCTCCTCGTCCGTCAACGCCGTGACGACCGCCGTCACGTCCGTCGGGGCCGGGACCGGCTTGCCGAGCGCGCCGATCGCGACGGCGAGCTGCCCCTTCGTCCGGCCCGCCTCGCGAGCGAGAGACGCGAGGGATTGCGCGGAGAGACCGGCGACGGGGACGGGCGTGAACTCGCCGACGATCTCCTCGGCCACCGTCTCGACGGGAGGCTCGGGGCTCGGCTCGTCCTCCCTCTCCGCAGGCGGCTCCGCGATCGCGGCGGCACGCTGCGCCACGCGCTCCCGGGCCGTCTGCTGCGATGCGGCCGGTGCTTCGGGGCGACCGGCCTGGGCCATCTCGTCGGCGGTGTAGATGTCCGCCCCGATGCCCTCGCGGCGCTCCGGGTCATAGGGGAACGCCTTGCGGAGCGCCAGCGCCTCGGCGACCTTGGCGATCATCACCCGCGGCATCCGACGCCACATCGCATCGCCCTCACCGGACTGGCCGGCGGCTGGCACGTACTCGTGCCAGAAAGCGGTCGCCGCGATCGGACGGCTCACGCCCTTGCGGTAGACGCGGACCGTCGCGAACTCCGGATGGCCCTTCGGGCGATCGTCGCCACACTCGCAGGCGGGCCCGTATTCGGGCTCGTCCTGCCCGTCATAGAGGCCCGTCCGGGCCGCGATGCTGCGGTAGCCGTCGATGCCCGTCTGGAAGGTCACGCGGCCCTTGCGCTTGACCGCGTAGACCTGCTTCGCGAACGGGTCCAGCCCGGAGCGGGTCGCGACCATCGCGAAAAGCTTCAGCTCGTCGTCGGAGAGATCCGGCGCGAGCACGCTGCGGACCGTGTGCAGCCCGCGGAGCATGTCACCCGATGTGAGGGCTGGCGGTGCGCCGGCGGTGGAGGGCACCACGGCTCGGGAGTCAGTCATTCGGGGGTTCCTTTCGACAATCGCAGGACCCGCGGGCCCGGCAAGGTCTCGGAATGGAGGTCGACGATCGCGTCCAGCACCGGGTCCGGGTGTCCCGTGACGAGCTGCCGGAAGGCGGACGCGACAGCGGGCCAGTTGACCCGGGTCGCGTCGGCCGACTTGCGGAAGGTGCACAGGCCCTCGATGCCGCTGGCGTCGCGGAGCACCGCGCGCAGGGCGTTGCCGATCCCCTTCTCGGCATCCTCGGCCGCGCTCTTCGCGACCTTGGCCGAGCGATAGAGGTCCACGAGTTCCACCAGGTCCGGTGTCGCCGGCAGGTAGGTCCCGTCATCCTCCGGGTGCAGACGCACCAGCGTCCGGCGCGCCGACTCCGAGCCATCCGGCTCTGGCGCAACCCCGGACGTGACATGGCCCCAGAACTCGGCCGCCAGGGCGTAGAGGTCGTCGATCAGGCCCTGGTCTCGGGGAACCTCCACCACGCGCGACGATCGGCCCACGAGGGCCACGACGTCCGCCACGTCCCAGCCCGTCACGAAGAGCTGCCACTGGACCTGCATCAGCACGTCATCGGGGATGCCCTCGCCGCGCCAGCGCGACGAGTTGGACCACTTGGCCTCGACCGCCCGGCGGACGGGGGCCTGGGCATCGAGGCTGGCGAGCGCCCATGGGACCTCGCGGTGGGCGAGCATCTTGTGGACCCGCTTCGGGTGCCGCCCTGTCCGGCGTTCGTAGATCGTCAACAGGACGGGCTCCATGAGGTGCCCGATTTCGTACAGCTCCGCCGTCTCGGCGTCAGGCTCCGGCTGGACGCGCCCCGTCTTCTCGGCCCATAACTCCAGCGCCGAGCGATACGGCGACTCGCCGGCAATGACGGGGATGTCAGTGGCGCCGATCCCGGCGCGACGGGCATCTACCCACTCCGAGGTGCCCTGCACGAAGGGCGTGGCGATCGCGCTCATCAGCGGTCGCCCCACGCGTCCCGCGCTTCCGGCTCGGACATCGCCGGCGCCGCCGGAGCCCCCGTCGTCAGCGCGACGACACAGCCCGGGCAGCGCCGGACGCGGTGGCCCTCGCGGACCCGGATCAGGACGACTGACCAGCGCACGTCGCCGCAAGCGGAACGCATCCAACCGGGGCCGCTCGCAAAGGCGCAGGCGACCCGTTCGCCGGGGCCTCTCCACCAGGTGTGCCCCATCGGTTCGTGGATCACGAGGCCACCGCCTCGAGCTCGGCCGCAGCCTCCACATCCATGTCGGCGCGGATCGCGTCGAGGGCCGCCTGCAGGGCATCGAGGACATCGCGATTCGGGACGTGCAGTGTCGTCATCGCGTCGATACGCATGACCCGCATCCGGCGGTCGTTGCCACCCCAGACTTCAATCGTGATCTCAGCCGGTCGCGGAATGATCCCGATTTGCGTTGCCATGTCGGCTCCCTCTCCTCTGTGCTCTGCGGTGGGGTGAGGCCCCGGGACCGGCTCCTACCCATCCCCGGGCCGCTGGTCTCAGGTGGTGGCGAGGCGCCCGTTCAGCAGGTCCGCCAGGGCGATCGCCTGCCGCGGCCGCGGGAAGACCGGCCCGGCCGGCTCATTGACGCGGCCGCCGAGCCGCCCCACGACGACCCCGTAGCCGCCGGCGCGGACCTCGCAATAAGCCGTGCACGGCTGGCCGTTCTCGCTCGGGGTGGGCAGCGAGGCGGCAACCCCGACGAGGCTCATGCGACCGCCCATGTCCGACCCTTCACGATCCGCGCGATGGTGCTGGCGTCTACCCCGGCACTGGCCGCAAGATCCCGATACGATTCCCCGGCAGCTGCACGCAGACGGAGGTCCGCGACCTGATCGGCGGTCAAGGTGCGACCGCGCCTGCGATTGCGGTCCACCATGTCCCGCACGTTGTCGACCGGAGCGCCGACCACCAGGTGAGCGGGGTTCACACATGGCGGGTTGTCGCAGGTGTGGCGCACGACCATCCCCGATGGGATGGGTCCGACGGCGAGCTCATAGGAGAGCCGGTGGGCGGCGATCATCCGGCCCTTGCCGCGCCCGATGCTCAGCTGTCCATAGCCCGCGGCCGTTCCGTTCCCGACGAACGGCCAGCAGGCCAGCAAACCCCCCGAGGCGTCCACGCGCGCCCAGAAGCGGGCGGCCGGATCGCTCTTGCGATCCTCGGCTAGCCAGCAAGGCCGGCAGAGGCGCGCGTCAGCCCGCTTCGTGCCGCCGCAGGCAGGGCAGACCCTCGCCGTTGGCTCTGTGCGCCCCGTGGGGCCGCGGAGAGCCACGGAAGGGGCCGGAGTGGTGTGGGACAGCGGGGCCGGGGTGTCCACGCTCAGCGGCAAGGCCAACTGGGGGCCTGTTGTTACGGAACGGTCCCGCGAGGCATAGACACGGCAGGCGTCCGAGCAGAAGACGCGCCGCGCCGTCGCCCCATCGGGGAGGGGGTTGAGGCAGCGGGCGCACTCGCGGGCGCTCATCGCGGCCACAGGACGACGATCGCCACGATCGCCACCAGCTCCAGAAGCGCGACCGCCCGCCATGCGGACTCGGCCAGGCTCGGCAGGGTCCGCTCGCCACGGACGCGGATCGGCCCGGGGTGCACGGGCTCCAGGACATAGTCGCTGCGCGCGACGACCCGCGGCCTGGCACCGTCGTGCCCGCCGAGGGCCGGCTGACCGGGGCGCACGTGGCCCCAGAGCAGCGCGTCCAGGCAGGGATCGCACCAGACCGAGTCGCGGTGCGGCGTGCGACGGCAGTCGGGGGTCCGGCACGTGACGGCGAGGACGGTCATCCCGCCACCGCCTCACCGTGCCCCGGACCCGTCAACCCGTCGGCGCAGGTGCTCTCCTCGCCCCACCCGGCGATCCGCTTGCCCTCGGTGTCGAGCGCCGCAAGCGCGGGCAGGAGGCGACTGATCCGGTGGAGCGTCCAGGGATCCTGCGTGGCCCATGCCCGGCGAGCGATCTCTTCGACGCCGCGACGCAGATCGTGCGCCCAGGCCTGGATCTCCATGCCGGCCT
>JAJZRQ010000027.1 GCA_021802585.1 Chloroflexota bacterium
CCCTTGCCGGCGCGCCGCGACCCCGCCGTGCCGCCGAGCGGCCACGGACCCACGCCGCTGAGCGGCCAGGGACCCTTGCCGGCGCGCCGCGACCCCGCCGTGCCGCTGAGTGGCCACGGACCCCTGCCGGCGCGCCGCGACCCCGCCGTGCCGCCGCCCGGCCACGGACCCCTGCCGGCGCGCCGCGACCCCGCCGTGCCGCCGCCCGGCCACGGACCCACTCCGCCGCGCCGCGACGGACCCGTGCGGCGCCTGGCGGCGCTCGTCCGCGAGGCGATCACCGGGGAACCGGCGGAGAGCCTTCTCGGGCCGCGCGGCCCGCTCCTCGCGGCCGCGGCGACCGTCGCGTACGTCGCGATCGCGGTCGGGTTCGCCCAGCTCGACCTCGCCGTCCCATTCGCGATCCTCCCGCTCGTCCTCGCCGCCCTCGCGCTGTCGGCCCGGGGTGGGCTGGCCGTGGCGGCGACGACGTACGCCACCGTCTTCCTCGCCGAGGTCGCCCTGCGCCCGCCGGACATCGGCGTCCTCGAGGCCATCGAGCTCGTCGCGTTCGCCGGCGCCACCCTCGCCCTCCGGCTCGTCGTCGTCCGCCTCACGCGGGGACGCGCCGAGATCGAGCGCACCGCGGCGCAGCTCGACGCGACCCGCACCCAGGTCGAGGAGGCGCGAGAGGCCACCGAGCGCTGGGTGGCCCAGCTCGAGGTGGCCCAGCGCGCGGCCGCCCGGATGGCTGGCAGCCCCTCCGTGCGGGCCGTCGCCGAGGCCGTCGCCGACGAGCTCCGGGCGATCGTCGACTACCACGCCTGCCGCGTCTACGTCCTGGAGGAGCCCGACGACCTCGTGCCGATCGTCGCCGCCGGCGACAACGGCTACGAGACGATCGCCCTCGACGACCTCGCCCTCAAGGTCGGGGAGGGGTTCGCGGGCTGGGTCGCCGCGAACGGGCGGCCGCTCCTCAGCCCGGACGCCGGATCCGACCCTCGCGGCCTGACGATCGCCGGCACCGACGAGATCGCAGAGTCGATGGTCGTCGTGCCGATGCGCTACGACGACCGGGTGACGGGCGTCATCTCGCTGTCGAAGCTCGGGCTCCACCAGTTCGACCTCGGCGACGTCCGGATGCTCTCGATCCTCGCCGACGAGGCGGCCACGGCGGTCGAATCGGCCCGCGCGATCGGCGCCTCGAACGCGCTGGCCGAGGACCTCCGGCGGATCGCCGACATGGGCAGCGCCCTCTCGCGGAGCCTCGACCCACGACAGGTCGCCGAGCTCCTCGCCGACCACCTGGGCCGGGCGCTCGGCGCCGACGAGTCCGGCGTGTCCGGCTGGGACCGCGCCGACGACCGGCTCCTCACGCTCGGCTACTGGCCGGCGGCCCAGGGAGCCGCGGTCGACCCCGTGTTCGCCCTCGCCGGTTACCCGGAGACGCGCCGCGTCCTCGAGACGCAGACAACCTCGACGATCGACACGACCGACCCGGCGGCCGATCCGGCCGAGGTCGCCCTCCTCGAGCGCGACGGACTGCGAACGCTCATCATGCTCCCCCTCGTGGCGAAGGGCGAGACGATCGGCCTCGCGGAGCTCTCGTTCGTCGCGCCGACCCGCCTCGACGCGCGGCGCCTCGACCTCGTCCGGGCGATGGCGAACGAGGGCGCGATGGCGCTCGGGAACGCCCAGCACTACGAGTCGACGCGGGCGCTCGCCGACCGCGACCCGCTCACCGGCTTCTTCAACCACCGCTACCTCCACGAGCGGCTCGGCGAGGAGATCCTCCGGGCCCGCCGGGGCGGCGCGCCGCTCGCCGTCCTCATGATCGACCTCGACGACTTCAAGCTCGTGAACGACACGCTCGGGCACCTGTTCGGGGACGAGGTCCTCCGCTGGGCGGCGGAGCAGATCCGCGGCGCCCTCCGCGCGACCGACGTCGCGGCGCGGTACGGCGGCGACGAGTTCGCGGTCATCCTCCCCGATACGACGGCGCCGGGCGCCGACGAGGTGGGCCGGCGGATCGTCGCGGCCCTCCAGGAGCGGCCGTACCGTGCCGTCGGCCGCGGGCCGGTGTCGCTGGGGGCGTCGATCGGGCTCGCCTCGTTCCCCACCGACGGGCAGACGGCTGCGGCCCTCATGGCGGCCGCGGACGCCGCCCTCTACCGGGTGAAGGCGGAGGGCGGCCGGGGCGTCGGCGGCCGCGTCCGCGCCCGCCTCCGCCGCTCTGAGGGGTCGAGGGCGCGGGCGTCGCGGTAGGCCGCGGTCGCGCGGCACCGCCGCCGCGACGGATGCTGCTCCGCCCGGGGTGGGACGGCGATCGGGGCACCGGGACGGAAGTACCAGCGGCGATCCCCCGGAGGTACCGGTCGCGCGAGTGGACGCCGGCGATCGGGACCGCGCATGCTCCGGGGGAACGTGGCCGCCCCGTCGCGCATCCGCCCGGCGCCGTCCGCCGACCCGCTCGACCGGCGGGTCCGGCGGGCCTGGCTCTTCCTCGCCGCCGCGCTCGCGACCCTCGGCGGCCTCCTCCTCGTCGCGGTCGTGCTGCCGGGTCCGGGCCTCGCCGCGGCCGCCCTCCTCGCGCTCGCCGCCGCCGCCGCGGCGGCGGCGCTCGTCCGGCGGAGCGTCGAGCAGCGCGAGGCCCGCCGTCGCGAGGAGGTGGAGAACTTCGCCCGGATCCTCCAGGGCTTCTCGCGGGCGGTCTCGCCCGACGCGATCGTCGACGCGATCATGGGCGAGCTGGGCCCCGGGACCGAGGCCGACCACCTCGTCGTCGTCCACCGCCGCCCCGGGGCGCCGATCCTCGACGCGACGCTCGTGCCGACGCGTCCCGGCGCGCCGGCGGCGAGCACGGTCCTCCCCGCCGTCGACCTCGACGCCGGTGGCCCATCCGCGGCGGGCGTCGCCGTCGGGCCTGGCCGGCCGGTCCCCCTCGACGCGGCCGAGCGCGCCGCGGAGCGGATCGCGGTCCGGGTCCGCCGAGCCTTCGGGCTGACGAACGTCCTCGCCGCGCCGCTCGTGGCCCACGGGGAGCTCCTCGGGGCGATCGTCATCTCCCGGCGCCGTGCGGGACCGTGGCCGGCGCCGTCGCGGCGCCTCCTCGCGGCCGCGGCGGCCGAGGCGTCCGCGGCGCTCGCCCGGACGGCGACCCACCGGGCGGCGGAGGAGGCCGCGACGACGGACGCCCTCACCGGTCTCCCGAACCGGCGGTACTTCGAGGAGTACGTGCGACTCCTGGGCCGCGGGCGCCGGGCGGACGACGCGATCGGGGTTCTCATGGTGGACATCGACCTGTTCAAGGTCCTCAACGACCGCCACGGGCACGCCGTGGGCGACGTCGTCCTGCGGGCGGTGGCCCGGACGATCGCCGCCGCCGTCCGGGACGTCGACGTCCCGGCGCGGATCGGCGGCGAGGAGTTCGTCGTCCTCCTCCGGAACCCGAGCCCCGCGATCGCGGTCGAGGTGGGGGAGCGGATCCGCGCGGCGGTCGAGCGGATCGACCTCAGCGAGGTCGGCGTCGACCGGGTGACGGTGTCGGTCGGAGCCACGGTCGGGGAGGGCGGGACGGAGCGCGTCGCCGACCTCGTCGTCTCGGCCGACCGGGCCCTCTACCGGGCGAAGCGCTTCGGGCGCAACCGGGTCGAGGCGTCCTGACCGGCTCGCCTCCCGGGCGGGCCGTGCGATACTCGGCCGGATGGCCGAGCAGCCCCCGGTCGCCCCGCCGCCCCTCCCCTCGAATGCCGACCTCGCGGCGATCTTCGACGAGATCGGCAGCCTCCTCGAGATCAGGGGGGAGCTCGTCTTCAAGACGGTCGCCTATCACCGCGCGGCGGACGCGATCGCCCACAGCCCGCACGAGATCGCCCGGGATTACCGGGCGGGCCGCCCGCCGGCGATCCCCGGCGTCGGGTCGGCGATCTCCGACAAGATCGCCGAGATCGTCGCGACCGGCCGGCTGCGGTTTCTCGACCGTCTCCACGGCGATGTCCCGCCGACGCTCGTCGAGCTCCTCGAGATCCCGGGCGTCGGCCCGAAGACGGTCCGGCTGCTCTGGGAGCGGCTGGGGATCGAGACGCTCGAGGACCTCCGCACGGGGCTCCGGGCGGGGACGGTCGGCGGCGTGCCCGGCCTCACGGAGAAGGGGATCGCGAGCCTCCGCGCCGGCGTCGAGGCGCTCGACCGGCGCTCGACCCGGATGACGCTCGGGACCGCGGAGCGGATCGTCGCGGCGATCGCGGCGCGGCTCGCGGAGGCGCCCGGCGTGCGGGCCGTCGTGCCCGCGGGTTCGTTCCGCCGGCGCCGCGAGACCGTCGGCGACCTCGACATCCTCGTCGAGACGGACGACCCCGCGGCGGCGATCGCGTCCTTCACGGAGATGCCCGGGGTCTCCGCCATCGTGAACGCGGGCACGGCGAAGGCCGCGGTGCGGCTCGCCGGCGGGCCGCAGGTGGACCTCATGGTCATGCCGCCGGGCCGGGCGGGGACGTACCTCGTCCACTTCACGGGGAGCAAGGAGCACAACGTCCGGCTCCGGGCGCTCGCCCGCGATCGCGGGTGGAGCCTCTCCGAGAAGGGGTTCGCGCGGCTCGGCGAGGCCGACGAGAGGCGGCCGGCCGCGGCTGAGAGCGAGGCGGCGGAGGCCGGCGCCGACGATGCCGGCGCGGCCGAGGTCGAGCCGGCCCGCGGCGCCACGGAGCTGCGGACCTTCGCCACGGAGGCCGAGGTGTACGACTTCCTCGGCCTCGCCGAGGTTCCCCCGGAGCTCCGCGAGGACGGCGGCGAGGTCGAGGCGGCCCGCGCCGGCCGGCTGCCGCGCCTCGTCGACGTCGCCGACCTCCGCGGCGACTGCCATGCCCACTCCGACTGGTCCGACGGGATCCACACGATCGAGCAGATGGCAGAGGCGGGGCGGGCCCGGGGCTACGAGTACCTCGTCCTCACGGACCACAGCCACGGGCTGGCGATCGCCCGCGGGCTCTCGCCGGAGCGCGTCGCCGCGCAGCGGACCGTCATCGCGGAGCTGAACGCGCGCTTCGCCCGCGAAGAGGCGGAAGGCGTGGCCCCCGCCGCCACCCCCGCCGCCGGGTTCCGGCTCCTCCAGGGGTGCGAGCTCGAGATCCGGGGCGACGGCTCGCTCGACTTCGACGACGCGGTCCTCGCCTCGTTCGACGTCGTCGTCGCGGCGCTCCACCAGGGGCGGCGCCAGCCGCGCGGGCAGCTCACGGCCCGGGTCCTCGGCGCGATCCGCAGCCCGCACGTCGACGTCATCGCCCACCCGGCGGGGCGGATGCTCGGCGAGCGCGGCCGCGACGACCTCGACCTCGCCTGGGACGAGATCTACGCGGCCGCGGCCGAGACCGGCACGCTCCTCGAGATCGACGGTTCGGACCACCGCCTCGACCTCGCGCCGGAGCGGGCCCGCCTCGCCGTGGCGGCCGGCTGCACGCTGACGATCGATTCCGACGCGCATCGCGTCGAGGAGCTCGCCGGGATCGCGTGGGGCGTCGCGCAGGCGCGGCGCGCATGGGTGGGGCCGGGCTCGGTCGCGAACACGTGGTCGCGCGCCGCGCTCCTCGCGTGGGTCGGCGGCGGGTCGCGTCCGGCGACTGCGGGACGGGCGGCTGGCAGCCGGCGGGCCACGTCGTGAAGCGCCCGACGATCCACCTGCGGAACCCGCTCCGGCGGTCCGCCCCGCCGCTCGCGGCGGGCGCCCCCGGCCATCCGCTGCCGGCGCCCCGACCGGCGACGCGGCCGCCGACGCCCGGGTCGCCGATCCATGGCGCGCCGGGCCGTCCGCTCGGCTCGGGGGGCGGTCGGGAGGGGCGGGCACGGGCGATGGCGGCGGACCCGGCCTGGGAGCTCGTCGGCCTCGCGGTCGTCCTCGCGGCGATCGCGCGGATCGCCGAGGGCCCGGCGCTCTGGGCGGCCGTGCTCCTGGGAGGCGTGGCCGTCGGGCTCGCCACGCTCGAGGTCCTCGGCGCCGCCGAGGCGCCGGCCGGCACCGCCGAGCTCGGCGTGCCCGTCGAGTCGCTCCTCCTCCCTGCGGCGGCCGCGACGGCCGGTACGGCTGCGCTCCACCTCGTGCCGGTCGGCCTCCTCCTCGTCGTCGGCCTTCTCGCGATCGCGGCGCTCGTGCTGGCGGCGGTCGAGATCGAGCGCCGGATCCTTGCCCGGCCGGCGGGCCCGACGGCCGCCGACCGGACGGCGCTGGTCAGCCTCGTCGTGCTCGTCGGCTTCGTCGGCTTCAGCGGGATGGCGGCCGCCGTGCCGGGGGCCCTCGTCCAGCCGCTGCCGACCGGGACCGAGACCGGCCCGCCGGGCCTCCCGCTGGAGGGGCTCGCCACGCTCGCCGTCCTCGACGGCCTCGTCGCCGGCGTCCTCGGCTACCGGCTCGACGCGCTCCGCAGCCCGTCGTTCCGCGACGCGCTCGCGGCGGCGCTCTCGTACGCCGCGGTGGTCGCGATCGCCGCGGCCGCGCTCCGGGCGATGGGCCTGCCGCGGCTCCTCGGCCCGGCGCTCCTCACCCTCGTCCTCTACCTCTGGAGCGCCTACCGCGGGGCGCCGCGGACGGCCCGCCGCGACGTCCGCTGGATCTGGGAGGTCGTCCTCCTCGCCGCGCTCGGGGCGCTCGTCGTCGCCTGGAACGTCCTCGCCCAGGGCTGACGGCCCGGTCCTGCGCCGGGCGGTGATCGCCCGTTGACCACGGCCACCGCGCTGACGGCCCGGACGAGGACTGGCCGGCGCTCGCCCGTTGACACGGCCACCCGGGCGGGTCCATCCTTGCGGGCAGATCGCGCGGTAAACCGGTTTAGTCCGCCTGGCAGAGGGATATGCAGGCCGGACGGACCGGCTCCGCGTCCGCCGCCGCGTCCCTCGTGCCCAGGAGGATGCCATGCGCCGCCCCGCCCGGCGACCCCGCGTCGTCACGTTCCTCGCGCTGCTCGCGCTCGTCGCCGGCGCCCTGCCCGGCCCCGGCCCGCTCGCCGCGCTCGCGCCCGACCCCGCGCTCGCGAACACCCCCGAGCCGACGAGCGTGACGATCGCGGGCGACCTCCAGTCGGAGCTCGGCTGTCCCGGCGACTGGCAGGCCGACTGCGCCGCCACGCACCTCGCCTGGGATGCCGCGGACCAGGCGTGGACCGCCACCTTCACGGTCCCGGCCGGCTCCTGGCAGTACAAGGCCGCCCTGAACGACGGGTGGGGAGAGAACTACGGCGCGAACGCGACGCCGAACGGCGCGAACATCGCGCTCTCCCTTGCCGCCCCGACCGCCGTCACCTTCTACTACTCCCACGCCACGCACTGGGTCACGGACAACCAGGGCGGCGTGATCGCCACCGTCCCCGGGAGCTTCCAGGCGGCGCTCGGCTGCCCCGGCGACTGGCAGCCCGACTGCCTCCGCTCGTGGCTCCAGGATCCCGACGGCGACGGCACGTTCACGTTCGCCACGACGGCGATCCCGGCCGGCTCGTACGAGGCGAAGGTCGCGATCAACGAGAGCTGGGGCCTCAACTACGGCCAGGGCGGCGTGCAGAACGGGCCGAACATCCCGTTCACCGTGATGGCCGGCGCGACCGTGACGTTCAGCTGGGACGGCGCGACCCACGTCCTCGCGATCACCGCGCAGGCCGCCGGGCCCGGCCCCGATGACAACGTCGAGTGGGACGGCCTCCGCCACGACTCGCGCGACACGCTCTACCGGACGCCGGGCGGCGCCGTCCCCGCGGGGACGCCGGTCACCCTCCGCTTCCGCACGTTCCACGACGACGTCACCTCGGTGAAGGTGCGCCTCTACTCCGTGGACCGGGCCGGCCAGCAGATCGTCCCGATGTCGATCGCGGCCTCCGGCGTCTCCTGCTACCAGGCGGACCTGGCGGCCGATTCCTGCGACTTCTGGCAGGCGACGCTGCCCGGCAGCTGGGGCGTCGATAACCTCTGGTACCGCTTCATCGTCACCGACGGCACCGACACGGACTACTACGCCGACGACACCGCGGCGCTCGACGGCGGGCTCGGCGCGCCGACGGACGAGGTGGTCGACGCGAGCTGGGCCCTCATGCTCTTCGAGCCCGGCTTCGCCGCCCCCGCCTGGGCGAAGAACGCGGTCATCTACCAGATCTTCCCCGACCGGTTCCGGAACGGCCGCTCGGACAACGACCCGCGCAGCGGCGACGTCCGCTACGACGACCCGGTCATCGCGCTCCCCTGGGGCACGCTCCCCGAGGGCTACTGCCGGAACTACGCCGGCGCCACGGCCGAGTCCTGCCCCTGGCGGTTCGAGGCGACCCGCACGGGCATCGAGCAGCCCCGCGGCCGGGACTACGTCGGCGGCGACCTCCGGGGCGTCGACCAGCGGCTCGACTACCTCGCGGCGCTGGGGGTCACGACCGTCTACTTCAACCCGATCTTCGACTCGGCCTCGAACCACGGGTACGACACCCAGGACTACACGCGGATCGATCCGTCCTTCGGCACGCAGAAGGACTGGGCGAACCTCGTGAAGCACGCCGGCCGGCGGGGGATCCGGATCGTCCTCGACGGCGTCTTCAACCACCTGAGCTCCGACAGCCCGTTCTTCGACCGCTACCACCACTTCCCGACCGTCGGCGCGTGCGAGTCGACGACCTCGCCGTTCCGCTCGTGGTTCGCCTTCTCCGAGGTCGGCGAGGGCAACGGCACCTGCGCCGGCGTCGGGGGCCCGACCTCGGCCACGTACAGCGGCTGGTTCGGCTTCGATTCGATCCCCGTCATCGACAAGAGCGCCGCGAACGCCGACGTCTGGCGCTACTTCCTCACCGGCGCCGACGCGATCGCGAAACGCTGGCTCGCCGCCGGCGCGTCCGGCTGGCGGATGGACGTCGCCGGAGACGCCTCGTTCCCGGCCGGCTACTGGGAGACGTTCCGGGACGTCGTGAAGGCGACCCGCCCCGACGCCCTCACGATCAGCGAGACCTGGCAGAAGGACTCCACGCTCCTCCGCGAGCTCCGCGGCGACCGCTTCGACACGACGATGAACTACCGGCTGCGGGACGCGGTCCTCGCGTTCCTCGCGCCCGGCCCGTTCGACTCCAAGGGCTTCGCCGACAGCGGCCACGTGATCCCGGCCTCCCGGTTCCTCGCCCGCCTCGCCTCGATCCGCGAGGACTACCCGGACGCGGCCTACTACGCGCTCATGAACCTCCTCGACAGCCACGACACGGAGCGGCTCCTGTGGACGCTCACGCCGGGCCAGGACAACGCCGCCGACCGCGAGCTGGACGCGGCGAACCTCGCCGCCGGCAAGGCCCGGATGCGGCTCGCGTCGCTCATCCAGTTCACCCTTCCCGGCGCCCCGACGATCTACTACGCGGACGAGGTCGCCCAGACCGGTGACGACGATCCCGACAACCGGCGCCCGTTCCCGCTGGTCAGCCGCGGCGGGTCGCCGGACGTGGCGATGCTCGCCCACTACCGGCGGCTCACCCAGCTGCGCCGCGGGCTGCCCGTCCTCCGCGACGGCGACTTCCGGGCCCTCCTCGCCGACGACGCTGCCGGCGTCGCGGCGTACGGGCGGCGGACGGACACGGCGGCGGCCCTCGTCGTCGTGAACCGCGACGCCGTCCCCCACACCGTGGACGTCCCGGTCGCGGGCTACCTCCGCGACGGGATCGCCTTCGCGACGCGCCTCGCCCTCGGGGCCGGCGGCTCGACGGCGGCGACGTCGTCCGGCGGGGTCGTCGCGGTGACGGTGCCGGCGAACGGCGCCCTCGTCCTCGCCACGGGCGCCGGCGTCGACCTCCGGCCGCCGGCCGCGCCCGTGCTCGCGCTCGCGGGCGAGGGCGACGGGTCGCTCGACCTCGCCTGGAGCCCGGTCGCCGGCGCCGCCTCGTACGACGTCTGGGTGAGCCCGGTCGCCGGCGGCGGGTACGTGAAGGACAACGCCGCCCCGGTCAGCGGGACGACGTACCGCGTCGCCGGGCTCGCGAACGGGATGGCGGCCTTCGTCGTCGTCACCGCGAGCGACCCGGCGGGGAACGTGAGCCCGCTCTCGAACGAGGTGGAAGGCCTGCCGCACCTCTCGATCGGCTGGGCGAACCTCCAGTGGCCGCCGACGCTGACCCACACGATCAGCGCGGTCGACCGCACCGCCAACGTCTACGGCCAGGTCTGGATCGACGGCGTCACCTCGACGCCCGGCGCGACGGCGGGCCTCGACGCCCAGCTCGGGTTCGGGCCGGACGGCTCCGACCCGGCCGCGAACGCCGCCTGGTCCTGGGTGGACGCGGCGTTCAACGTCGACGCCGGGAACAACGACGAGTTCGTGGCGAGCCTCCTGCCGGAGGCCGTCGGCACGTTCGACTACGCGTACCGCTACTCGACGACGAACGGGCGCGACTGGGTCTACGCGGACCTCGACGGGACCGGCAACGGGTACGCGCCGGCGCAGGCCGGCGCGCTGACGGTGCTCTCGAGCGGCGACACGACCGCGCCGGCGACGCCGACCGGCCTCGCCGTCGTCACGGCGTCCCCGACCGGCATCGAGCTGGCCTGGGACGCGGTGGCCGGCGACCCGTCGCTCTACGGCTACGAGGTGGAGCGCGCCGCCGCCGCGGCCGGCCCCTGGGCGACGATCGCCCGCACGACGACCGCCGGGTACACGGACACGACGGTCGCGACCGGCGAGACGTACCACTACCGGGTCCTCGCGGTCGACCTGTCGTTCAACCGCTCGGCGCCGTCGGCGCCGGTCGCGGCGACGGCCGAGCTCCGGACGGTGAGCGTCGTGTTCACCGTCACGGTGCCGGCCTCGACCGACGGGACCGGCCGCTCGGTCTTCATCGCCGGGACCCTCGACCGGCTCGACGGCGGCCTGCCGTCCTGGAACCCCGGAGGCGTCGTCCTCACGCGCGTCGACGCGACGCACTGGAGGGTGACGCTCACCGGCAAGGAGGCGACCCAGATCGAGTACAAGTACACGCTCGGCGACTGGGACCACGTCGAGAAGGACGCGGCCTGCGGCGAGATCTCGAACCGCCTCCTGACGCTCAGCTACGGCACGACCGGCACGCAGGCGGTGGCCGACACGGTCCAGAACTGGCGGAACGTCGCTCCCTGCGGCAACTGACGGGCGCGGGGGTCGCCGGCAGCACCGGTGACCCCTCCGCGCCCCTGACCCCCGCGACCGCCGGGTGCCGGCGAGCGCCCGACCGGCGGCCCGCCCCGCGCGGCGGCGGCTCCGTTTGACGGCGCCGCCGCCGGGGTGTACAAACGGCAGTCGCGCACCACGACGCGCACCCCGCTTCGGCGCGCCCGCGCCGGCCGAAAGGACCCGCCCCCCGTGACCTTCCCCGAGCTCGAGCAGGCGGCGCCGAGCGCCCCCAGCCTCTCCCGGATCAAGCGGAGCCTCGTCGACCAGGCGATCGTCGCCGCCACCGCCGCCCGCTGGGCCGACGCCGCCGAGACGAACCGGAGGCTCCTCGAGTACGGCCCGGACCCGGAGGCGCAGAACCGCCTCGCGAAGGCCCTCTGGGAGCTCGGCGACCTGGCCGGGGCCCGCGAGCACTACCAGAAGGCGCTCGCCCTCGACCCGACGAACCGGATCGCCGAGCGGAACATCGACCGCCTCAAGCTTCTCCTCGTCGAAGCCGGCGAGAAGACCGCACCGGCCGACCCGACGAGCAAGGCCCCGGTCTCGATCTTCGTCGAGGAGACCGGCAAGACCGGCTTCGCCCACCTCATCGAGCTCGCCCGGGCGAAGGTCCTCGCCCAGGTGAACCCCGGCGACTACGTGGAGCTCGTCGCGGAGGGGAAGCGCCTCATCGCGATGTCGAACGGGATCCGGATCGGCGTCGTCGAGCCGCGCGTCGCGGCGCGGCTCCTCAAGCTCATCGGCAACGGGAACAAGTACGCCGCCGGCGTCACGTCGCTCGGCGCGCAGGACGTCCGGATCATCATCCGCGAGGTCTTCCAGGATCCCCGCAACTACGGGAAGGTGAGCTTCCCGATGGCGGCGAAGTCCTCGGACCTCCGGCCGTACACGAAGGGGACGCTCCTCCGCGAGGACGAGGACCTCGAGGAGGACCTCGAGGATGACGTCGAGGACGAGGAGATCGAGGACCTCGACCGCGTCCTCCCGTCGGAGGTGACGCCCGACGAGGCGTTCGAGGAAGAGCCGGACGAGCTCGAGGAGCCCTGATCCGGCGCTCCCCGGCCCGGCGCTCCGCGGCCCGGCGGTCCTGCGGCCCGGCCACGAGCGGCCGGGCGACGACCCCCCGCGCGCCGTACCTCGGGCCCTCTGGCAGAATCCCGCTCGATGACGCCCCGTGACATCGCGGGCCGGCCAGCCCACCCGCTCGCCCTCCCGATCTTCGCGCGGCTTGCCCCGGCCCCCCCGCCGGAGCTCATCGCCGCGCGGATCGACGCCGCGACGTCGTCCGACGACGTCGTCCTCGACCTCTTCGGGCGCGGGGGCTGGGTCGCCCGGGCGGCGCTCGCCCGCGGCCGGCGCGCGGTCTCCGTCGAGACGTCGCCCCTCACCCGGCTCCTCGCCGACGTCGTCGTCCGGGCCCCCGACCTCCGCCACCTCGACGCCGCGTTCCAGGCCGTCGCCGCGTCGCCGCTCGGCTCGACGAGCCTCCGGGCATGGATCGATGAGCGCTTCGCGACGCGCTGCCCGACGTGCGGCCGCACGCTCGCGCTCGACGAGCTCGCCTGGGAGCCGGGACCGGGCCGCGCCCTCCGCCCGACGCGGCGCTCGTTCCGCTGCCCCGCCTGCCTCGACCGGCGCGGGCGCGGGAGCGAGCTGCGCCATGCCGAGCCGGAGGCGGCGGACCTCGAGCTCGCGGCGGCCGGCGACCCCGACCCGGTCGTCCGCGAGGAGATCGCCCGCCGGTTCCCGCTCCCCGACGAGCCGGGCGGGCTCCTCGACCAGCTTCTCGACCTCCACTCGCCGCGCCAGCTCGCCGTCCTCCAGGCGATCCTCGGGCGGATCGAGGGCGAGCTCCGCGCTTCCCAGGTGACCTCCGCCCTCCGTCTCGCGTTCCTCCACGCGGTCCTCCCCTCGAGCCGCCTCAACGGCTACCCGGGCCGCGCGTCGTCCCTCCGGATCGTCGAGGGGCGGGTGCGGCCGGCCGGCGCCCCCGGGTGGCGCGAGCGGAACCCGTGGCGGGCGTTCGAGGAGGGCTACCAGCTCGTCCGGGCGTTCGTCCAGGCCCTCGACGAAGGGCCGCACGGCGCCGTCCAGGCGCGGCTCGTCGAGCCGCTCGACGGCGTCCTCGAGGGCCCGCCGATGATCTCGCTCCGGGTCGGCGGCGGCGACGCGTTCGCGCGCCTCGCGGGGGAGGCGGAGGGGCTCGCGCCGGTGGAGCGCGCCAGGGTCCGGCTCGTCCTCTCGCAGACCCCGCCCGACTGGAGTCCGGCGCGGCTCGCCGAGGCGTTCGTCGTCGCCGCGTGGGGGCTCGGCTCGGAGGCGGCGCGCCTCCTCCCGTTCGAGGCGCTCCTCGACCCCGCGCGCCGGCCGCCGACCCGCGCCGACGCGCTGCGGGGGGCGCTCGAGGCAGCCGCCCCGGCGATGGCGCCCGACGGGGTCGCGGTCCTCCTCCTCGATGCCGACGGACCGCCCGGCCTCGTCGCGGCCGGTCTCGCCGGGGCCACGGCGGGTTGGCGCGTGGCGGGGGCGCGCCTCGCGGAACCCGGGCGGGTCCCGGGCGGCGTCCTCGAGCTCGTGCCCCCCGGCGGCCGCCTGGGACCGCCTCCGCGGACCCGGGCGAACCGGGCGCTCGAGCCGGCGCCGGGCGGGACGGGGGATCCCCGGACGATCGCGGCCCGGGGCCTCTTCGGCGCACCGGCGCCGATCGACGGGCGGTTCTCCGTCTCGGAGATGAACCGGGCGGTCACGGAGGGCGCCGTCGCCGCCCTCAAGGCGCGGGGCGAGCCCGCGGACCGCCACCACCTCGTCGGCGAGCTCCTCGTGGCGCTCGACCGGAGCGGGCAGCTGCGCCGCTACGCGACCGCGGTCGCGCGGCCGGTCACCACGGGCGAAGCGACGGACGTGCGCGGCGGCGTGGAGGGGCACCCCGGGGCGCCCGCCGGCGAGCCGGCGGCGCCGGCCGGGCCGGCGCCGACCCCGGGGCGGGCCGCGGCCGACGACCTCCTGGCCCTCGTCGATGCCGAGCTCGCCCGGCCGGACCAGCGGAAGGTGGCGCCCTCGGAGGGCGGCCGCCTCTGGCTCCGCGATCCCCGCGACGAAGCCGAGGCGGCGGTCCCCCTCGCCGACCGGCTGGAGTGGGCCGTGTTCAGCCTCCTCGGCACCGGGGCCTCGGTCCCCGAGGCGGCCGTCCGGGCCCGGCTCGACGAGCTGTTCCACGGGGCGGACGCTCCCGACGCGTGGCTCGTCGACGCCTGCCTCGCGAGCTACGGGGCGCCGGCCCCGGGCGACGGGCGCCTCGTCGCGAGGGACGACCTCCAGGAGCGCTCCCACGAGCACGCGGCGCTCATCGGGCTCCTCGCCGACCTCGGGCATCGTCTCCGCGTCCACGTCCAGATCGCGCCGCGCGAGCAGGTCCGCCGCGCCGACGGCGCGCCGCTGGGCGCCCGGCTCCTCCCCGACGAGCGCGCGCCGGCGCTCGGGTTCCTCGGCCGCTCCGGGGCCGAAGCCCTCGAGCAGGTCGACTGCTGCTGGTACGTCCGGCCCCGCTTCGCCTTCCTCTTCGAGGTTGAGTGGACGGCGATGCTCGGCGAGCCCGTCCTCCGGCGCGGACGCCGGATCCCTCCCGACGAGCGGATCGTCCGGTTCCTCGTCGTCCCGCCGGAGCGGGTCGAGCTCCTCCGCCTGAAGCTCGACCGATCGCCGGTGCTCCGCGCCGCGCTCGACGCCGGCGGGTGGCACGTCCTCCGCTCCGACGCCCTCCGCCGGTATGCGGCGCTCCCGGCCCCGACGCTCGACGACCTCGAGCCGTACCTCGGGCTCGACCCGGTCGCCGACCGGCCCGACCAGCTGGCGCTCTTCGAGGGAGAGGCCGGAGGCTGATCGCGGCCGCAGCGACGGCAGCCGGACGTGCCGCTCCCTCGAGGCCGAGGTCGAGGGGTTCCGGGACCGGCCCCTGGGCGGGACCGGCCGCCTCCGTGCCGTCGCCGCCCGCCCGGCGCCCGGATCGCGCGCCGCGTACCCTTCGGGCATGACCGAATCCATTGCCCTCGCCGACCTCTGCGCGCGCGCCTGGGAGCGCACCCTCGAGCTCAACCCCACCCTCGCGACGATCTACGGGGACGAGCGCTACGACGACCGCCTCGATGATCCGGGGCCTGCCGGCCGCGCCGCGCGGCGGGCCCTCGCCGAGGAGTCCCTCGCGGGCGCGCGGGCGATCGACGAGGCCGGGCTCGACCCCGAGGAGCGGATCTCGCGGGACCTCCTCGCGCTCATCGCCGAGCAGCAGATCGCGGAGGACGACCTTCGGGCGGACCTCCTGGCCGCGGTGGAGCAGCAGGGCCACCAGTCGCTCCTCCCGGAGCTCGTGCAGCTCCAGAAGGCCGACTCCCCCGAGCGGCTCCAGCGGCTCCTCGCCCGGATCGCCGCGTACCCGGCCCTCACCGACGCGGTCATCGACCTCATGGCCGAAGGACGCGCGGCCGGCCTCACCGCGGCGCGCGTCGTCGCCGAGCGCGTCGTCGACCAGGTCGAGCGGCTCCTCGCGGCGCCGGCCGCCACCTCGCCGATCGTCACCGTCCCGCGCCTCGCCGACGAGGCGGACCGCGCCCGGATCCTCGACGCCGTCGAGCGCCACGTCCGGCCCGCCGACGCGCGGTTCCTCGAGGCCGTGCGGGCCTACCTCCCGGCCACCCGCGAGGACCCGGGACTGGCGTCGCTCCCCGACGGGGAGGCCCGCTACGCCGCGAAGGTCCGCGACTATACGAGCCTCGACCTCACGCCCGCCGAGCTCCACCGGATCGGGCTCGAGGAGCTCGAGGCGATCGAGGGCGAGCGGCGGGCGATCGCCCGGGCAGCCGGCTTCGGCGACGACACGGCGGCCTACCGGGCCGCCCTCAACGCCGACCCGGCGCAGATCCCGCCGACGCCGGAGGCGCTCGTGGCGCGCTGCCAGGAGGACGTCGACCGGGCGTTCGCCGCGGCCCCGCGCTGGTTCGCCCGGATCCCCACGGCGGGCTGCGAGGTCCGGCGCGTCGAGCCGCTCCTCGAGAAGGACGCCCCGGGCGCGTACTACTACCCGCCGACGATGGACGGCGAGCGGCCCGGGATCTACTTCGTCAACGCCTACGACCTCCCGAGCCGCACGTACTGGACCGCGGCGTCGACGACGTACCACGAGGCGGTCCCGGGGCACCACTTCCAGCTCGCCCTCGAGATGGAGCTCGACGGCCTCCCGGCGTTCCGGACCCTCGGCTACTGGCCCCAGGGCACGGCGTACGTCGAGGGGTGGGCGCTCTACACCGAGCGCGTCGCCGACGAGGCGGGCCTCTTCCGCGACGAGGCGGAGCGATTCGGGATGCTCGACAGCCAGGCCCTCCGCGCCGTTCGCCTCGTCGTCGACACCGGCCTCCACGCGTTCGGCTGGAGCCGCCGCAGGGCGTTCGAGACGATGGTGGCGGCCGGGATCCACCCGACCGACGCGGGGATCGAGACCGACCGCTACATCGCGTGGCCCGGCCAGGCCCTCGCCTACATGACCGGCCGCCGGGAGATCGAGCGGCTCCGCCGCGAGCGCGCCGCCCGCGAGGGCTCGGCGTTCGACGTCCGGCGCTTCCATGACGACGTCCTGCGGCACGGGAAGCTCCCCCTGCGGATCCTCTCCGACGTCGTCCTCGCCTGACCGGCCCGGCCCCGCCACGACCGCCGACCACCCGCCGACCAGCCCCGCCGAGCGTGCCTCGGCCCGGAGGAACCGATGACCCCGACCGATCCGGCTGCCGCCGTCAACGCCCTCGCCGACCGCTTCTGGGATGCGTTCCTCGAGCAGCACCCGATGACCGCCACCGTCTACGGCGACGACCGCTGGGACGACCGCCTCGAGGATCCGTCGGCGGCGGGGCGGTCCGCCGCCCGGGCCCTCCGCGACCGGACGCTCGGCGAGGCGGCCGCGATCCCCGCCGCCGGCCTCGCGGTGGAGGAGCGGATCACCCTCGACATGCTGCGGGTCCTCGCGACGCTCGGGAACGAGGCCGACGACCTCCGGATGGACCTCGTCGGGCTCGTCGACCAGATCGACGGGCCGCAGGCGCTCCTCAGCCAGGGGATCCAGTTCCAGCCGGCCGACACGCCGGTCCGGCTCGAGCGCCTCCTCGCCCGCCTCACGGCGTTCGGCCCGTTCGTCGACGCCCACCTCGAGCTCCTCGAGGAGGCCCGCGCCACGGGGATGACCGCCGCGCGGATCGTCGCCGAGCGGACGATCGCCCAGGCCGAGCGGCTCCTCGCGACCCCGGTCGACGACTCGCCGATCGTCGCGGGGGCGCGGCTCGCCGACGGCGACGCGGGCGGGCGGGGAGCCGTCGCGGAGGTCGTCCGCGACGTCGTGAACCCGGCCCTCGGGCGCTACCTCGAGGCCCTCCGCGGGCCGTACCTCGCGGCGACGCGCGAGGATCCCGGCCTGTGGTCCGCGCCGGATGGGCCGGCCCGCTACCGGATGGCGATGCGGACGTGGACGAGCCTCGACCTCGACCCGGCCGAGGTTCACCACTCTGGCCTCGCGGAGCTCGCGGCCCTCGACGGCGAACGCGAGGCGATCGCCCGCGCCGCCGGGTTCCCCTCGGTCGCCTCCTACCGGGCGCACCTCGCGACCGACCCCGCGAACGCGGCCGCCTCGCAGGCGGAGCTCGTCGCCCGCGCCGTCGAGAACATCGAGCGTGCCTCCGCCATCGCCCCCCGCTGGTTCGGGCGCCTGCCGGTCGCCGCGTGCGACGTGCGGCCGGTCGACCCGTTCCTCGAGCGCGACGCCCCGCCGGCGTACTACTACCCGCCGACGACCGACGGGTCGCGTCCCGGGGTCTTCTTCGTCAACACGTACGACCTGCCGACCCGGCACTTCTCGAAGCTCGCCTCGATGGCGTACCACGAGGCCGTCCCCGGCCACCACTTCCAGATCGCCCTCGAGATGGAGCACCCCTCCCTGCCGGCGCTCCGGCGGCTCGGGAGCCGGATCCTCGGCTCCGCCTACGCCGAGGGCTGGGGCCTCTACTGCGAGCGGCTCGCCGACGAGATGGGCCTCTACCGCAGCGACGCGGAGCGGTTCGGGATGCTCGAGGCGCAGGCCTGGCGGGCGGTCCGCCTCGTCGTCGACACGGGGATCCACGCCCTCGGCAAGGGGCGCGCCTGGGCGATCGACCTCCTCCGCGACGGCGCCGGCCTCTCGACGACCGACGCCACGATCGAGACGGACCGCTACATCGTCTGGCCGGGCCAGGCCCTCACGTACAAGATCGGCCATCGCGAGATCGCGCGACTCCGCGCGGAGATCGCCGCGCGGGACGGCGCGGCGTTCGACGTCCGCGCCTTCCACGACGCGCTCCTCGGCCACGGGGCGCTGCCGCTCGCGACGCTCGCCCGCGAGCTCCCGCGCTGGGTGGCTCCGCCGCGGGGGTAGGGGAGCCGTCCTGGCCCGGCCCGCCCTACGCGCGGCGGGCGAGGATCCGGCCGACGAGGTCGATACGGTGCCTTGACGGGCCCCCGGGGCGGCGATGATGATGCACGTCGGTAACGCGTGTTAGCCCCGCCCCCGAGGAGCCCCGCGGTCGGCCGCGGGGGCGAGGCCGTCGAAGGAGAGGTCGTGACAGAGCGCCGCAGGCGGGCCACGAGCGCGGACGTCGCCGCGCGCGCCGGCGTCTCGCGCACGACGGTGTCGTTCGTCCTCAACGAGCGGCCCGACGCGAGCATCGCGGAGGAGACGCGGATCCGCGTCCGCGAGGCCGCCCGCGAGCTCGGCTACTACTCGCACGGGGCCGCCCGGGCCCTCGCCGGCGGCGCGTCCCAGACGATCGGGCTCGTCCTTCGCCAGTCGCCGGAGCAGGTCTCCTCGGACGCGCTCCTCGCCGAGACCCTCTGGGGGATCGGGTCGGAGGCCCACAAGGGCGGCTATCGCGTCCTCGTCGAGCCGCTCTCCCCGGGGGTCGGGCGGTACACCGACCTCGTGCTCTCGCAGCGCGTCGACGGCCTCATCGTCTCGGGCCCCCGGACGGACGACGAGGAGCTCGCGGCGCTCGTCGCCGACGACTTCCCGATCATCCTCCAGGGCTCCCTCCCGACCCTCGACGCACCGAGCGTCGACGTCGACAACCGGGCCGGCGCCCGGGCGGCGGTCGACCACCTCCTCGGCCTCGGCCATCGCGTCGTGGGGTGCATCACGAACGCACCCCTCGCCTACACGGCGGCCGCGGACCGCCTCGAGGGATACCGCGACGCGCTCGGCGCGGCCGGGATCCGCTTCGACGCGGGGCTCGTCGTCGAGGGCGCGTTCGACGCGACGAGCGGCTGGTCGGCGATGGGCGCCCTCCTCGACCGGGCCCCCGGCCTGACGGCCGTCTTCGTCGCGAGCGACATCGTCGCCTTCGGCGCCCTCCGGGCCCTCCGCGAGGCCGGGCGCCGCGTCCCCGGGGACGTGTCCGTCGTTGGCTTCGACGACATCCCCCTCGCCCGCCACTTCGACCCACCGCTCACGACCATCCACCTGCCGGCGCGGGCGCTCGGCGTCGCCGCGGGACGGGCGCTCGTGGAGCGCCTCGCGGGCGGCCTCCGGAGCGCGCGGATCCTCCTCGACACCGAGATGGTCGTGCGGGGCTCGACGCGGAGGCCGGCCTGAGGCCCGGGCGGCCGCCGCGGCGCGCGGGAGCCCGCGCGGGGTGTTCCGCCGGCGGAGCGGCATCCGGATGACGGTCCGCCTCATCCCCCACGACCCACCGCCGGTCGTCCCGGCGACCGACCTCGGCGGGGTCGTCGTCCTCAAGGCCGGAAGCCTCGTCCTCCTCACCGATCCCGGCGGCGACGTCGCCCCCGACCCGCGGGGGCTCGGGCTCTACGCCGCCGACACCCGGATCGCGTCGTGCCTCCGCCTCCTCGTCGACGGGCAGGTGCCGGCGGTGCTCCGCCCGGACCGCGGCGGGGCCGAGGCTGGCACGTGCCTCCTCTCGATCGTCGAGGTCCGGCGGGCGGCGGACGACCGGTCGGCCGCGGCGACCGCCCGGCACGCGCTCGCGATCGAGCGCCGGCGACGGCTCGCCGGCGGCCTCTCCGAGGAGCTCGCGATGACGAGCTTCGCCGACGGGCCGCGGGAGGTCCGGGTCGAGGTCCGTTTCGACGCGGACCTCGCCGACCTCTTCGAGGTCCGCGGCGTCGCCCGGCGGCGGCGCGGGCGGCTCGGCCCGATCGAGGTCGTCGGCGACGCGGTCACCGTCCCGTACGAGGCGACGGACGGCCAGCGCGTCCGCGTCCGGGCCACCGCGCCGGGGGCCACGGTCGAGGCCGCCCCGCCGGGCTCGAGTGGCGCGGTGGTCCTGACCTGGCGGCCGACGCTGCCCCCCGGCGGCACCGTCACCCTGGGGTGGTCGGTGGCCGTGGAGGAGAGCCTGCCCGATGCGCCGCCGCCCCCGCGCCCGCCGCGGCCATCTCGCGCGGCTCCGCGCCGCCGCGAGCCGGCAGCCCGCGTCCGCTCGTCGGATCCGCGCCTCGACCGGACGGTTCTCCGGGGCCTCGCCGACCTCGACCTCCTCGTGACGCCGGGCCCCGGCACCGGCGAGCGGTTCCTGGCGGCGGGGGTCCCGTGGTTCACGGCCCTCTTCGGCCGCGACGCGATCCTCGCCGCGCTCGCGGCGCTGCCGTTCGACCCGAGCCTCGCGGTCGACACGCTGCGGGTCCTCGCGCGCCTCCAGGCCGACGCCGACGAGCCGGACCGCGACGCCGAGCCGGGAAAGATCCCCCACGAGGTCCGCGGCGGCGAGATGGCCCGGACGGGGGAGGTGGTGTTCGGGCGGTACTACGGCTCCGCGGACGCCACGCCCCTGTGGCTCGTGCTCCTCGGCGAGACCCACGACTGGACGGGCGACGGGGCGCTCGTCGAGGAGCTCTGGCCGAACGCCCTCCGGGCGCTCGCGTGGGTCGAGCGCCACGGTGACCTCGACGGCGACGGGTTCATCGAGTATCGCCGCCGCGCCTCGCAGGGCCTCGTCCACCACGGGTGGAAGGATGCCCTCGATGCGATCCGCGACCGGACGGGGCGGGTCGCCGACGGCCCGATCGCCCTCTGCGAGGTCCAGGGCTACGCCTACGACGCGCGGCGCCGCCTCGCGCGGCTCGCCCGCCTCCGCGGCGACGGGGCTCTCGCCGACCGCCTCGACCGGGCCGCCGACCGGCTCGGGGCGGCGTTCGACGCAGCGTTCTGGGTGCCGGACCTCGAGACCTACGCGATCGCCCTCGACGGCGCGAAACGGCCGGCCGACGCCGTCGCCTCGAACCAGGGCCACGCGCTGTGGAGCGGGATCGTCCCGCCGGCGCGCGCCGCCGCGGTCGCCGACCGCCTGACAAGCGCGGCGATGCGATCGGGCTGGGGCCTCCGGACGTTCGCCGCCGGCCAGCCCGGCTACAGCCCCCTCGGGTACCACACCGGCACGGTCTGGCCCCACGACACCGCGATCGCCGTCGCCGGCCTCGCCCGCGCCGGCCGCCACGAGGCGGCGGCGCTCCTCGCGGCGGAGCTGCTCGACGCCGCCGCCGCGCTGCCGGAGCAGCGCCTGCCGGAGCTCTACTGTGGCTTCGACCGGGCCCGGTCGGGCGAGCCGGTCGCGTACCCCGCCGCCTGCGCGCCGCAGGCCTGGGCGGCCGCGGCGCCGCTCCTCGTCGTGCGGTCGCTCCTCGGGCTCCGCGCCGACGCGCCGTCCGGCACGCTCCACGTCGAGCATCCGCGGCTGCCGCCGGGGACGACGCGCCTCGAGGTCGCCGGGCTGCGGTTCGCCGGCGCCCGCGTCGACCTCCGCTTCCGGCGGGTACGGGACGCGGTCCGGGTCGAGGTCGGGCGCGCCCCGGCCGGGCTCGAGATCCGGGTTGCCCCCTGACGCCCCGGCGGGCCGCCGCTCCGGGGGCCCCGTGGCCCGTGAGGCCGGCGGCCCGTGTCCGGCCGGCCGGCCCCCGCCCCCCGACGGCCGGCCGGCCCCGCCCCCGGCGGTTGGCCGCCGTGCCCCCGGCGGCCTCTGCGGAATCCGGGTTGACGGCCCTCCGTCGGCGCAGATAATGCGTGTTACTAACGCGCGTTAAGCGCGCCCCGTGGAGGAGCCCAGCCCGTGATCGAACCGACCCGCACCTCCTGGACGAAGGCGACCGCCGCGCTCGCGGCGCTCGCCATCGTCGTCGCGGCGTGTTCCGGAGCGGCGTCCCCGTCCGGCAGCGTCGCGCCGAGCCAGCCCGCCGCCTCGACCCCCGCCTCGAGCGCCGCCCCGTCTCCCTCCGCCGGCGAGTCCCTCGCCGGCCAGAGCGTCACCGTCATCGGGACGTGGGGTGGCAGCGAGCAGGACGCGTTCCTCGCCATGGTCAAGCCGTGGGAGGAGCAGACGGGCGCGACCGTGAAGTACACCGGCACCCGCGACCTCAACACCGTCCTCACGACCGGCGTCGCCTCCGGCGTCCTCCCGGACCTCGCCGGCCTCCCCGGGCCCGGCCAGATGACCGAGTGGGCGGACAGCCTCGTCGACCTCGGGGGCGTCCTCGACACCGCGACGTACAAGGCCGAGACGGCCGCCCCGCTCGTCGACCTCGGCACCGTCAACGGCAAGCTCGTCGGCGTGTTCATCAAGACCGCCGTCAAGGGCCTCATCTGGTACGACCCGAAGACCGTCGACTTCTCGAGCAACCCGCCGGCGACGTGGGACGCGCTCCAGGCCGCGATCGCCGCGAACAAGAGCAAGGTGACGGCCCCATGGTGCCTCGGCGTCGAGTCGGGGGCCGCGTCCGGGTGGCCCGGCACGGACTGGATCGAGGACCTCGTCCTCCGGCAGGCCGGCCCCGACGTCTACAACCAGTGGTGGCAGGGCAAGGTGAAGTGGACCGACCCGGCCATCAAGACGGCGTTCCAGACGTTCGGCGAGGTCGTCGCGACGAGCTACGGCGGGCCGACCGCCGTGAACGCGACGAACTTCGCGAACGCCGGCGACCCGCTCTTCAAGACCCCGCCCGGGTGCCTCTTCCTGCACCAGGCGAGCTTCATCACCGGCCTCGGCGCCTTCGCCACGGAGAAGGCCGGGACCGACTACAACTTCTTCCCGTTCCCCGACATCAACAGCCAGTACGCGGGCGCGATCGAGGGCGCCGGCGACCTGTTCGGCATGTTCCACGACACGCCGGCCGCGCGGTCGCTCATGGCCTACCTCGTGACGGCCCAGGCCCAGGACATCTGGGTGAAGATCGGCGGCGCGCTCTCGGCGAACAAGAACGCGACCGACTACCCCGACGCCATCAGCCGGCGCTCCGCGGAGCTGCTCCAGAACGCGAAGATCTTCGTCTTCGACGCCTCGGACCTCATGCCGACGGCGATGAACGCCGCCTTCTGGGCCGCGATCGTGCAGTACGTCCAGCACCCCGACCAGCTCGACGCGATCCTCGCCGACCTCGACAAGACGCAGGTCGACGCCTACGGTCAGTAGCTCCTCCTCGAGCGGCGGGCGGCTCCTCCTGCCGTCCGCCGCTCACCGCCGCACCTGAGGGAGCCCATGGACCCGCGCCTCGTGACGGCGATCATCGTCGTGGTCGGCGTGCCAGCGGTCCTCGTCGGCTACATCTGGCTGACGGAGCAGGCCCTTCGCCTCCTCGGCCAGCGCCTCCGGCCGCGCCTGCGGCCGTGGCTGTGGCTCGCGCCGGCCCTGGCGTTCCTCGCCGTCTTCCTCGTCTACCCCACGATCGGCACGTTCGTCCGGAGCCTTCAGAACAAGGCCGGGACGGACTTCGCCGGCCTCGACAACTACGCGTGGTTCTTCGGGAACGACTCGTCCCTCATCGCCCTCCGGAACAGCCTCATCTGGCTCGTCGTCCTGACCGCGATCACGGTCGGGATCGGGCTCCTCGTCGCGCTCTTCGTCGACCGCGTGCGCTACGAGACGGTGGCCAAGTCGGTGATCTTCGTCCCGCTCGCGATCAGCATGGTGGCGGCGAGCGTCATCTGGACGTTCATGTACGACTACCGGACACCCCCGGACCCGCAGGTCGGCACGCTCAACGCCCTCCTTGGCACGGCGGGGATCGCGCCGGTCGCCTGGGTCCAGGTCTCCGACTTCGCGTTCAACACGATCCTGCTCGTCATCGTCATGGCCTGGATGTGGACGGGCTTCGCGATGGTCATCCTGTCCGCCGCCCTCAAGGGGATCAACCCCGAGCTCCTCGAGGCCGCCCGCGTCGACGGGGCGACGGAGGCCCAGGTCTTCCGGCGGATCACCCTCCCGCTCCTGGCCCCGACGATCGCCGTCGTGACGACGACGATGATCATCACGGCCCTCAAGGCGTTCGACATCGTCTACGTCATGACGAGCGGCAACTTCGACACGCAGGTCGTCGCCTTCCAGATGATCAGGCAGCTCTACGACTTCGGGAACCCGGGCCGGGCGAGCGCGATCGCCGTGATCCTCCTCCTCGCGATCATCCCGGTCATGGCGATCAACATCCGGCGGTTCCGGGCCCAGGAGGCGATCCGATGACGACGGCCACGGCCACCGCGGGGGCGCGCCCCGGCGGCGCGCGGCCGGCGCCGCGCCTCCTCCGCCGCCTCCCGCTCCACCTCGTGATCGTCCTCCTCATGGTCGTCTGGCTCATCCCGACGATCGGGCTCCTCGTCAACTCGTTCCGGCCGCCGGAGGCGCTGACGCAGTCGGGCTGGTGGACGGCGATCTTCAGCCCGTCGCAGTTCACCCTCGACAACTACGCCCACGTCCTCGCCCAGAGCGACATCAGCGCCGGCTTCGTCAACAGCCTCTTCATCTCGATCCCGGCGACGGTGATCCCGATCATGGTCGCCGCGTTCGCCGCCTACGCGTTCGCCTGGATGTCGTTCCCCGGGCGCGACCTCCTGTTCATCGCGGTCGTCGGCCTCCTCGTCGTGCCCCTCCAGTCGACGTTCATCCCGATCCTCCAGCTCTTCGGGCCGAAGGGCGTGAACATCGCCGGGTCGTTCCTCGCCGTGTGGCTCGCCCATACCGGGTACGGCCTCCCGTTCGCGATCTTCCTGCTCCGGAACTTCATGGGCGAGCTGCCGCGCGAGGTGTTCGAGTCGGCGGCGATCGACGGGGCGAGCCCGGTGACGGCGTTCTTCCGGCTGGCCCTCCCGATGACGGTCCCCGCGATCGCGGCCCTCGCGATCTTCCAGTTCCTCTTCGTCTGGAACGACCTCCTCGTCGCCCTCATCTACCTCGGCGCCCAGAACCCCGACAACAAGCCGCTCACGATCGTCGTGTCGAACCTCGTGAGCTCGCTCGGCGGCGGGTGGCAGTACCTCGCGGCCGCGGCGTTCGTGACGATGGCGGTGCCGCTCGCCGTCTTCCTGGGCCTCCAGCGGTACTTCGTCCGCGGCATCGTCGGCGGATCGGTGAAGGGATGAGCGGCGACCGGTCGTGGGCCTGACCGCGATGCCCGGCGAACGGCCGCTCTACCCGGTCGAGCCCTGGCGGATCCGCGAGCTCGGGTTCGACCCGTCCCTCGCCGGCCGCAACGAGACGATCTTCTCCCTCGCGAACGGGCACCTGGGGCTCCGCGGCAACCTCGAGGAGGACAGCGGCAACGTCGCCCACGGGACCTACGTCAACGGCTTCTACGAGGCGGCCCCGATCGCCTATGGCGAGGCGGCGTTCGGGTACGCGCGGAACCACCAGGTCCTCCTCAACGTCGCCGACGGGAAGCGGATCCGGCTCTTCGTCGGCGAGGACCCCCTCGACCTCGCCACGGGCACGGTCGAGGCCCACGAGCGCTCCCTCGACCTGCGGACCGGGGTCCTGACCCGGACGCTCCGCTGGCGGGCGCCGGCCGGGGCGGTCGTCGAGGTCGTCGCGCGCCGGCTCGTCTCGCTCGTCCGGCCGGGCCTCGCCGCGATCGACTACCGCGTGACCCTCGTCGCGGGTGACGCGCCCCTGCGGATCGTGTCGGCGCTCAGCGCCCGGGTCCGGAACCAGGACGTCTCGGACGACCCCCGCGTCGGGGCCCACCTCCCGGACGGCGCCCTGCAGACGGTCCGCACGGAGGCGTCCGGCGCGTGGGGGGCGGTGGTCCAGCGGACGCGGGCGACGCGCCTCTGCGTCGCGGCCGCGGTGGGGCACGCGATCCGGGGCGAGCCCGCGACCCTCGCGGCCGCCCGGACCTCGTCCGAGGCCCGCGAGGACGGCGTGGCGTTCGTCGTGGACGTGCGACTGCCGCCGGGCGGCACGCTCGGCCTCACGAAGCTCCTCGCCTACAGCACCTCGCTCGACGACCCGGAGGAATCCCTCGTGACCCGGGCGCGGGAAGCGCTCGGCTCCGCGCCGGCGGGCGGGTTCGACGCCCTCGTCGAGGAGCAGCGGGACGTCCTGGATCGGTTCTGGGCAGTCTCCGACGTCGAGATCGACGGGGACGGCGCGCTCCAGCAGGGCGTCCGCTTCAACCTCTTCAGCCTCTTCCAGTCGGCGGGCCGCGACGGCCGGACGAGCCTCGCCGCGAAGGGCCTCACCGGCGAGGGCTACGAGGGCCACTACTTCTGGGACACCGAGATCTTCGCCCTGCCGTTCTTCGTCTACACCCAGCCGGCGATCGCCCGGGCGTTGCTCCGGTACCGGGTCGGGATCCTCGACAAGGCCCGGGCGCGGGCGGCCGAGATGAGCCAGCGCGGTGCCCTCTACCCGTGGCGGACGATCGGCGGCGAGGAGGCCTCCGCGTACTTCCCCGCCGGCACGGCCCAGTACCACATCAACGCCGACATCTGCTACGCGATCGCGAAGTACGCGGCCGCCACGGGCGACCGGTCGTTCCTCCTCGAGGGGGGTGCCGAGGTCGTGTTCGAGACGGCCCGCCTGTGGGCCGACCTCGGCGACTACATCCCGGCCCAGGGAGGGGCCTTCTGCATCAACGAGGTGACCGGGCCCGACGAGTACACGGCGCTCGTGAACAACAACGGGTACACGAACCTCATGGCCCGGGCCCACCTGCGCTACGCGGCGCGGCTCGCCGAGGAGCTCGCCGAGGCGGCCCCGGACGCCTTCCGCGAGCTCGCCGCCCGGATCGACCTCGAGCCGGGAGAGATCGCCGAGTGGCGTCGCGCGGCCGCCCTCATGCGGATCCCCCGCGACGCCGCGCTCGGCGTCCACGCCCAGGACGACTCGTTCCTCGATCGGGCGCCGTGGGACTTCGCGGGCACCCCGCCGGAGCGCCACCCGCTCCTCCTCCACTACCACCCGCTCGTCATCTACCGCCACCAGGTCCTCAAGCAGTCCGACGTCGTCCTCGCCCAGGTGCTCCTCGGGAGCGAGTTCACGGCCGCCGAGAAGAAGCGCAACTACGACTACTACGACCCGCTCACGACGGGCGACTCGTCGCTCTCGCCGTGCATCCAGAGCGTCGCCGCCGCCGAGCTCGGCTACGCCGACCAGGCGTACCGCTACTTCATGCAGACGGCGCGGATGGACCTCGACGACGTCAACGGCAATGTCGAGCACGGCGTCCACGTCGCGGCGATGGCGGGGTCGTGGGTCTCGCTCGTGTACGGCTTCGCCGGGCTCCGCGATGACGACGGCGCCGTCGCGTTCGCGCCGCACCTGCCCGCGGCGTGGCGCCGCCTCGCCTTCCGGATCCGCGTCCGCGACGCCGTGCTCCGGGTGACGATCGCGCCCGGCGCCGCGACGTACGAGCTCGAGGGGGGCGGGCCGGTCGAGATCCGGCACTTCGGGCGCCCCGTCGAGGTCCGCGCCGGCGCGCCGGCGACGTTCGACCTCCGACCGCGCCTCGCCGCCGTCATCTTCGACCTCGACGGCGTCATCACCGACACCGCGGAGCACCACTTCCGGGCGTGGCAGCGGCTGGCCGCAGAGGAGTCCCTGCCCTTCGACCGCGAGCTGAACGAGCGCCTGAAGGGCGTGAGCCGGATGGAGAGCCTCGAGATCATCCTCGAGCACGCCGGCCAGACTGCCGACCTCCGCGACAAGGTCCGCCTCGCGGACCGCAAGAACGCGTACTTCCGCGAGCTCATCGAGGCGATCACCCCGGACGACCTCCTGCCGGGGATCGCCGGGCTGCTCGCGGACCTCCGGGTCCGCGGGATCCGGACGGCGATCGCCTCGATGAGCCACAACGTCTGGGACGTCGTCCGGCGCCTCGGGATCGAGCCGCTCATCGACGTCATCGTCGACCCGGCCGCGCTCGTGAAGGGCAAGCCGGACCCCGAGATCTTCCTCGCCGCCGCCGAGCGCCTCGGCGTGCGGTTCGAGGACTGCGTCGGGATCGAGGACGCCCGGGCGGGAATCGAGGCGATCGCGGCGGCGCGGATGGTCCCGGTCGGCGTCGGGCGGGACCTGCCGGGGGCCGCCTGGCGCGTCGACGACACGCGCGACCTCACCGTCGACCGGCTCGCGGCGCTCTTCGGGGCCGGCCCGGCCTGAAAGGGCGGCCCGGGGCCGGCGCGGGGCGGGGCCTGAGGGGGCGACCCGGGGGCCGGGACGGGGCGGCCCGCCCCGCCGGAGCCCTGCCCGAGATGTCGCGCGAGATCGCACGGCGGCGACCCATCGTCTGCGCGATTCGCACGCCACCGACCCCGTGGGCACGAATGTCGTTGACACTCGGCGGGGAGCCGTGGCACG
>JAJZRQ010000028.1:0-26089 GCA_021802585.1 Chloroflexota bacterium
GCCGCCGCACGTTCGCCAACACCCTGAAGTACATCCGGATGGGGACGAGCTCGAACTTCGGGAACATGCTGAGCATGGCCGGGGCTGCTCTCCTCCTCCCGTTCCTCCCGATGACCCCGGGCCAGATTCTCCTCAACAACCTCATCTACGACGCGTCGCAGACGGCGATCCCCACCGACGATGTCGACCCGGAGGTCGGGGAGCGGCCCGCGCGCTGGGACATCCGGGGGATCGAGCGGTTCATGGTCCTCTTCGGCCCCGTCTCGTCGCTCTTCGACTACCTCACGTTCGCGCTCCTCCTCGCCCTCGTCGGCGCCGATGAGACGACGTTCCGCACCGGATGGTTCGTGGAGTCGCTCTTCACCCAGGTCCTCGTCGTGCTTGCGATCCGGACCGCGCGGGTCCCCTTCTGGCGGAGCCGCCCGAGCCGCGAGCTCGTGATCGCGATCGTCGCCGCCCTCGTCGCCGCCGTCGTGATCCCCCTGAGCCCGCTCGGCCCCATCCTCGGGTTCGGCCCGCTCCCGCCGGTCTTCTGGCTCGTCCTCGCCGCGCTCGTCGCCGGCTACCTCGCCCTCGTGGAGGGCGCGAAGCGGCTCTACGCGCGGTTCTCGCCGGGCCCTGCGGTCCTGCCCGGGGTCGGCCCGCGCGGCTGACCGGTCGCCGCCCCGCGCCGCCGGGGCCGCCCGCGTCCGCCGGGGCCGCCCCGCGCCGCCGGGGCCGCCCGCGTCCGCCGGCCGGCCGACCCGCTCACCTGATCGGATGCCGCTGCGTGCCCTGCGGCACTAGCCCTTCCGGCTGGGGCGCGGCGGTCCTTCCGGGTCGTGGGCGGGCGCCTCCCGGCGCGCGACGCTGGGCATCGTCGCTGGAGGATCCATGCCCGTCATCCGACTGCGCGACGCCGGCCGCCGGCTCGCCACCCCCTTTGCGCCCGCGCTCGTCGCGTTGGCGCTCATCCTCGGCGCGACGCTGCCGGCACCGGTCGCCGCGGCGACGGCGACGATGGCGCCCGCCTGCGCCGGGGTGAACCTCCGAACCCTGCCGAAGACGACGTCGAACGTGAAGGCCAAGGTCGGGACGACCGCCCGGGTCACGGTGACGGGCACCGTCGCCGGGACAGCCTGGGCGGCGGTCTGCGGCGGCGCGACGTCCGGCAGGACCTGGTACCGGATCACGGCGATCAACGGCCGGACGGTGAAGTCGCTGTACGGGATCACCGCCGTCTTCGCGGCGACCGGGACGCTGAAGCCCGCATCCTCGACGCCCGTGACCCCGTCGCCGGCGCCGCTGCCGACGCCGCCGCCGACGGACACGGTCGAGCCGGCCGCCGTCACCGCCGACGCGTACGGCGCCGAGCTCATGCGCCTCGTCAACCTCGACCGGGCCGCCCTCGGGCTGCCCGCGTACCCGATGGACGCGGGGCTCGTCGCGATCGCCCGCGACGCGGCCTTCACCTGCCCCACGAACCCGTCGCTCGTGCTCCGCGGCCGCGCCGCCGACATGGCCGATCGCTCGTACTTCGGCCACGTCGTCGCGGGGTGCTACCTCGCCGGCACGACGACGCCGTATCCGTCGCTCGATGTCGTCCGCCAGGTCTTCGGCTACGCCCAGGCCCGGAGTGAGATCCTCCACTGGAACACGTACGGCGGGACGCCGACGACGTACGCGCTCGGCTGCGACATCACCGGCCGGAGCTGCGCCGGTGGGACGACGACGACGCCGTACACGGTCGCCCTGGCCCAGCGCAGCTTCATGAACTCGAGCCCGCACCGGACCGCCGAGCTCAACGCCTACCAGCGCTTCGGGTGCGGCTCGGCGACCGTGCCCGGCACGACGAAGACGTACTTCGCGTGCCTGTTCGCCGACGGCGCCTCGAGCTGGACGCCGGGCGCCTCGCCGGCGCCCGCGCCGGCCCCCGCGCCCGCGCCCGCCCCGATCCCCGCGCCGATCCCGACCCCGATCGCCGGCTCGCCGGCGATGGTCGCCGCGTGCGCTGGCGTGAACCTGCGGACCGAGGCCTCCACCGCGGCCGCGGTCGCCGCGCGGCTCGCGGCCGGCACCCCGGTGACGGTCGACGCGATGGTCGACGGGGCGGCATGGAGCACCGAGTGCGCTGGCCCGAAGGCGGGCTCGGCCTGGTACCGCGTGACCGCGGTCGGGGGGACGCCGGTGAGCGCCCTCTATGGCGCCGTCGCCCTCTACGCGGCCGCCGGGGTGCTCGCGGCGGCATCGCCCGTGCCGCCGGCCGCGCCCGCGGCGGCGGCCGGGTTGACCCTCCTCGGATCGAGCGTGACGTTCTATGGCCGCGGGTGGGGGCACGGCGTCGGGCTCTCGCAGTACGGCGCCCGCGGGCGGGCGCTCGCGGGGGCGAGCGCGGCCGACATCCTCGCCCACTACTACCAGGGGACGACGATCGGGACGGTGCCCGACGGCATGACGGTCCGGGTCCTCCTCCTCGCCGCGCGGGCGGTGTCGAGCGCCGCGCCGCTCACCGTCGTGGGGCGGAGCGGGCCGTGGACGGCGGCCGGGATCCCGGGCGTCTTCGCGGCCGACGCGCGGCTCCGCCTGTTCCCGCCGGCCGCCGGCGCGACGATGTGGCGCGCCGTCGTCGACGCGGGGTCGGCCGTCCTCTACGACGGCCCCGCCCCGGCCGACCTCCGCGTCGCCGGGACGACGGACGCGACGACGCTCGAGCTGCCGGCCCGCTCGGCGACCTGGAACCTCTATCGCGGGACGCTCCGGATCCTCCTCGCCGGCTCGAAGGCCGACGTCGTGAACGAGCTGCCGCTCGAGTCCTACCTCCGCGGCGTCGTCCCGGCCGAGATGGCCTCGAGCTGGCCGATCGAGGCCCGCACCGCCCAGACGGTCGCCGCGCGCTCGTTCGCCGCCTACCGCCTCCGGCCGGGGGTCTCGACGTTCGACGTCTACGACGACACCCGCTCGCAGGTCTACCACGGCGTCCGGGCCGAGACGGCCGCGGCCGACGCGGTCATCGCCGCGACCGCGAACCAGGTCCTCCGCTTCGGCGCCGCGGTCGCGAACGCGCTCTACCACTCCACCGGCGGCGGGGCCACGGAGAGCAACGAGAACGTCTTCGTCTCGGCCACCGGGGCGAAGGTCGCGACCCCCGTCCCGTACCTCCGGGGATCGCCGGACCGCGACCCGTCCGGCGTCCCGTACGACGCCGCCGCCCCGTACGCGACGTGGCAGACGCGGGCCTACACCCCCGCCGAGCTCGGCGCGATCCTGGGGGCCGACGCCCGCACGAACGTCGGGACGCTCACCGCGCTCGACCTCGGGAACCGCGGCGTGTCCGGGCGCCTCGTCAGCGTGACCCTCGTCGGGTCGGCCGGCGCGAAGACCGTCTCCGGGGACGTCTTCGTCACCGTCTTCAACGCCCACCGCCCGTCCGGCGACCTCCCGCTCCGGAGCTCGCTCCTCGACGTCGCCCCGATCCCGTAGCGGGGCCGCCCGCCGGCGTCGTCAGTCCTCGGCGGTCGCGTCGGTCGTCTCCGCGGCGCGCCCGACGCGGCGCTCGATCGCCTCGCCGGCGACGATCCCCGCGGCCGCCCCGGCGAGCGCGCCGGCGGCCGCTCCGACCGGCCCCGCCACGACGGCGCCGATCGCGAGCCCGGCCGACGCGCCGACGCCGATCTCCACGGCCTCGAAGGCGCGGTCCTCGACCGGCCGGCCGGCGACGATGCCGTCCTCGAGCGGCGCCTCGACGGGCGCCCCGGGTTCCGCGCCGGGTTCCGACGGCGGGATGAGCTTCTCGTGCATCGCTGGCTCCTTCTGCGGAGATTCAACGCCGGGGGCGGGAGCGCCGGCGAGTGCCGAACGGGGGGAACGCGACCGGGGGCGCGACCTGCGCCGGCGCCGCGCCCCGGAGCCCGAGGACGGCCCGCACCTCGCGGGCGATCTCGAGGTCCTCGCGGGCGACGACGACGAGAGCGCGCGCCGAAGCCCCCGCCGCCCCGATCTCGGCGTCGCCGGTGGCCACGGCGTTCGCCGTGGCGTCGAGGGCGACGCCGAGGTGGGCGAGGCCCTCCGCCGCCCGGGCCCGGATCGCCGGGGCATGCTCGCCGACGCCGCCGGTGAACACGAGGACGTCGAGCCCGCCGAGGGCCGCGACCATCGCCGCGATCGACGCCCGGAGCCGGTGGAGGTAGACGCCGACGGCGAGCGTCGCCGCCTCGTCCCCCGCGGTCTCGGCCTCGAGGATCGCCCGCATGTCGGCCGTCCCGGCGAGGCCGAGGAGCCCGGAGCGGTGCTCGAGCGTGGCGGCGAGCTCGGCCGGCGGCATCCGGACGTGCTCCTCGAGCCACAGGACGAGTCCGGGGTCGATCCCCCCGGAGCGGGTCGCCATGACGAGCCCGTCGAGGGGCGTGAAGCCCATCGTCGTGTCGACCGAGCGGCCGCCGCGGATCGCGGCGAGCGAGGCCCCGGCGCCGAGGTGGCAGGTCACGATCCGCAGCTCCTCGACCGGCCGCCCGACGAGGGCCGCCGCCCGCCGCGACGCATACGCGTGCGAGAGGCCGTGGAAGCCGTACTTCCGGAGGGCCCAGCGCTTCCGCCACTCCGGCGGGATGGCGTAGGTCGTCGCCGCGGCCGGCATCCCGGCGTGGAACGCCGTGTCGAAGCAGGCGACGGCGGGGAGGCCCGGGAGCGCGGCCTCGACCGCGGCGAGGGCGGCGAGCGACTTGGGCTGGTGGAGCGGAGCGAGGTCGGTGAGGGCCCGCAGGTTCGCCTCCACCTCGGCGTCGAGGCGGACCGGGCCGGCGTAGCGGGTCCCGCCGTGGACGATCCGGTGGCCGACCGCCGCGATGTCACCGAAGCCCGCGACGGCGCCCGCGATGAGGTCGGCGTCGGTGGAGCCGCCCGGCGGGGGCAGGTCCGCCCGCCCGACGACGGCGTCGGCGGCGTCGAGGACGCGGAGCTTGAGGCTGCTCGACCCGGCGTTGACGACGAGGATCCGGGCGCCGGCCGGCTCCGCGGCGCCCGGACCTTCCGGGTCGCTCATCCTGCGGCGCCCGCCGGGCTCCCCTGCGCCGGCCAGGCCCAGTCGCGGATCTCGGGGGCGTCCTCGCCCGCGAGCCGGGTGTACGCGCGGGCCTCGATCCGCCGGTCGACCATGAGCTGGCGGACATGGCCGGCGCGCGGGCCGAGGCCGGGCACGCGATCGATGACGTCGATGACGAGGTGGTAGCGGTCGAGGTCGTTGAGCATGACCATGTCGAACGGCGTCGTCGTCGTGCCCTCCTCCTTGTACCCCCGGACGTGGAGGTTCCGGTGGTTCGTCCGGCGGTACGTGAGGCGGTGGATGAGCCACGGGTAGCCGTGGTAGGCGAAGACGACGGGCTTGTCCGTCGTGAAGAGGGCGTCGAACTCGGCGTCGGAGAGGCCGTGAGGGTGCTCCTTCGCGTCCTGGAGGCGCATGAGGTCGACGACGTTCACGAAGCGGACCCGGAGGTCGGGCAGGTGGGTCCGGATGAGGTCGACCGCGGCGAGCGCCTCGAGGGTCGGGATGTCCCCGGCGCACCCGATGACGACGTCGGGCTGGCCGCCCTGGTCGTTGCTCGCCCAGTCCCAGATCCCGATCCCGCGGGTGCAGTGGAGGATCGCCGCGTCCATGGAGAGCCAGGTCGGGGCCGGCTGCTTCCCGGCGACGATGACGTTCACGTAGTGGCGGCTGCGGAGGCAGTGGTCCGCCACCGACAGGAGGGTGTTCGCGTCCGGCGGCAGGTAGACCCGGATGATGTCCGACTTCTTGTTCACGACGTGGTCGATGAAGCCCGGGTCCTGGTGGGAGAAGCCGTTGTGGTCCTGGCGCCAGACGAGCGAGGACAGGACGTAGTTCAGGGACGCGATCGGTCGCCGCCACGGCAGGTCACGGGTCACTTTCAGCCACTTCGCGTGCTGGTTGAACATCGAGTCGACGATGTGGATGAAGGCCTCGTAGCAGTTGAAGAGGCCGTGGCGGCCGGTGAGGAGGTAGCCCTCGAGCCAGCCTTGGCACTGGTGTTCGGAGAGGACCTCCATGACCCGCCCGTCGGGCGCGAGGTCGTCGTCCGTCGGCAGCATCTCCGCCATCCACGCCTTGTCCGTCACCTCGAGGACGGCGCCGAGCCGGTTCGAGGCCGTCTCGTCGGGGCCGAAGACGCGGAACGTCTCCATGTTGCGGGCCATGACGTCGCGGAGGAACGTCCCGAGGACCCGCGTCGCCTCGGCGGTCGTGGCGCCGGGCGCCGGGACCGTGACGGCGTAGTCGCGGAAGTCGGGCAGGACGAGGTCGCGGAGGAGGACGCCGCCGTTCGCATGCGGGTTCGCGCTCATCCGCCGGTAGCTCCGCGGCGCCAGCTCGGCGAGCTCGGCGACGAGGGCGCCGTTCTCGTCGAACAGCTCCTCGGGGCGGTAGCTCCGGAGCCACGTCTCGAGGATCGCCCGGTTCGCGTCGTTCGTGCGGACCTCGCCCATCGGCACCTGGTGGGAGCGCCACGTGCCCTCGACGGGCTTGCCGTCGATCTCCTTCGGGCCGGTCCAGCCCTTCGGCGTGACGAGGACGATCATCGGCCACCGCGGGCGCTCCGTCGCCCCGCCCTCGCGGGCGGCGCGCTGGATGTCGTGGATCTCCTCGACGACCCGGTCGAACGCGGCGGCGAGCTCCTGGTGGACGCGGCCCGGGTCGTCGCCCTCGACGAAGGTCGGCCGGTGGCCGTAGCCCTCGAGGAGGGCCCGCAGCTCGTCCCGCGGGATCCGGGCGAGGACCGTCGGGTTCGCGATCTTGTAGCCGTTGAGGTGGAGGATCGGGAGGACGGCCCCGTCGCGGACCGGGTCGAGGAACTTGTTCGAGTGCCAGCTCGTCGCGAGCGGGCCCGTCTCGGCCTCCCCGTCACCGACGACGGCGAAGACGACGAGGTCCGGGTTGTCGAAGGCGGCCCCGTACGCGTGGGAGAGGGCGTAGCCGAGCTCGCCGCCCTCGTGGATCGAGCCGGGCGTTTCGGGCGCGACGTGGCTCGGGATTCCGCCGGGGAACGAGAACTGGCGGAAGAGCTTCCGCAGCCCGTCCGCGTCGCGGGTGATGCTGGGGTAGACCTCGCTGTACGTCCCCTCGAGGTACGCGTTGGCGACGGTCGCCGGGCCGCCGTGGCCGGGGCCGATGACGTAGATCGCGTCGAGGTCCCAGTTGCGGATGACGCGGTTCGCGTGGGCGTAGAGCAGGTTCAGGCCGGGCGTCGTTCCCCAGTGGCCGAGGAGCCGCGACTTCACATGCTCCGGGCGGAGCGGCTCGCGGAGGAGCGGGTTGTCGAGGAGGTAGATCTGACCGACCGCGAGGTAGTTCGCGGCCCGCCAGTACGCGTCGATCCTCGCCAGCTCGGTGGGGGAGAGGGGTCCCGGGGGTGTGGGCTCGCCGTTCACGGCCACGGTCGCCTCCTTGGCTGCTGCCTCGTGCGTCCGCGTCGAGTGTAGCCGGACGCTTTGGCGGCGCCGGCGGCCGCGCTTCGGGAGTCCGCGGGCTGGCCTACCGCGCGGCGGCCTCGACCGCGTAGCCCTCGGCCTCCTCGTCCACTCCGCCGCGGTAATCCGCCGCGTCCGGCCGGGCGATCTCCGAGTGCGCGACGACGTGCCCGCGGCGCAACCCGCGGAAGTCGGCGAGCGAGGTCCATCCGCGGTCGGCGTTCCGTTCGAGGAAGGCCGACATGCCGTCCCGGAGGCCGCGGATGATGTTCGGCCCGATCGCATGGTCGAGCATCGCCGCGGTCGCGACCTGGATGGTGCCGCAGCCGAGGAGGAAGTAGCTGAGGGCGTGGTCGAAGGTCGAGATCCCGCCGATCCCGGAGAACGCCCGGTCGGGGAACGCCTGCGTCATCTGGGCCATCTTCGCCAGCGACTGGGGCAGGATCGCCGGTCCGCCGAGGCCGCCGGACGCGACGTACCCGTCGACGCTCACCTCGAAGTCGAGGGTCGCCGGGTCGATCGGCGGGAGCGAGGGGAACGTGTTCGACGACGAGATCGCGTCGGCGCCGCCGAGGAACGTCGCCTCGGCCTCCTCGACGATGTCGGCCGAGGCCGGCGTCAGCTTCACCCAGACCGGCACGCGCGCGACGGCCCGCACCGCCTGCGTCGAGATCGAGCAGAGGACCTTGTCCTTGCCGATGTTCGACCCCATGTCGATCCGGTCCATGTGCGGGCACGAGAAGTTCAGCTCGATCGCGTCGACTCCGGCGTCCTGGACGCCCTCGGCGAGGGTCTGCCAGTGCCGGAGCTCCTTGTCGTTGCCCGAGCCGGCCATGATCGAGGCGACGAGGACGCGGTTCGGCCAGGCCTTCTTGATCGCCGTGAGGCGGGGGATCCACCAGTCGAGTGGCTTGTCCGAGATGAGCTCCCAGTTCCACGAGGCGATGACGGTGGAGGCCGGGCGCTTCGCCATCGAGAGGCGGACCCCGCCGTCGTCGACGCGGAGGAACTTCGTCTTCGGGCCGCGCACGTTCGCGACGGGGTGAAGCCCGATCGTCTTCGTGACGACGCCGCCCCAGCCGGCCTCGAACGCCCGCATGATGTTCGACTCCGACTCGGTCGGGGGCGCCGAGGCGAGCAGGAACGGGTTCTCGAACGGGATGCCCGTGAAGACAGTCGAGAGGTCGGCCACCGGTGCTCCTCCGCGGGCGCAGCTCCATGGCTCGGGACGCCGCCCGGCCGTCCCGGACCGAGGGCGCAAGGTTCGGCCCGGGCGGGCGGCGCGTCAAGCCTCGGGATCAAGCCTCGGGATCGTGCCTGTGGACGGTCAGCCCCCGGGGGTCGTGCCGCCGGGCCGCCGGGATCGTGCCGCCGTGCGGGTGCGTGCCACGGCGCGACCGTGCGTGCCGCCGTGCGGGTGCGTGCCACGGCGCGACCGTGCGTGCCACGGCGCACGGCATGGTCGCGCCCCCGTGCCCCTCGCACGCACTCACCTCGGCCGCCAAGTCCGCGTCCGCCCCTCGGCCGGCCGCTCGCGCGCCCCCTCGCCGCGTACCCGCCCCCTCGCACGCCCTTCGCGCGCGTCCGCCTGCTCCCCTGTGCTGCTCTCCAGATCACTGCGCGAGACGTGGGCTCCATCGCGTGCCGCCCGCGCCGGGGGCGGTCACTCCGCGGGCACCGCGACGGCCTCCGGTGATCTCGACCACGCACGGCGGATCCGTGCGCACCACGCGGCGCACCCGGTCCCGCGTCCGGAACGGGCGGATCGCCTTGAGCAAGGATCTCCTGGCCAGCATTGGGGAACAACGCAGGCCGGCAGCCGGCAGGCCCCGGCCGCGGCCGCGGCCCCGAGAGACGGCCGCGGCGGGCAGGGGCCGCCCCGGCCGCGGCCGGGGCGGCAGGTCCCGACCAGGTGCGTGCACGTCGACGCCGGCCGCGGGCACGTCATGCCTCCGTCGGTCGCCGTGGTCGCCTCCGCCCCAGGGCCTCGGCCGGCCGTGTGGACGCGGGTCGCGTGCCTCCGCCCGCAGGCATCGGACCGACCGCGCGCCCGGCGTCGGGTGCCCTCGCCGCCGATCGGCGTCCCGGCGTCGCACCGGTCACACTCCCGCCCATGGCCCCGCCCCGTGTCCGTGCCGTCGCGCCCGCCCTCGCGCTGGGCCTCGCGCTGGCCCTCGCGCTCGCCGCGTGCGGGGCGCCGGGGCCTGCCGTCTCGACCGACGACGGGGGACCGGCGGCGAGGACCGCCGACGTCTCTGCGGGAGCGACCTCGGGAGCGGGCGCCGCCGCGACCTTCGACCCGGGCATGCTCCTGGCCATTCCCGGGGCCCCGTCCCGCCCGACCGGGCCGACGAGTGATGCAACGCTCGTCCGGGTCGTCGACGGGGACACGATCCGCGTGCTCGTCGACGGCGTCGAGGAGCGGGTCCGGTACATCGGGATGGACACGCCCGAACTCGAGATGGGCACCGGGGCAACTCCCGAGCCGTACGCCGAGGCCGCGACGGACGCAAACCGGCGGCTTCTCGCCGGGGGCCGGCTCGTCGTCGAGCGGGACGTCTCGGAGCGCGACCGGTACGGCCGCCTCCTCCGCGACGTGTGGATCGAGCGCAACGGGTCGTGGACCCTCGTCAACCTCGCCCTCGTCGCCGCCGGCTACGCGCAGGTGGCAACGTACCCGCCGGACGTGAAGTACGCCGCGGCCCTCTGCGCCGCCCAGCGCGCCGCCCGCGACGCCGGCCGCGGGCTGTGGGGGTTGGCGCCGTGACGGTCATGGACCGCGCGACCCGGTCGAGGGCGCGGATCCGCCCGCCATGCGGGAGCCGGAGGCGGCGCGCCACCGCCCCGGGCGCGGACCCGGGACGCGGGCACCCCTCCGCGCGGGGCACGGACGAGCGGCAAGCGGACCCGGACGCGGGCACCCCACCGCCGCGGCCCTGGACACCCGGGACGGCGCCACGGCGCGGCGCGTGGCGAGGGCCCGGATCGGTGTCGCGGCTGTCGCGGCGACCGCCAGCTTGTGGCGCCGTCCCGCGTGCCAGGCAAGGTGGCACGGCGCCCCGGCACACTGTCCCCGGCGTGGCACGTGGGCTGCCGGCCGGCGCATGGAGGACGTGACGCGATCGTGACCGCGATCGAGGGGCGAGGCGCGCCCGACGATGGCCTGACCGCCGAGCAGCGGCGGATCGTCGAGTGGGACGATGGACCGCTCGTCGTCGTTGCCGGGGCCGGGAGCGGCAAGACGCGGGTCATCATCGAGCGCGTCCGGCGACTTCTCGAGACGAAGGGCGCACCCGTCGGCGCGGTCCCGGACGAGGCCGGTGCCGATGGTGTGGTGGCCGTCGGCGCGGGCCCCGCGCATGCGGGCGCCGCCCCCGCGGGCCCGGCCGAGGCCGGTGCCGATGGTGTGGTGGCCGTCGGCGCGGGCCTCGAGGACGTGTCCGTCGAGGTGCGGGCCGTGCGCGCGGGCGCCGCCCCCGCGGGCCTCGGCGGCGCGGGCGCCGACGGTGTGGTGCCCGTCGGTGCGGGCCCCGCGCATGTGGGCGCCGTCGCCCCGCAATCCGGCGGCGCAGCCGGGCTCGTGGTGGCGGAGGCGTCGGCGGCGAATCCCGACGACCCCTTCGGGGGTCCGCTCCTGCCCGAGCAGATCCTCGTCCTCACCTACAACGTGAAGGCCGCCGGCGAGCTCGCCGACCGCTTCGAGGCGACCCTCGGCCCGGCCGTCCGCGCCCGCCTCGCCGTCGCCAACTTCCACGGCTTCTGCCACCGGCTCCTCGTGGAGAGCGCGCCCGACGCCGGCCTCCCCTCGACCCCGGACGTCCTCGACGGCGTCGGGCAGGTCCTCCTCCTCCGCGACATCCGGCCCGGCCTGCCGCTCCTCTATTACGCGGGAAGGGGCAATCCGAACCTCTGGCTCGACCGCTTCGTCGCGTTCATCAACCGGGCGAAGGACGAGCTCGTGAGCCCGGACGACTTCGACGCGTTCGTCGCCACCGAGCAGGCCGCCTTCGAGTCCCGGTTCGGACCGTGCGAGCGAGCGCTCGAGCGCCTCGAGGCGCTCGGCGCGATCGACCGGGGGCGGAAGGATGCGCACGACGCATACGCGCGGTACCGCGCCGCGGTGCGCGCCGCGGATGGCGGGGACCCCGCCGCGAGCCCCGACTTCGCGAAGGTCGAGAAGGCGGCCTCCCGCGAGGCCCGGCGGGCCGTTGCCGGGACCGGCGCGGTCGTGGCGCCACGGTGGCTGACCCCGGAGCAGCAGGCGGAGGCCGACCGCCTCGCGGACACATACGTCGCCGACGGTGCGGCGCTCGAGGTGCTCCGGCTCGCCGAGCTCGCCCACGTCTACCATGCGTACGAGGCCGAGCGGGAGCGTCGCGGGGCCCTCGACTTCGGCGAGCAGATCGCGGCCGTCATCCGCCTCTTCCGGCGCCGCCCGAACGTCCTGCGGCGCTGGCAGCGCCGCTTCCGCTACCTCCTCGTCGACGAGTTCCAGGACGCGAACGTCGCCCAGATCGAGCTCGTGGAGATGCTTGGCCGGACCCCCGACCGGCCGGACAACGTCATGGTCGTCGGTGACGACGACCAGTCGATCTACCGTTTCCGCGGCGCGAGCTACGCGGCGTTCGTCGAGCTCGACGAGCGGTTCGCCCGGCCGCCGGCCCACGACCCCGGGGGACCCGCGCCCGGGCCGCCGACCCGGATGCGGATCGAGGAGAACTTCCGGAGCCGGCCACCGGTCCTCGTCGTGGCGGACCGCCTCATCTCCCGCAACGCGCTCCGGTACGCGCCCGACAAGCGGCTCGTGCCGCACCGCGCCCCAGAGGGGGCGCCGGCGGTCGAGCTCGTGACCTGCGCCGACCCGGTCGACGAGGCGGCCGCGATCGTCGAGCGGATCCGCGACCTCGCCCGCTGGGACCCCGCCTCGGGCGGCGACCCCGCCGTCCCGTGGTCGTCGTTCGCCGTCCTCTACCGGAAGCACCGGCATCGCGAGGCGATCGTCGCGCGGCTGCGGGAGGAAGGGATCCCGTACACGGTGTCGGGCGGGCTCTCGCTCTTCGCCGCGCCGGAGATCCGGGACCTCGAGCAGGCCCTCCGGGCGCTCGCCGACCCGTTCGCCGACGTCGCCCTCGGGCGCGTCCTCACGGCGGGCCCGTGGCGGCTCGACGCCGTCGAGCTCCTCAGCGTCACCCGCGCCGCGAGACGGGAGGGCCGCCACCTCCTCGAGGTCCTGCGCGAGGCCGCGGGCGCCGGCGCGGTGACGATCGACGCGCTGCCGGAGACGGGCGAGGACGGCGACGGGGCGCCCGCGGTCGAGCACGGGCCCGCCGCCGGGCGGACGATCGCGCTCGGGCCGTCCACCCGCGTCAAGCTCCGCCGCCTCCTCGACACGTTCGACGAGCTCGCCCCCGCGGCGCCGCGCGAGGGGCCGTTCACGATCCTCGAGCGGTACCTCGAGCGGACGGCGACGCTCCTCGACCTCCTCGTCGCCGACACGCTCGAGGCGAAGCGCGCGGTGGCGAACATCGCGTCGCTCATGCGGTTCGCGTCGGACTGGCAGACGGAGCACCCCGCGCTCGCGCTCGCCGACTTCGTGGACTACCTCGACGCCTACCAGGCGGCCGGCGGCGAGCTCCCGACGAGCGTCGAGCTCACCGAAGACGTCCAGGGCGTCCGGCTCATGACCCTCTACCAGGCGAAGGGCCTCGAGTACGACCACGTCTTCGTCCCGTACCTCCTCGAGCGGGAGTGGCCGGTCGTCGGGCGCGACTGGAGCCTCTTCCCGCGCGAGCTCCTCCGCGAGGCGGTGCCGGAGGGTGACATCCATACCGAGGAGGAACGCCGGCTCCTCTACGTCGCGATGACCCGGGCGCGCGAGTCGCTCGTCCTCACCACCCACGGTGGCCCGACGATGGACCGCCAGCCGAGCCCGTTCGTCGTCGAGGTCCGCGACGGCGCCGGCCCCGAGCTCGTGGAGGAGGACCGGCGGGCGACGACCGGCGCGCCGGGCGCCCGGCCGGGCGCCGGGGGCACGGGGGCATCGAGAGGTGGCACCGCCGACGACGGAGACGATGCCGCGGACCTCGCGGGCGACGCGCGCGCGGTCGCCCGGCTCGTGGCCCTCCCGAGCCCCCGCGAGCGGCGCGCCGCCCTCCGCCACCGCGCTGCCGAGCTCGTCTCGCTCATCGAGGGGGCCGATCCGGGCGCCGCTGACGGTGCCGCTGCCCGCGCCGCGCTCGTCGCGGAGCTCGGGCGGGTGGGGGAGGCGGCCGCGACGAGCGCCGATGCCGCGCGGGCCGCCGGCCTCGACCCGCTCACCCTGCGGACGGTGGCCGCCGACGCCGGCAGCGGGGCGGACCTCCTCGCCGTCGCGCCCCTCCCGCCGGCGTTCAGCTACAGCCAGCTCGACGCCTACGAGCGGTGCCCGCTCCAGTACGCGTTCCGGCACGTGTACCGGATTCCCACGGCCCGGGCGGTTGCCGCGCTCACGTTCGGGACGACGGCGCACGCCACGTTCGAGGCCTTCACCCGCGAGCGCCGCGAGCGGGCCGCGCGGGGGGAGCCGCCGCCGACCCGCGAGGATCTCGGGCGGCTGTTCGCGGCCGCGTGGGAGCCGGAGGGATTCCCGGACCGGACGAGCGAGCAAGCGTACCGCCGGCGGACGGCGTCGCTCCTCGACAACTTCTGGACGGGCGAGCTGGCGAACGCCGGCGAGGCCCTCCACGAGGAGCTCCCGTTCGAGCTCCGGATCGACCCCGGCGACGGGACCCCGGTCGTCCGCGTCGGCGGCTCGATCGACCGCGTCGACCGTCTCCCCTCGGGCGGGCTCGAGGTCGTCGACTACAAGACCGGCCAGCTCTCGAGCCAGAAGGGGGTCGACGAGAGCCTCCAGCTCACGATCTATGCCCTCGCCTGCCGCGACGCCCTCCAGCTCGGGACGCCCGAGAGGGTCACGCTCTACTTCACCGAGGCGGCGACGCGGATGTCCACCGCCCGCACCGACGCCCAGCTCGACGCCGCCCGCGACGAGATCCTCGCCCGCGCCGCCGTCATCCGCTCCGGGGACTTCCACGCGACGCCGTCGCCGAAGGCGTGCGGCCGCTGCGACTACCGCGCGATCTGCCCGAGCCGCGCGGAGACCTGATCCCGCGCCGGCGGCGGCCGCGCCGGTGACGGTCACGCCGGCGCCAGCGGCGGCCGCGGCCGTCGCCCCCGCGACCCGGGGTTTGACGCGCGGGAGCGGCGGCAGACAATGGGGACCGGTGGCCGGCGGTCGTCCCAGCGTCCAGCGACGCATGGGCCGTCGCAGCCGGACGATGACGTCGGCCGGCTGGAGGCACGCATGCTCGCGCGCTACCGCACCCTCGTCACCCCGCTGGCACTCCTGGCCGCGGCGATCCTCTTCTGGATGGAGAACCCCTGGTTCTACCCGGCCGAGGGAACGGCCGAGAGGGCCGTCGCCACGGTCGCCTTCTGGATCCTGACGGTCGTCGTCCTCGTCCTCATGTTCGAGGACCGCCACGCGCCCGATGCGGAGGTCGTGAACGTCGAAGGGCCGGCGTTCACGCGCTACCTCTTCAGCAACACCCGGGGCGGGCTGTTCTGGCTGCCGATCCGGATCTTCCTCGGCTTCGAGTGGCTCGTCGCCGGCTGGCACAAGCTCACCGGCACCGGCTGGATCGACGGCGGCTCATCGCTCCTCGGCTACTGGCAGAACGCCGTGAAGGTCCCGGCCGAGGGATCGGCGCCGATCACGTTCGACTGGTACCGGAGCTTCCTCCAGCTGCTCATCGACAACCACGCCCAGGGCTGGTTCGCCTGGCTCATCGTCATCGGCGAGCTCGCCGTCGGGATCGCCCTCCTCGTCGGGGCGCTCGTCGGGATCGCCGCGTTCTTCGGCGTGGTCATGAACATGTCGTACCTGCTCGCCGGCTCGACGTCGGTGAACCCGATCATGTTCGCCTTCGCCGTCGGGCTCATGCTCGCCTGGCGAGTCGCCGGGTACTACGGCCTCGACCGCTGGCTCCTCCCGCGGCTCGGCGTCCCGTGGCGGGCCCCCGTGGAGTCCCGCCCGCCGGCGGCGCCCCCCGTCGCCACGAGCTGAGCCCCCCGCCCGGCGCGGACGGCACGCTCAGCGGAGGCTCCAGGTCGAGCCCTCGGCCTCGTCCCGCACCTCCACCCCCGCCGCCGCGAGGCGGTCCCGGACGACGTCCGCCGTCGCCCAGTCGCGGGCGGCCCGGGCCCGGCCCCGCAGCTCGAGGAGCGCCTCCACGAACGGTGCGACGGCGTCGCGCGGGTCGCGCACCCCCGCCTCCGCGCGCTCGCCGAGGCGCGCGATGAGCGCCCGGAACGTCGCGCTCGCGCTGTCGAGGTCGGGGCTGTCCTCCCCGTGGCGGATCCGCGCCGAGATCGCGGAATCGAGGTCGAGGAGCGCCCCGACCGCCGTCCGCGTGTCACCGCGTCCGAGGGCCTCGACGAAGACACCCTCGAGATCCGCCATCGCGTCGCGGAGGGGCGCCGCCGGCCGCGGAGGTGCCCCCGGCGCGCCGCCGCTCCCCGGTCCCGGCGACCGCCCGAACTCGCGCTCGACGTCGACCGCGTGGCCCTCCGCGAGCTCGCCGGCCGCCGCCGCGAGCGCCTCGATCGCGATCTCGCTGCCGGCCGGGAAGACGGCGCTCCGGCCGCCCACCCGGACGGTCGCCCCGCCGAGGCCGGCCACGGAGGCGAGCCCGGCCTCCAGGTCCAGGACGAGCGCCGTGTGGCTGTCCACGCCGAGGACGAAGGCGCCCGCGGGGAGGACCGCCTCGAGCACCCGAAGGCGCCGCTCGCCGAGATAGCAGAAGCGGGTGTCGTGCGTCCCGCCTTCGGCGTTGTCGTAATGCGGGACGACGGCGGCGCGGAGGCCGGTCGCCGGGCCGAGGAGGTCGAGCCCCTCGAGCCAGCGCGGCTCCTCGCCCACCTTGTAGACCTCGTAGACCGGGATCGTCACGACGCCGAGGGTGAGGGCGGCGGCGCTCGCGAACGTGACGACTCCGCCGTCGGCGAGCTTCGCGGCAAGGGCGTCCGGGATCGGGCCGTCGGCCCACTGCCGGAGAGCGTAGCTCGGGCTGCCGGGGCCGGCCATGACGTACCGCGCCTCGCGGATCCGGGCGACCGCGGTCGCCAGGGTGACGGCGTCGACGTCGCGCGAGCGGTACGACGCGACCGCGACGGGCCGGCCGACGCTCGTGGCGAAGAACTCGACCGTCCGGGCGCTCAGCTCGTCGGCGTTCTCCTGGAACCCGTACGGCGTGTCGATGATCGCCGCGGGCACCGGCTCGGCGCCGAGGCGCTCGAACAGCGCCCGGTGGACCCGCGCCATCGTCGGGGCGGTCTCGCCGGAGCCCATGATCGCGAGGATCCGCGGCTCGTTCATCCGAAGAGCCCCTCCCGCGTCGCCTCGAGCATCGCGCCGGCGAGCTCGTCGGGATGCTGGGCGTGGAGGTCGTGGTCGCCGTCGAGCCAGCGGACCCGGACGCTCGGGATCGCCGCCGCGGCCGCCTCCACCTCCCGCACCTTGCGCTCCGTCCAGTCGGTGTCACCGGTGTCGGCCGGGACGAGGAGGGCGGGGACGCCGAGGCCCGGGAAGAGGGCTGACGGACGATGATCCCAGAGGCCCCGGAGGACGGCGACGTGGCGCTCGTACGTCAGCCACGGCGCGATCCTGCCGTCCGCCCGGACCTCGAAGTTCGCGAGCGTCGCCCGGATGCCGGCCTCCGGCCAGTCGGGATGGGCCGCCCGGATGTGGCCCTCGACCTCGGCGAGGCGCCGGCCGGCGAGCCGGGGCGGGGCGAGCGCCCGCAGGCACGCCTCCCAGTCCGGGAACCTCGCGCGGGGCTCGAACCACCCGCCGTCGACGCAGACGATGCCGCGGGTCGCGCCGGGGTGGCGCGCCGCCAGCTCGACGACGACGTTGCCGCCCCACGACTGGCCGGCGACGATCGGGCGGTCGAGGTCGAGGCGGGCGACGACCGCGGCGAGGTCGGCTGCGACGGTCGGCACGTCGTACGGGCCGTCGGGCTTCGAGGAGCGTCCGTGCCCGCGGAGGTCGACGGTCGCGACGCGGTGGCCGGCCGCGGCGAGGCAGGCCGCGACGCCGTCCCAGAGCCGGGCGTTCGAGGCGAGGCCGTGGACGAGGACGAACGCGACGAGCCCCGGGGTGCCGGGAGCGGTGCCGGTCGGGGCGCCCGGCGCGGTCGCGGCAGCGGCGCCGCCGGCCGCCCGGACGCCGCTGCCGTCCCCCGGCGCCCACGTGTCGACGACCAGCTCGACACCGTCGGCGACGGGGACTCGGTCGGTGCGCATCACCGGATGGTAGCGGGGACGGCCAAGAGGCCCCGCGCGGTGTCTCCGCGCGGGGCCCTGCCCGCCGGCGATGAGCGGCGGCGGCGCGGCCGCCCTCCGCGCCCCGGCCTCGGGCCGCGAGGCCGGACCCTGCGGGGAGGCCCATGACCGGCTGGTGCCGGTGGCCGGCGTACTCGCCCTCGTGGCCGCGGTGGAGCGCGAGCGAGATGGCGGCGGTCCCGCACGCGCAGCGCGACCCACCCGCCGGTCAGCGTGGTGACGAACGACCCGAGGGCGACGAAGACGGGTATGGCTCCTACCGGCCCGGGACCGTGCCCGGCCCGCCGGCCACGGGGCCCGCCGCGGTCGCCCGCCCGCGGTCGAGGGCGAGGACCGCGAGGAGCCCGGCGATCGTGAGGATGCCGAAGAGGAGGAGCCCGGCCCGGATCCCCCATACCTCGGCGATGCCGCCGAGGAGGAGGGCCCCGAACGGCGTCGTCCCCCCGAGGAGCATGACGTAGAGGCTCATGACCCGGCCGCGGAGCTCGTCGGGGGTCAGGAGCTGGAGGCGCGTGTTCGTCGTGACCGTCGCCACGATCCCGCTGAGGCCGGCCGCCACCATGAGGACGAGGCTCACGCCGTACCACGACGAGAGGCCGAGGAGGACGAGGACGACCCCCAGGGCGATGCCGCCGAGGGCAAGGCGCCCCTCCGTCGCGTCCCGACTCCTCATGAGGAGGATCCCGGCGCCGAGCGAGCCGGCCCCGAACGCCGACATGAGCGCCCCGAACCCGGTCGGGCCCGCGCCGAGGGAGACGGCGAGGAGCGGCACCGCGACCTGCCAGTTGAAGCCGAGGAGCCCGACGATCCCGAAGAGCGCGAGCACGCGCCGGACGGACGGCGTGCCGACCGCGTAGCGGAGGCCGTCCCGGATCTCGCGGGTGACGCGCACCCGCGCGCCGCCGGCCCGGACCGCGGCGAAGGCGGGCCGGATCGTCACCAGGACGGCGATCGCGGGGAGGTAGCTCACCGCGTTGAAGAAGAGCGCCGCGGCGATCCCCCACGTGGCGACCGTGATCCCTCCGACCGCGCCCCCGAGGAGCCGCGCGACGTTGAACTGGATGCTGTTGAGGGCCACGGCGTTGCCGACGAGGTCGCGACCGACGATCTCCGGCACGAGCGCCTGCTGCGCCGGCGTGCCGAACGCGTTCGTGAGCCCGAGGAGGAGCGCGAGCACGCCGACTTCCCAGTACTGGGCCGTGCCGGTCGCGACGAGGTAGCCGAGGACGAGGGCCTGGAGGAGCGCGCCGGTCTGGGTCGCGATGAGGAGGCGGCGGCGCGGCAGCCGGTCGGCGACGGCCCCGCCGAGGAGCGGGAACACGAGCATCGGGAGGAACTGGAGCGTCGTCACCGTGCCGAGCGCGACCGGCGAGCCGGTGAGCTGGAGGACGAGCCAGGCCTGGGCGACGGCCTGCGACCAGGTTCCGACCCCCGACACGAGCTGGCTCGCCCAGTAGCGGCGATACGCCGGGACGGAGAAGGCGGCCCCCAGCGGCAGTGACGGGGCCCGTGCGGCGCGCGACCCGCGACCCGGGCGATCCGGCTCAGCCATCCGACTGCCCCCCGGTCGGCGCGGGAAGCGCGGCGACTCCCTCCTCGATCCGGAGGAGGAGTTCCCGCAGCCGTTCCGCGTCGTCCGGCCCGAGGATCGCCTCGAGGCGGCGCCGCCACGCCGCGGAGCGTCGCTCGACCTCGGCGGCCGCGGCGCGGCCCGGCTCGGTGGGCCGGAGGACGCGCCGCCGCCGGTCGTCCGGGTCGGGGCCGGAGGCGATGAGCCCGGCCCGCTCGAGCCCGTCGGCGAGGCGCTTCGCGTTCATGGCGTCGGTGCGGAGGCGCCGGGCGAGCTCCCGGAGCCCCATCCCCGGGCGCTCGGCGACCGCGCGCAACATGCCCGCCTGCGGGCCGCTCAGCCCGAGGTCCGCGATCCGGCTCTCCCAGGCGCTGCGGACGGCCCGATGGGCACGTCCGAGTCGGAAGCCGAGGCTCGCCTCGAAGGCGAGTGGACCAGGGTCGTCGGTCGGGGAGGGGCCGGCGAGCGTCGCGGCTCCGCCGCCCACCGTCGTCATCGTGGAATCCATCGCGCCGTTCGCCGTCCGTTTCCGTGGGGTGCGTGCAGTTCGTAGTCATGACTACGATACACCCCGTCGCCGAAGCGCGCCCACGCCCGCGGCACCACGCCGCGCGCCCGCGCGGAGGGCGGCCCGCGCCCGCGGCACCCCCGGCACGCCATGGGCGGCCCGCGGCGTCACCGGGCCCGCGGCACGCGCCCCGCGGACGTCAGGACGCCCCGAAGATCACGCGCTGGAGGTCCGGGAGGAAGCTCTCGGCGCCGAGGAGGAATGTCAGGCCGACGACGACGCTGAAGCTCCCGGCGAGGACGCCGATCGCGACGTAGAGGCGCTGCCGGGCCTGCCCCGCGACGAACCCCGTCGCCGACACGACGACGACGAGCGTGTTCGAGGCGAGGAGCCCGATGATGAAGGCGACGAGCATCGGGATCCCGAGCCCGGCGCCTGCCGCGCCGCCGACGGCCGCGATGAGGAGGGCCTGGGAGCCGGTCTCCGCGCCGATCCCGTGGATCATCCCCACCCCGTATGCCGTGCGGCGGCCGTACGAGCTCATCTCGAGCGGCGCGACGTGCTCATGGCCGTGGAGCTTCGCCTGGAGCCGCCGCCACCCGTAGCGGATGCCGTCGAAGACGAGCATCCACCGGCTCCGCAGGCGGAACTGGGTGCCGTTGCGGAGGTACTGGACGAGCGACACGAACACCCAGATGCCGAGGAGGAGGAGGGTCAGCCCCACGACCCGGCTCATGATCGGGTCGACCCACGACGGGAGGACCGCCCCGAAGGCGAGGGCGAGGAGCCCGAGGATGAAGACGACGGTCGCGTGCCCGAGCGCGTAGAGCGTTCCGAGGAGAATCGCGTGCCGCTGCTCGTGGAGCAGCCGCGACCGGCGGAGCGGCAAGGCCCCGAGAGCCGGCGTTGCCGCCAGCGCGATCGCGCCATCGCCCGGCTCCGGCACGGCGAGCATCGCGCCCGGCGTGTCGTGCGCGGGGCGTGCCGCGCCGCCGCGCGCATCGTGGACGGCCAGCTCCGAGGGGCCGCCGTGGGCGTGCTCGTGGGGCGCCGAGGCGTGCCGGGCGTCATGGAGGTCGACCCCGGCGTCGGCCGCCGCCGACGTCGAGGTGATGTCGGTGATCGCGGCGATGTGGTCCCAGTCGAAGCCGTGACGGAACCCCAGGAGCAGACCGGTGACGAGGACGCCGACGCTCGCGGCGGTGATGGCGCCGAGCGGCGCAAGATCGAAGACGGGCACGGCAGGCCTCCCGGGGACGACGCACCCCATGGTGTCGGGACGGCGTAATGCAACGCGTTGCAGGAGGATGGACCTCCCGGCCGGATGCGTCAAACGCCCCGGCCCGCGCGGGCGGCTGCCCGTGACGGTGGGACAATGGATGCCATGGAACGGCGGACGCGGCGATGACTGATCGGCAGGGCGAGAGCCGGGACGCGCCCGTGCGCCGCCGCCCCCGGCCGCGCCTCACGTGGGCCGGTTTCGAGCGCCGCCTCGCCGCCGCGCTCGGGCGGATGGCCGGCGAGACGTTCCTCACGCTGACCCAGGCGGCGGGCGCCGACGCCCCCGGCTACTACGTCCAGTTCGCGCACCACGTCCGCTCCCGGGGCGGGTCGGCGGGGCTGCGGGCCGAGGCGGTCGGCAGCCCGTACCTCCCACCGGGCCGGCCGCTCACCCCGGCCCAGGAGGCCCAGCTCGACGAGATCGGCTGGGAGCGGCCCGGTCCGGACGAGCCCGGCCGGAACCTGTTCCGGGATTTCCCGTTGCCGGCCTCTTTCGAGGACGTCGCCCGGCTCGCGGTCCGGACCCTCCGCGACGTCTTCGCGATCGGGGCCCCCGACGAGCTGCGCTATCGCCACCAGTCGTTCGAGCGCGGGCCGGTCGCGGAGCTCGACCTCGGGATCGAGGCCGAGGCGCGGACCCCGACGCCGCGACCCCGGGCGCGGCCGCGGCCTCCGCTCGACGAGCTCCGGGCGCAGGTCGAGGCCGGCCTCCGGGGCTGGCTCCACCTCGACGAGCTCATCCGGGACGAGGACGGGGATTACCCGGTCCGGCTCGGGAGCGTCCTCATGTTCGTGCGGCTGCTCGACGGCGTCCCGCCGGTCGTCCGGATCTTCGCACCGATCCTCCGCGACATCCCCGGGACGCCCGAGCTCCTCGGCGCGCTGAACGACGTCAACCGCACCGTCCGGTTCGGGCGGGCGATCTGGACCGAGCGCCAGGTCGTCGTGACGATGGACCTCACCGCGATCGACCTCACGGCGGACCAGGTGGCATTCGCCTGCGTCGAGCTCGGGAACCTCGCCGACTACCTCGACGACGGCCTCCACGGGCGCTTCGGCGGCTCGGTCCTGTTCGATTCGCGGCCGTCGCCGGTGAACTGAGGCCCGAGGCGGCCCTGCGCGTGGTGCATGATCGCGGGGTGGAGAGCCAGCCGCTGCGGGTCGTCATCGCCGAGGATTCGGCGCTCATCCGGGAGGGCCTCGCCCGGCTCGTCGCCGACTCCGGCGGCGTCGTCGTCGCGAAGGTCGGCGACGGCCCCTCGTTCGTCGCCGCGGTCGTGGAGCACCGGCCCGACGTCTCGGTCGTCGATGTCCGGATGCCGCCGTCGCAGCGCGACGAGGGGCTCCGGGCCGCGATCGAGGCCCGGAGCCGGGTCCCCGGCACGCCGGTCCTCGTCCTGAGCCAGTACGTCGAGCGGGAGTACGCCGCGGAGCTCCTCGCCGACCGCGGCGGGGGCGTCGGTTACCTCCTCAAGGACCGCGTGGCCGACGTCCGCGAGTTCATGGACGCTCTCCGGCGCGTCGCCCGCGGCGGGACCGCCCTCGACCCCGAGGTCGTCGCCCAGCTCATGGTCCCGCGCCGGGCGACCGACCGGCTCCAGGCCCTCACGCCGCGCGAGCGGGAGGTGCTCGCCGCGATGGCCGAGGGGCGGACGAACCTCGGGATCGCCGAGCTCCTCGGCATCACCGAGGGGGCGACGGAGAAGCACATCAGCAACATCTTCGGGAAGCTCGAGCTGCCCGAGTCGCCGAACGACCACCGGCGCGTCCTCGCCGTCCTCGCCTACCTCGGCTCCTGAGCGCCGGCCGCGCCCGCCCCTCCGGCGCCTTCCGCCGCCGCAGCGGGCAGCGCCGCGTCGGCGGGCCGCACGGACCCCACCGGGAGCACGGCGCGGATGACCGTCGGGCCGCCCTCCGGGCTCTCGACGGCGATCGAGCCGTCGAGCGCCTGCACCCGGTTCGCCAGCCCGGCGAGCCCGCCGCCCGGGACGATCCGCGCGCCGCCGGCGCCGTCGTCACGGACCTCGACGACGAGCCGCACCGCCTCCGGCGGGCCGTCGGGTCGGACGCGGACCTCGCAGCGCGTGGCGGAGGCGTGCTTCGCGACGTTCGCCAGGGCCTCCGCCACGACGAAGTACGCGGCCCGCTCCGCCGCGTCGGGCAGCCGCGCTCCCTGGGGCAGCATGCTCTCCACGACGGTCGGCACCGGGCAGCGGCCGGCGATCGAGCCGAGCGCGGCGACGAGGCCCCGGTCGAGGAGGATCGCGGGAGCGATCCCGCGCACGAGGTCGCGGAGCTCCGCGAGCGCCTGGCGGGCCTGGTCCCGAGCGTCGACGACGAGCGCCCGGGCGGAATCCGGGTCCGAATCGATCCGTTCCGCCGCGAGCCCGAGGTCGATCGCGAGGGCGACGAGCCGCTGCTGGGCGCCGTCGTGGAGGTCGCGCTCGATCCGGCGGAGCTCGCTCGCCTCGACGTCGAGGACCGCCCGCCGGCTCCCCTCGAGCACCTCCACCCGCCGCTCGAGCCGGCGCTGCTCGGAGTCGCAGAGGAGCCCCGAGATCACCGCGCGGTGGAGGGCCATGAGCCCCCGGGCGACCGACGCCGCGACGGGGAGGAGCACGACCCCGACGACCCCGGCGACGAGGGCGACCCAGCCCGGCGCGAAGGCCGCCGTGCCCGGCACGACCGGCGCGATCGGCGTCGCGACGGCGCCGAAGCCCGCCGGGCCCGCGATCGCGTACCAGGGGGGCACCGCGACGAGAACGAGGGCGGCCGTCCAGAGCGTGACGACGACGACGAGCTCGAGGAGCGTGAGCGGGAACGCGACGAAGACGTAGACGACGTCGCGCCAGCGGTTGAGGTCCGTGAAGACGGCGAGGAGGAGGTCCTGGAGCCCGCGGCCGTACGGCCGGTAGAGGTGCGGGAGGAGCGGCCGGGCGTCGGCGATCGCCGCCCGGCGCCGCTCGACCCGGGCGACGACCCGGCTCGCCTCGATCCCGAGGCCGATGACGACGATGCCGATCCCGACGACGAGGAGCGAGGCGCCCGACGAGAAGAGCGAGGTGACGACGACGAACGCGACGAGCTCCACCCACGATCCCGCGAGGATCGCGAACGTCGCGTACCACGCGGCGGGGTGGAGCGGGGAGAGGACGAACGCCGCCGCCGCCCCTCGTCCGGGCCTCCCGACCCGGGCGCCCAGGAGGGCGCTCAGGACGAGGAGGATCCCGAGGACGAGGAACGGCAGCCCGATCACGGTGCGGTCGGACTCCGGCGGGTCGCCCCCACGAGGAGGGCGACGCCGAGGGCGACGAGGAAGGCCGGCCCGAGCGCCGCGGCGGCGACCCAGGCCGGGAAGAGGACGTTGGCGAGGGCAATCGCGCCGAAGACGACGAGGAGGATGCCGAGGACGAAGGCTCCCCGGCCGCCCGGGGCGCCGGCCTCCCGTTCCACCGGGGCGTGCGCGTGCCAGGTCGGCTCCGCGCCTGCGCCGGCCGCGCCCGCCGGGGACGCGGCTCCCGGCCACGACCCGGGGACCGGCCCGCCGAGGGGCTCGAGGGGGATGACGAAGGCGAGGATCACGTAGAGGACGATCGTGAAGCCGCCGAGGAAGACCGACAGGATCCAGAGGACCCGGACGAGGGTCGGATCGAGCTCGAGGTACTCCGCCATGCCGGCGGCGACGCCCGCCAGCCGTCGATCGTGGCGGCAGCGGTAGAGACGACGGGGGTTCACCTGCACCCTCCTTCGGGGTTGACGTCCACGCTACCAACGTTCGCGGTCACGGTCACGTCCGCGTGGTGGACGGCCGTCGCGTCGTTCGGGCTCACCCAGGCGTCGCCGCTCCGCACGAGCCCCGCGTACCGGTGGCTCGCGAGGGAGCCCTCCTGGCGGATCCGCAGGCCGAGGTCGGCCGGGGCGCAGATCCGGATCGACCCGGCGTTCACGGCGAGGTCGGCGCCGAAGTCGCCCGTCGCCGGGAGGCTCACGGCGGCCGAGGCTCCGTTCGCGCGGAGCGAGAGGTGTCCGAGGGATGCGCCCTCGAGGTCGAGGGTCACCTTGCCGGCGTTCACGACGACCCGGACGTCCCCGAGCTCGGCGCCCCCGAGGTCGAGCGTGCCCCGTCCGGCGTCGATCTCCGTCGCCAGGTCGAGGCGGCCGGCCGTCGGCAGGGCGACCCGCCACACGTCGCCGCCGCCGGCCCAGTCGAACGGCCCGTGCCACGTGGCCGACGCGACCGCGAGGCGGCCTGGCGACGCGCTCACGACCGGCGCGCCGCCGGAGCCGCTCCCGACGTCGACCTGCCAGCCGCTCCCCGGCGCCGTCGTCACGGAGAGGTCCCCGCACGCGATCCGGAGGTCGACGGCGGCGGTCCCGGTGAACGCGCCCGTCTCCGTCCGGAGGGCGACGGGGCGGACGTCGCCGCACCCGTGCGGCAGTGCCGGCGCCGCCGCCACGACCCCGCCGAGGAGGAGCCCCGGCATCGCCGCAGCGAGCATCCCGCCCGCCACGTCGAATCGCGTCCGCCGGAGGAGGAGGCCGACGCCGAGGGCGATGACCGCGACCGGCCAGAGCCGGAGGGCCGCGGCGACGTCGTCGCGGTCGACCGACGCGCCGTTGACGACGAGCAGCACGCCGCCCGCCGCGATGAGGAAGATCCCCCCGTAGAGGAACCGCCGATGGACCGTCACGGACTCCTGCCTCCAGGTGCGGCGATCGGCCTCGTCGGCCGGCGCCCGCGGGCGCCACGCCCGGGTCCGCGCCGATCCGCCCCGTCCACGAGCCGGGATCGGGTCCGATCGCGATCGATGACCAGAACGCTACGGACGTCGCGGTCGCCGAGCCAGCCGGGCACCCGGCGTCTTCGAGGTGGGGCCAGCCCCCGTCCCCGGCAG